>VBEO01000138.1 GCA_005881825.1 Chloroflexota bacterium | reverse complement strand
AGCGGTGCCGACGCGGACGGCGTCGGCGCCGGCGGCCAGGACGCCGGCCACGGTGCGCGGATGTGCGATCCCACCGGCGGCGACGACCGGGAGTGGGACGGCTTCCAGGACCGCCGCCAGGAGTGGCAGCAGGCCGACCTTGCCGCGCACGTGCCCGCCGGCCTCCATGCCCTGCGCGATCACCAGGTCGGCGCCGGCTCGCTCGGCGGCCACCGCTTCTTCCGCAGATCCGACCTGCCAGGCCACCAGTGCTCCCTCCGCCTTGGCCGGCTTCACCAACTCGGCGTCCGGCTCGGCCCAGAAGAACTCGATCACCCGAGCCCGCTTGGCGGCTTGCGAGATGTCCTGGGCCTGGGCGCGGTCGGGTCGCGTGAAATTGATGCCGCGGACCCCCTTCACGGAGTCGAATTCCGGGGTCAGCAGGTGCAGCGGCAGCATGGCCAAGCCGCCCGCGCCGGCTACCGCCGCGGCCAGCTCCACCGAGCCGACGCCGCCGAGGGTCGCCAGCTGCAGAGGCAGGGAGCACCCGACCAGCTCGGTGAATCGTGTCTTCATCCGGGGTCCTCGCAAAATCGCAGATTTTGTGGGGTGGTCATCTGAGACCCAGCACCTCCTCGGGATCGCCGGCTTCCTGCTCCCGCGCCACCCAGCGGAAAAAGATCACGATCGCGGCCACCAGGTAGCTGATCTTGCCGATGAGCTGAAGCACCGTCCCCGCAACGTTCTGGTCGATCACCGCGTCCCAGCCCGGCACCAGCATGGGCACGTGGCGATAGAAGTCATAAAAAGGAACGCGCGAGAACTGGAGGACGATCGCCACGCCATCCTGAGGAATCGTCCCCACCAGCAGGTAGGCCAGCCGGCCGACCTCGCCCAGCTGCCAGCGAGCCTGGGCAGCGGTGGCATCCAGCACCGGCCACCAGAAGAGGACACCGGAGCCGATGAAGGTCAGGTGCTCGAAGATGTGCACGTTTTCGTTCTCGGTCGCGTCGTAGAGCGGCGGCAGGTGCCAGGCGATCATCACCGCGGCAGCGATCAGCTGCGCGGGAACGGGCTCGATGAGCTGGCGCACGCCGGGGCCGCGGGCCAGGGTCGCGGCCATGCTCGGGCACAGCCCAAGGACAAGCAGTGGTGGCGCGATGATCGCCAGCAGCACGTGCTGGAACATGTGCACGCTCTGCAGGTAGTGGTCGCTGAGGGTGTCGATCGGCGTCTCCAGCGCGACCCAGAGGACGACCACGCCCAGGATGTAGGAGAGCCCGCGGCCCGGGCTGAAGTCGTCGCGACCCCGCGCCAGGACCGCGTACCCGATCACGAGGACCGCCAGGCCCGCGTAGACCGAGGGGTCGAAGGGCCAGGTCGTGGGCTAGTGGTGCTCCGCTGGAGTCGAGTTGTGGTCGGCGCCGTCGGCGTCGGCGGGTTCGATCTCTTCGCCGACCCTGTTCAACCGGTCGCTGCGGACCACGAAGTAGCCGATCCCGGCCACCCCCAGCGACGCTACGAGGAAAACGGTCCCGAAGAGCAGATTGGCGAACGGCCACTCGCCGAACAGGTAGTCCACGAGGCTCATTATCGGTCGGTCCGTACCCTACATTCATCAACCTAGTCGACCTGGTGATCGCGATCGCCGCGATCATCGGCATCGCCAACGGCTACCAGCGAGGACTCTGGCTTTCCGCTGCCCAGTACGCCGGCCTGATCATCGGCGTGATCGCGGGAGCCGCCCTCGCCCCCGGCGTCGCGGACCTGCTCGGCCTCAGGGACACCCGGGTGCGCGCCCTGGCCGCGGTCCTGGTGCTGATCGTGGGCGGCAGCCTCGGCTCCAGCCTGGGCTATGTGGCCGCCGCCTACCTCCGCCACCGGCTCGCGCGGGGGCGAACGCTGCTTCCGCCGGAGCGGGCAGGTGGCGCACTGGTCTCGGGCGCAGCCGTGCTGGGGGTGATGTGGTTTTTGGGCCTCACCTTCGACCGCGGCCCCAGCCCCGAGCTGGTGCGCCTGATCCAAGGGTCGGTGGTGCTGCGCGGGATCGATTCCATCGCCCCCCGGCCGCCGCCTTTCCTGGCGGGCGTCGAGCGCACGCTGTCCGGCGTCCCCTTTCCGCAGCCGTTCGCGGTGCTGGCCCCGGAAGTGCAGCCGCTGCCGCCGCCGGCGTCGATCGACACCGCCGGCGTGAACCGGGCGGCGTCCGCGACCTGGAAGGTGACCGGGCGCGGCTGCGGGGGTCTGGTCACCGGCAGCGCCTACCCGATAGCCGGCCAGTACCTGGTGACCAACGCGCACGTGGTTTCGGGCACCAGCCGCACCCGCGTCTCCCGCGACGACGGCTCCAGCCTGTCAGCCGCGGTCGTCCTCTTCGACTCCAACCGGGACGTGGCGGTGCTCTATGTCCAGGGGGCGCGCTTCACGGTCCCGGGCACGGCCGCCGGCCAGCGCGGCACCCAGGGTGCGGTGGTGGGCTACCCCGAGGGCGGCCGCGAGCAGGAAAGCCCGGCCGTGATCGACCAGAGCCTGACCGCGCGGGGCCGGGACATCTACAACGAGAACCTGGTCGACCGCCAGATCTTCATCCTGGAAGCCCGGGTGGTGCCGGGCAACTCCGGCGGTCCGCTGGTCGATCTGCAGGGCAACGTGCTGGGGATGGTGTTCGCCGCTTCCAGCGGCAACGCGGACGAGGCCTACGCGCTCACCGACGATGAGATCGCCCGAGATGAGCAGACCGGCACCCAGCGCACCGCGGCTATAGACACGTCCCAGTACGCCTGCGCCGTGTGAGAAACGGTTCGAGCGCCGGCGCTCGAACCGTTTGAGGCTCGGAAAAGGGTTCCGGCGCCGGCGCTCGCGGGTTTGGGCTAGAACTTCTCCGCTTCGTCGATCAGCATCACCGGGATGCCGTCGTCGATCCGGTAGCGCAGGCGGCAGTTGTGACAGTCGAGGTGCCCGCCTTCGCCCTCCTCCACCAGCTCCAGCTTGCCATGGCACTTGGGGCAGGCCAGGACCTCCATCAGCTCGTCGGAAATCACGCCCGGCATCGTTGTGACCATAAAGAAAAAACCCCGCCGCTTATCGCGGGCTGAAACCTGCGGTTTCCCCCGCGTGCCCCTTTCCCTTGTCTCCGTGCGGGGTCTCCAACGTTTCCGATCACGGACTCATACGGCCTGGCAAGCCAGGCCTTAAGGCGCCGTTAGGTCTTTGAGAAAAGAAAAAACCCCGCCGCTCGGGGCGGGCGAGGAGACTGACGTCTCCTCGCTCCTCCACCGAGCATGGCTGCGGGGGTGAGTTTCTATGTATCAAACCGGGGCGGGGACTCTTGGCGAATCCTTGGGTTTTCCAAGCTCTCCGACTCCCTCCAGTCTTGAGAGCCCCCTGCCGGTTTACTTTTCGCCGTCCGTTCCCGTCCGGCACCTTGCATATTACGCAGTTCGCAGGCCTGTGCAACCATTTTATTTGACTATTTTCCGGAAATATGGTCATTATCCCTTGGAAATTCCAAGGCCTTGGCGGCTGCGCTCGCGAAAACCCAAGCTCCCTGCGCCAAAAGTGCCGGTTCCGTGTGCTCATTAGGGGAATGGCTGATGCCCAGGTGGCTGGGCACGAAGAGCATGGCGGCGGGCACGACCTCCGCCATCCGGCCCGCGTCGTGACCGGCGCCGCTCACCAGCCGCCGCCACCGCCGCCCCGACTCGGCGCAGGCGGCCTCGACTGCGCCCACCAGCCGGGGATCCATGGGCGCCGGGGGCACGCTGGAGCGTGGCGTGACGGTGGCCTCGCAGCCGGCCTCGGCGGCGGCGGCCGCCACCTCTTCGTGCAGCGCCTCAGCCGCGCGTCGCAGTGATCGCGGATCCAGCGCCCGCATCTCAACCACGAAGCGGGCCTCACCGGGGACCACGTTGGTGGCGCCCGGCAGCAGCCGGACCTCCCCCACGTTGGCGACCATCTCGGCGTCGACGGCCTGCACCAGCCGCCGCAAGCCGTGCAGGATGCGGCCCGCGGCCGCGCCCGCATCCCGGCGCATCGAGTAGGGCGTGGTACCGGCGTGGTTGGCCGCTCCGTGAATCGTGATGTCCCAGCGGTCGATGCCGACGATGCCGTCCACCACGCCCAGCTCGAAACCCTCGGCCTCCAGGCGCGGCCCTTGCTCGATGTGGAGCTCCAGGTAGCCGCTCAGCTCCGCGGCGTGCTCGCTGGCGCAGAGGTACGTGCTGCCGGCCAGTCCGCCACCCGCGCCCACCCCTTCTTCGTCGTAGAAGCTGACGATCTCGAGCTGCTCCGCGCTCGGGTGCCCGGCCTCGTGGAAGGCTCGCAGGATCTCGAGCGCCGCCATCACGCCATAGGCGCCGTCCAGCCGGCCTCCGGCCGGCACGGTGTCGGTGTGCGAGCCCAACAGCAGCCAGGGCCCGCGCGAATGCGGCACCCGGCCGAAAACGTTGCCGGCCGCGTCCGTCCGCGCCTCCAGGCCGGCGGCTTCGATACGGGAGGCCAGCCAGCGCCGCGCGGCCAGGTCGGCTTCAGAGCCGGCCACGCGGTCGACGCCGCCGTCGGGACGGCCGCCGATGCGCGCCAGCTCGGCGAGGTCGGCCAGCAGCCGGTCAGCCGAGATGCGTGGCGGCGTCAAACGGGGTGCGCTCGATGAAGCGGCCATGGTCGGGTGCGCCGATGGTGGCGGTCGCGCGCTCGTAGACCAGACGGCCGCGGCAGTAGGTGCTGGCCACCCGGCCGGCCAGCTCGAGACCGGCGAAGGGCGAGAAGCCGGCAGCGCCATGCAGCTCGGAGTCGAGCAGTGCACCGCGGCGCGCGGGATCGAAGAGGACGATGTCGGCGTCGGCGCCGGCCTCCAGACGGCCCTTGCGCGGCCAGAGCCCGAACACTCGCGCCGGTCCCCCGGCGGCCAGCCGCGCCAGGTCGGGCAGGCCGAGGCGGCCGGCGGCGACGCCGAACGTATACAGGAGGGGCAGCAGGGTTTCGGTGCCCGGGATGCCCGGGCTCACGACCTGCCGGAAGTCCGAGGTGTCGCCACGCTGGGCCAAGGAATAGCCGCAGTGGTCGCTGCCGACCGTCTGCACGGCGCCGGCGGCCACCCGCTCCCACATCCCCGCCACCAATTCGGCCGGGCGAATTGGCGGCGTCATCAGGAAACGGACCGCATCCGGCCCGGCGTAGACGCGGTCGTCCAGGCAGAGGAAATGGGGGCAGGTCTCGGCCACGGCCGGGATGCCGGCCGCTCTCGCCTCGGTGACCAGGTCGACCGAGAGCGGGTTGGACAGATGCACGAAGTAGACCGGGCTGCCGGTGGCGCGGGCCAGAAAGATGCCCCGCGCCACCGCCTCCGACTCCGCCACCGCCGGCCGTGCCTGCCCGTGGAAGGCGAGCGAGGTCTGGCCCGCCTGCTCCAGCTCGCGCCGGCGGCCCTGGAGCATGTCGTCGTTCTCGGCATGGATCTGGACCAGGAGCCCGGCGCCGCCAGAGCGCTCGAGGAGGCGGTAGATGGTCCAGTCGTCGACGTAGAACACGGTGCCCTTGTAGGTCGTGTAGACCTTGGCGCTGCTGACGCCGCCGTCCACCACCCGCTCCAGCTCGCGCTCCCAGCCAGGGTCAAGCCGCGTCACGTTCAGGTGCAGCGAGTAGTCGACGCGCGAGCTGCCCGCGGCCTGCCGGTGAACGGCGTCCAGGGTCTGCTCGAAGTTCTGGCCCGGATGCTGGGTCGCGAAGTTGATGTACGTGGTGACCCCGCCGGCGGCGGCTGCGGCGGTGCCATTGGCGAAGTCGTCGGCTGCCGGCCCGGTGCCGGTGTCGAGGCCGAAATGAGTGTGGGGATCGATCACGCCCGGAAGCACCAGCAGCCCCGCCGCGTCGACCACCTCTTCGCCGTCACGCTGAGTGAGGCCCGGCCCGACCTCTGCGATGCGCTCGCCCTCGATGCGCACGTCGGCGGCGCCGGCGCCGCCCTCCGTGACCACAGTGCCGCCGCGGATCAGCACCGGCTCACGCCTCGAAAGCGATCTCCTGGGCGCCCTCCCAGAGGATGATCCTGCCCAGCTCCTTCAGATTCTCGGCGCCCTCGGTGATGGTGGCGAAGTGGTTGCCCGCCAGCTGCCCCATCTTCGAGCCGAAGCAGGTGGCGCCGTAGGGAAAGAGGATCTCCGTCTCGCTGAGGCCCCCGGGATAGAGCAGGATCTGGCCAGCCGCAGGATAGCTGGTGGCGTTCTCGGGGCCGAGGCCGAGCTCGAGGTCTCCGAACGGGATCCAGGCCGCCTCGCCGCTCCAGCGGGCCTGGATTATCTTGGAGCGCAGCGGCAGCAGGGTCCGGAAGGCGGCCACCGTCCGGGGCGCCGACGATTCCTCCAGGCGAGCCGTGAAGCTGTACTTGGCGGCCTTGATTCGGAGCACCGAACAGAGTCTGGCAGGAACGGGTATGACGCTCTCGACACATGTCCTCGACCTCGGCGCGGGCCGGCCCGCCGCGGGCGTGGCCGCGCTCCTGCTCGGGCCCGACGGCGAGAGCGTCGGCTCCGGCCAGACCGACGGCGACGGGCGCCTGCGCTTCGAGGGCGAGTTCGATCCCGGGGACTACACGCTGCGCATCCAGCTCGAAGGCCTGACCCAGCTGTACGACTCGCTCAGCCTGCAGGTCCGGCTCCGCGAGCCGCGCCACTACCACCTGCCGGTGCTGGTTTCGCCCTTCGGCCTCACGACGTATCGCGGTAGTTGAAACCGGGCGAGCTGTTCGAACCGGCCTCGCCACTGGCCCGCAGGATCGCAGTTCAGGGTGGTGACCCGATCGCAGCCGCCGAAGCCCTGCTGCCGCGCCTGAGCGAGGCCGAGAAGATCGCCACCCTCGACGCCCATCCCCGGATCGGCGCACCCGCCGGGCAGCTTTCCGAGCACTCGCGGCGCGAGCAGGGCGGTGACGCCGACCCCCGGGTGCTGGCCGAGCTGGCCCGGCTCAACGACGAGTACGAGCGGAGGTTTGGCTTCCGCTTCGTGGTTTTCGTCGACGGCCGCTCGCGCGCCCAGATCCTGGAGGTGCTGCGCGAGCGTATTGGGCGCGACCGCGATGAGGAGATGCGGGAGGGGCTGGCGGCGATAATCGCGATCGCCCGGGACCGGGCACGCAGATGAAGCACGAGATCGGATATGGGAAGCACGAGATCTCCTTCTACCGCGCCCACGCCACGCCGCTGAGCGGCGTCGAAGCGATTGCCGAATCGAGCTTCACCGGCCGCTCCAACCTGCTCCTGGCGGGCGTCGCGACCATGGACGTGCTGGGCGACAACTTTCTGCCGGCCTACACCGAAGGTGACAACACGGACGTGGTCGCGACAGACACCATGAAGAACTTCGTCTACGCCATGGCTCTCGAGTACACGGGGGCGACCACCGAGGGCCTGGCTGCCTTCCTGGCCCGCCGCTTTCTGGACACCTACCAGCACGTGCGCGGAGTGCGCGTGCGCATTGAGGAAAGCCCCTTCCGCGACCTGAGCGACAAGCTGCTGGCCCCGGCCGGCGGCGATCGTGGGATGGCGAGCGTGGAGCTTTCTCGCGAGGGAGTGGTCGACGTTGAATGCGGGCGCCTGGACATGCGTCTGATCAAGCTCACGGGCAGCGCTTTCGCAGCCTTCCAGCGCGACCGATACACGACGCTGCCCGAGGTCCAGGACCGGCCGCTGCACGTCTACCTCGGGGTGCGCTGGCGGTATCGCGACCCGGAGCCGGCGCTGGCGGGAACCGCCGCCGGCCTGGTGCCTTCGGAGCAGGTCCGCGACCTGGTGACTCACACCTTCGACGACTTCGTGAGCATGTCCATCCAGCACCTCGTGCACGAGATGGGCGTCCGCCTGCTGGAGCGTTTTTCAGCTCTCGCGGAAGTCTCCTTCGACGCCCAGAACCGGCTCTGGGATACCTCAGGTGTTTCAGAGGACGATCCGCAGGTGCGCGTGTTCAGCGACCCCAAGCCCGCGCACGGCCACATCGCCCTGCGGCTCCAGCGCTGAGATGCGCCGGCGTAACGCTCCAAAGTGCCGGCACTTGGCAGTGAACGTGACCGCTGCGCGCCTCGAGTGCCGGCACTCGAGGCTGGGGCGCTGAGATGTCGGGCCTGGTCCAGCGCTGGGGCCGCACCGGCTTCGCCCTCGCGGCGTCGGTGATCTGGCTGCTGCCGATGGCGGCCTGGGCGGGGTCGGTCGACCTCTATCCCGGACCGCGGCCCTGGATCGCGTTCGGCATCGGCGTCGTGCTGCTGCTGGTCTGGGCGGGCCTGCTGGTCTGGGCGCGCCGCGTGCCCGTGCCGGAACGGCCGCACCGCTTCGACCTGGCCGCGATGAGCAGCGCCGAGCGGCGCTGGTGGCTGGCCTTCATGGCCTGCGGGCTGGTCGTGGTCGGCTGGCTGAACGGCGCCGCCACCGTCGACTGGTCGCTGCTCCACTGGAGCGGCGCTGCTGCCGCATTCGTGGCCGCGCTGCTGCTGGTGCTGGCGGCCGCCCTGGCCGGCGCCGTATACAGCTGGCGAAGGGCGTCAGCGGCCGCCAAGCGCCGGGTCAACCCGCCGCTTTCTTGACCAGCGCGCGGATCTTCTCCTCGACGGCGGCGGTGAGCCTCGTCAAGGCATAGGAGGTTGGCCAGATGTCACCCTCGTCGAGGTTCGCAGCCTGCTGGAACCCCAACGTCGCATACCTCGACTTGAACTTGTGCCCGCTTTGGAAGAAGCAGACGACCTGGCCGTCCTTCGCGTAAGCGGGCATCCCGTACCAGGTTCTGGGAGCGAGAGACGGCGCGCTGGCCTTGATGATGTCGTGAAGCCGCTTGGCCATGGCGCGATCCGGTTCCGGCATCTCGGCGATTTTCGCGAGTACGTCGCTTTCCCCGTCCACCTCACCCGAGCGAGCGCGCCTCCGCTCGTTGAAGGTCTCCTTCATGGCGGCTCGTTCCTCGGCCGTCAGCAACCCCGATTTCTTTTTGCTCATGGTTTGTCTCCTCGTTCATCCACCGCGCGTCGTCGGCTGGGCCAGGATCCACAGTGAGGTCATCGTGTAGCCGACCATCAGCAGCAGCATCGGGTACTGGCTGAGCAGCGCGTTCTTGGCGCTGCGGAAACGTTCGCCTGCGCGCAGGTGAGCGATGTACACGGCGATCACGTGGCCGATCACGATCAGCACCACCTGCACGTACCAGACGAGCGCTGCGTTGGCGAGCACGTAGGTCACGCGATAACCACTCAGTCCCGGGATCAACGGGATCGCCTGCTGCGCGTTGACGGTCAGATAGCTGTAGTTGTGCGCGGCGTTGTAGACGAGCGCGATCGGCACCAGCGTCATCGCGAACGCGGTCACCGTGGTCGGCACGTCGACCCTTACATAGCCGAAGTAGATGACCAGGCGGACGATCACCGTGAACACGGCCAGGAAGACCAGCGTCACGCCCAGGATCCCGGCGCCGCGCACGAGGGCGAACCCGATGGATCCGAACTGCAGCCACAGCGGTTCGAGGGCAGTGCTCAGGTTCTGCCACTGCTGGGTGGCGATCAGACCGTCGAAGGCCAGCGAGCTGAGGGTGAGGATGACGAACACCACCCGGTCCCAACCGGCCGGATAGGGCCGCAGCAGCCCCACCCCCCAGGGTCGTAATGCCAAACCCTTCTCGGTGCGTTCGACCGGCGAAAAGCGGCTGACCAGGTCGAGGAGCAGGGTCAGGAATTCGACGCGACCCAGCCATGCATCGCGCCCGAACACGAGCATCCCGGCGAGCGTGAAGAGCGTGTAGATAAGCGCCAGCGCCGCGACCACCTTGGGCTGGTTGGCGACGCCCGAAGCCAGCTCCAGGAATACGAAGCAGTAGTAGAGGACGATGGCCGGCCACACGCCGAGCCGACCGGGCAGCTGGCGCGGCTGCGGGTCGTACGCGCGGCGCACCAGCCAATGGAGCGCGCCGAATGGGTTCAGGTACTCCCACAGGTTTCCGATCAGCCCGGTGAGGATCACCAGCCCAGCCCACAAGTACACCCAGACCAGGTACTCGGCCGGGTTGTAGAAGGGGTTGTTGTTGCCGAAGAAGCCGGTGCCGATCACGAGCAGGAGCGCGGCCAGGCCGACCAGGACCAGCACGAAGGAGATGACGACCACGCCTCCCGCCGCATACAGGTAGAGAGCGAGCGAGATGGGTAGGTCGTAGCGCGGACCGAAGGCGTGCAGAAGGACCGCGGCCAGGGTCATGGATTGACGGTCAGCTTGCCGATCTCTGTGCCGGTGTCTTCGATCTCGATCGTGTGATCACCGGTGATGTTGGCCGTGAAGGAGTGGGTGACCTTCTTGCCGGGCTCGCCTGCGAACTTGATGTCGTACTCGTGCAGGTGAATCTCTTCGGCCTTGTCGGTGGTGACGCTCATGGTCACGTGATCGCCCTGCTTAACAGTCAGCGCCGACGGCGACATGGTGGTGCCCCTGATCGAGACGTCGAGAGTCACATCGGCGCCGCCGCCGCCGCTGCTGCGCAGGATCAGGAAACCACCGGCCAAGATGAAGACGACCACCACGGCGGCCACCGCCAGGATTCGGTTTCCAGCCACGAATCAGCTGAGGATAGTTCGACCCTGGGTATAGCCGAGGCTGAACCAAAGCGCGCTAGCCTATAGACCGCTTCAATGCTGCTCGTTCACATCGAGGGCTTCCTGGAGGTGGCTCGGCTGGGCAGTGTCAGCCGCGCGGCGGACGTTCTGTACGTCACCCAGCCCACGCTGACCGCGCGCCTGCAGTCGCTGGAGCGCGACATGGGGCACGAGCTGTTCGTGCGCACCCGCCACGGCATGCGCCTGACGGACGAGGGTCGCGCCTTCCTGCCCTTCGCGGAGCGGGCGGTGCGCGCGCTGCGCGACGGCCGGCGGGCGATCGACGAGGTGAGCAGCGGGCTGGCCGGCCAGCTCCTGCTGGCGGTGGCCCCCGCGGCCAGCACCTACCTGCTGCCGCCGGTGCTGGAGCGCTTCGTATCGAGGCACCCCCGTGTCGAGATCGCGGTGCGCACCGGCCACTCCGAGGAGGTCCAGCAGCTGGTCCTGCGCGACGAGGTGCAGCTGGGGATCGGCCGCGCGCTCAAGCATCCCGACGTCGAGCTGATCCCCTTCCACGAGGAGGAGCTGGTGCTGGTGGTGGCTCCCGGCCACCCCTTTGCGCGCCGGGCGGACGTGCAGATGAGCGATGTCGGCAGTCAACAAGTGATCATGTTCGACCGCGCTTCCAGCTACTACGAGATCACGCAAGCGGCTTTCCTGGCCGCCGGCGTGCAGACCCGCAGCATGATGGAGCTCGACAACATCGAGGCCGCGAAAAAGATGGTAGAGCGCCGCCTGGGCGTGGCGCTGCTGCCGCGCACGGCGGTCGATCGCGAGGTGGCGGCCGGCGCGCTGCGCTTGGTCCGCGTGGCTGATGCACCGCACATGCGACGCACGATCGTGGCGATGCGCCGGCGCGACTCGGGGCCGCCCAGCGGTCTGGTCTCCGCCTTCCTGGAGCTTCTGGTCGGCAAAGACGGCCAAACCTGATATCAGGTTTGTCAATGCCGGCGATCCGAACATGCGATCGTGAAATCGGATCGCGGCCGGTAACGTGGTGGCAAAACCCAGCCCATAGGAGGGACCCATGGATCTCCGCCCCACCCCCCTTCTCCCCGATGGTTACCGCGTCCCCGCCAGCCGGTGGGAGAACCAGAGCGCGCGCCTGCGCAAGCTCATGGAAGAGAAGCCGTATGTCTTCGGCCCTGGCATCTTCGACCCGCACGGCGCCGAACTGGTCATGTACTTCGGTTTCGACGCCGTCTACTTCAGCGGATATTCCTTCGCGATCGGGCACCTGGGCACCACCGACATGGACATCTACTCCAGCGTGGAGATCGCCGACGGCGCGCGCAGGATCGTCAGCGCACTGCGCAAGTTCCAGCTCACGATGGCGCTCGGGGATCCGGACAAAGACGAAGCCCCGGTCCAGCTGGAGATCCCGCCGGTGGTGGCCGACATGGACGTCGGCTACGGCAACGTCTTCAACGTCATGCGAACGACCGAGCTGTACGTCAACGGCGGCGTGGCCGCGGCCCACATCGAGGACCAGGTCATGCCCAAGCGCTGCGGGCACATCGCGGGCAAGGCGCTGGTCAGCGCCGACGAGTACATCGCCAAGCTGAAGATGATGCGCGCGGTCGCCGACGACCTCGGCGCCCGCGACTTCGTGATCATCAGCCGCACCGACGGCATTTCCGCGACCGAGGCCCCCGAGAGCAAACGCGGGCTCGAGCTGGCCATCGACCGCGCCCTGCGCTACCTCGACACCGGCATCCCCGACCTGCTGTGGTGCGAGTTCCCGACAGCCGAGCGTGGCCAGACCCAGGAGTTCCACGAGCAGGTGCGCAAGCGCTTCCCCGACGCCCGCTTCGCCTTCAACTACTCCTCCTCATTCAAGTGGATGAACGAGAAGGAGCCCATGACCTGGGACGAGCTGAGCCAGATGGGCGTCAAGTTCATCTTCATCACGCTGGCCGCCCAGCACGCCATGGGCTATGGGTTCAGCCAGCTGCTGCGCGACCTGAAGGAGAAGCAGCAGGACGGCTACATCGACCTCCAGCGCCTCGAGCACGCCGGCAACGGCGAGGTGCCGACTAAGAGCCATCACCTCTTCACGGGCGTGCCCTACCACCACAAGATGGGCGAGCTGATGGGCATGGGCCACCGCTTCGGCTCCAAGGTCGACGGCAAGCTGTCCAAGGAGGCTGTCTTCTAGGGCGCCTACACTCGGCGCTGGTGCTCGACACGGCGCTGCGGGTGCTGCTGGGGGTCCTCGGCCTGCTCATCGTGGCCGCGGTGCTCGTCGACCTGTTCTCGCAGGTGGTGGTGCCGCGGCCCGCGCGAGGGCGCTGGCGGATCTCCCGCATGCTCTTCCGGATGAGCTGGCGCAGCTGGCGCTGGCTCGCTCTGCGTTGGGACGCGGCCACCCGCGAGGACATGCTGGGGATCTATGCGCCGGCGGCCGTGATCGTCCTCTTGACGGTGTGGGTGGTGCTGCTGGGGGTCGGGTATGGGCTCGTGATGTGGTCCCTGCGCGAGCAGACCCATCCTGCGCTTACGTCCTACTGGCAGGCGCTCTTCTACGCCGCGGCCTCCACCATCGGCTATGGCGAGGTGGTGCCCACCACCGGCCTGGCCAGGGCGGTCGTGCTGGCTGCCGCCGCCACCGGCGTGGGCACGGTCGCACTGGTCATCTCGATGCTGTTCTCGCTCTACTCCGCCTTCCAGCGCCGGGAGTCCCTGGTGATCACGCTGGACGCCAGCGCAGGGGCGCCTCCATCGGGGATCGTGCTCCTGGAGACCGTGCGCAAGCACAAGATGCCGCAGCTCCTGGACCGGACTTTCGACGACTTCCGCCTCTGGTCGGCGGAGGTCCTGGAGTCACATCTCGCCTACCCGACCTTGATCTGGTTCCGCTCCAACCACGACAACGAGTCCTGGATCAGCGCGCTGGGCGCCGTCATGGATGCGGCGACCATAGTGCTCACCACCCTCGAGGGCGAGCCCAAGGGACCCGCCTCGCTCATGGCGAAGGTCGGCGGCCACCTGGTCGAGGACCTCGTCCAGGTGATCCAGGTGCGGCACGACCATCGCGTGGGCATCGAGCGCTTCGAGTTCGACGAGGCCTGCGCACGTCTCGAGAAGGTCGGTTATCGCGTACGCCCGGCGGACCAGGCCTGGACCGACTTCCAGGCGCGGCGCTCCGAATACGCGGGCTCCCTCAGCGCATTCGCCAACATGCTGGTGATCCCGCCCGCGCCCTGGATGGGCGACCGCTCTTACCTACCCCATGCCCTCCGTCAGTCCCACGATTGAACATTTCTCTCGAGCAGTTCAACCAGATCGGCGAGGGCTACCTGCCGGGCCTGCTGGGCATCGTGTTCCTGGAGGTCGAGGAGGGCCGCTTGGTCTCGCGGCTCGAGGTCGCGCAGCGCCACCACGCCCCCAACGGCTACCTGCATGCGGCCACAGTGGTGGCGCTGGCGGATACCTCCTGCGGCTACGGCTGCCGCTTGAGCCTGCCGGAGGACGCCAGCGGTTTCACCACCGTCGAGCTCAAGTCGAATTTCATGGGCACCGTGCGCGAAGGCGGCATCCGCTGCGAGGCGCGGTTGGTGCATGCCGGGCGCAGCACGCAGGTGTGGGACGCGACCGTCAGCTCAGAAGCGTCGGGGAAGCCGATCGCCCTGTTTCGCTGCACCCAGATGGTGCTTTACCAAAAAGCCCCGTCCCCGACCAGCACATAGAGGATGGGGCCGATGCCCCAGACCAGCGTCACGATCGCCCACACCAGCTTCTTGGCGGTCGTCAGGTCGCTGCGGCCGGCGATGTTGATCAGGCAGAGGATGAAGGCGATCGGGTGCAGGAAGATCGCCAGCAGGATCTCGATCAGCAGCTTCATCCGGGGTCCCCGCGAAATCGCAGATTTTGTGGGGTGGTCATCGCGGTGGCATGCGAATCGCGCCGTCGAGGCGGATGGTCTCGCCGTTGAGCATCGGGTTCTCGACGATGTGCACCACCAGCGCGGCGAACTCGTCCGGACTGCCCAGCCGGCGCGGGTGGGGCACCGCGGCGCCCAGCGACTGCCGGAACTCTTCGGAAAGGGTGCCCAGCAGCGGGGTGTCGAAGATGCCCGGCGCGATAGTGCAGACGCGGATCATCAGCGTGGCCAGGTCCCGGGCGGCCACGATGGTCAGCCCCACGATGCCGGCTTTGGACGCCGAGTAAGCGGCCTGGCCGACCTGGCCTTCGAAGGCCGCCACTGAGGCCGTGTTCACGACCACCCCCCGCTCGGCCGCCACCGGCTCCGACTCGGCGATGCGGGCCGCGGCCAGGCGGAGGACGTTGAAGGTGCCGATCAGGTTGACCTCGATCACCCGCTTGAAGGCGTCCAGCGGGTGCGGGCCCTCGCGGCTGACGATGCGGTGGCTGGGGCCGATCCCCGCGCAGTTGACAACCACGCGAAGGTCGTCGGCCGCAGCCACCGCTTTGGCCACGTCGGCCTCGTCGGTGACGTCGCCGGCCACGAACTGGCCTTTGAGAGCGGCGGCCTCGGCCTCGCCGTTGGAACGGGCCAGGTCGAGGATGACGACGCGGGCGCCCTTGGCCGCCAGAGCCTTGGCGGTGGCCAGGCCCAGACCCGAAGCGCCGCCCGTGATCAGGGCCCCGTGTCCGGCCGGATCCACATGGGCATAGTACGGGCGTGCCGGAAGCGCCCGCCGCCGCCCGCGGCATGGCATGGACCAGCGCCAGCTAGTCGAGCTGCTCCGGCCGGCGTTGGCGGACGCGCCTCCGGACGGCAGCTGGGCCGACCTGGGCGCGGGCGAGGGGAATTTCACGGTCGCGCTGAGCACCCTATTGCCGTCCGCGCGCCTGCTCGCGGTGGACCGCGATCAGCACGCGCTGAACCACCTCGCGGAGCGCCTGCCCGAGGCGGAGGTCAGGCGGGCTGACTTCCGCGAGCCCCTCGGCCTGCACGACCTCGACGGCGTGCTGATGGCCAACGCCCTGCACTTCTTGCGCGACAAGGGGCCGGTGCTGGAATTGGTCCGCGGCTACCTGGCGTCGGGGGGGCGCCTGGTGGTGGTGGAGTACGGCGCCGACCGGGGCAATCCCTGGGTGCCCCACCCCTTCTCGTTCCCGGCCTGGCGGCGGATGGCCGAGGCCGCCGGCTTCAGCGACGTGCGCGAGGCGGGCTCAATACCGAGCCGCTTCCTGGGCTCGATGTACTGCGCCTGGTGCCTGAAGCCGGCCTAGGACGCGGTAACCAGGTCCATCAGGTCGGCGCGCAGGCGCTTTTCCGATTCGCAGCGCAGGCGCTCGCTGACCCGCGGATTGCCGGTCAGGGCCCCGAACTGAACGGTGCTCGCGACCAGCGCCCGCAGCGGCGTCCGGGCGACCACGGTCGCCGAGGCGCCCAGGCCGTCCAGCATGCTGGTGGCGCCGAAGTGGCCCCCTGGCCCGATCACTCTGCGTTCGCGGCCCTGGATCGAGACCGCGGCCAGCCCCTCCACCACCAGCCAGAAGGCGGGGTTTCGGTGGCCTTCTCGAACCAGCACCGTGCCGGCGGGCACCCAGGCTTCGTCCAGGTGCGCAGCCAGGACGGTGAGCTCGCGGTCGCTGAGGCCGGCGAACAGTGGTGAACGCCGCAGGTCGGCGAGCTTCCCCCTGACCGGCTGCCGGCGATTCCAAAGACGAACGAGATCCGCGCTCTGTACCATCACAACTCCTCCAACACTGGAATCGGATCCGGAGTTGCGCTATTCGCGCGGAGGCTCAGGTCAGGCGGTCCGGCCTCCCGGCGAGTGGTGGCGCGGCGCCCGCGCGACCATCAGGTGGGCGTTGACCCGCCGCAGCAGCTGGCCGATGTCGACCGGCTTGGTGATGTAGTCCGAGCAGCCGGCGTCGAAGACCTCCTCGGCCATGCCCGGCATGGCATGGGCCGTGAGAGCGACCACGGGCACGTCCTGCAGGCGCGGGTCCTCACGCACGTCGCGCGCCAGCTCGAGGCCGCTCTCGCCCAGCACGTCGACGTCGGTGAGGACCAGGTCGGGATGCTCGAGCTCGAGCAGCTCGCGGGCGTCGGGCACGCTGGCGGCGGCCAGGATCCGGTGGCCGGCATCCTCCAGAACCGTGCGCGTGAGCAGCATGTTGGCGGGGTCGTCCTCCACGAGGAGGATGAGGGCCCCGACTCCCTCCTTCATCTCATGTGCGATTGTAAAGTATCCCGGAGGAATTCGAACTCGGTTAACCGTCAAGCGCCTTGCTTGACGCCCATGCCGCGCGTGCGTTTCACTTACCCGCATCGCGGCCCGCCCTTCGCAGGCCGCCACGCATTGGAGAGGCGGAGATGCGCAAGTTGTTCCTCGCGTTCGTGCTGGCACTGTCGGGCGTGGCCATGACCGTCGTCACCGTCGCCGCCGACGGCCCGCCAACGTGGTGCTGCTAGGAAGGTTGGACCGTATACTGGCGCCGAAATGCTCGAAGTGGCTAACCGGCGTCAGCGGTTACCAGGGGTTGACGTACGTCCGGGCGCCGTCAAGCAGGCCCGGGCTGAAACAGGCCTCAGCCTCGCCGACGTAGCCGGCGGCCGCGTCACCCGCGCGGCCATCCACCTGATCGAGACCGGGCGGTCGCGACCCTCCATGCCGGTGCTGGAGATGATCGCCGAGAAGACCGGCCGCCCGGTCTCCTGGTTCCTGGCGCCCGGCGGGCGCAAGAACGCCGCGGACCTGGAGATGGAAGCTCGCGTGAGCGAGCTCGACCACCTGGCTGCCGCCCAGGACTACGAGCGCGTGCGCCAGGTGGCCGAGAAGTTGCTGGAGCAGCAGCTCGGTGAAACCTTCGAAGCCAGGGTGCGCTATCACCTGGGCCGGGCGCTGGTTCGCCTCTACGAGCCCGGTGAGGCCCTGCCCCACCTCGCCCGCGCGCGCCGTGTCTTCGAAGCGCTCGAGGACAACTGGATGGTCGTCGAGTGCATGGACTGGACCGCCGGGGCCATGTACCTGCGGGAAGATCCTGGCGCCCTCGGACTCCAGGAGGACGCGCTGCGCCTCTGCCGCTCGCTGGATCCGGTTCCGATCGAGACAGAGATCCGGCTGCTGACCAACCTGGCTGCGGTCTACACCCAGCGCCGGGAGTGGCCGAAGGCCGTGAAGCTCTACGAGCAGGTGCTGGAGCGCGGCCAGGAGATGCAGGACATGGGCCGCCTGGCGCGTGTATACGCGGGCCTGGGCCACGCCTACAGGAACCTGGGCGACCTGACCCGCGCGGTCAGCTACACGCAGAGGGCGGCCGCTTTCGAGTCCCTACAGCGCGACAAGTCGGCTCTGGCCAGGGTCGAGGTCGAGCTGGCGGTGCTGCTCATGCGCCACGGGGACCTGGTGAGCGCAGAGAAGCACCTGGCCAACGCCCTCGAGAACTGCCTTCAGAACAACCTGGAGGACCAGCGCGATCGCGTCCTGCTGCGCCTGGCGGAGCTGCACCTGGACCGCGGCGACGGCGATCGCGCCCGGCGCGAAGCCCATGAGGCGACCCTCCAGGCCGAGCGCAGCGACCGCTTCGCCACCGCCGGCGAAGGTCATGCCGTCCTGGGCCGGATCCGGGCCGCGGCCGGTGACCACGACGGCGCCGACCGGGAGTTCGAGAAAGCGTTACGGACATTCGGCAGGCTCGATGAGCCCGAGCGGCTGGTCGAGACCCACCACGCCTACGCACAGGTGCTCAAAGAGCGCGGCGATTCCGCAGGCGCCTACGAGCAGCTGGCAGCCGCCATGGCGATCACCCGCCCGGGCCTGGCGGCCAAGACGACGACGAGGCCCGCCGCGCGCGAGGGTTCCGGAACCGCCTAAGCGGCAGGCGGCTGGCCGAAGGCGCCGTGCGCCTTCATGATGGCGTCGGCCTCGGCACCGCGCGCACCGGCGCGGACCGCAACCAGTGAGCTGCCGGCCTCGACCTGCTGCTCGTAGTAGAGCCCGACGCTCCCGACCGAGGCGCCGCTGATCAGCCCACCGGCCAGGCCGCCGGTGGCGCTCCCGGTGGCGACCGCGATGAGGACCGGGATCAAGAAGCCGCCCGCCACAAAGGGCCCTACACCCGGGATCAGCCCCGCAGCCAAAGCCCCGAGGATCCCGCCGGCCACGCCCCCCACCGCAGTGCCTGTGGCAACGCCGTGTGCGGCCGAGCTTCCGGCGGGTGGCTCGTGCAGCTCGCCTGGTGCCAGCAAGCCGATGTCTTCGCCCTCGAAGCCCGCGGCCTGCAGCGCGCTGACAGCCGCTTCGGCCTCGGCGCGGGTCTTGAAAAGCCCGAGAACTGTGGTGTCGTCGATCACGGAACCAAACTCCTGCCTCCTTTGTACGACGAGGCATGGCTGAATATCGTCCTCGCATGGGCCTCTCCACGCTGCGGCTGGCGGTGGTCCGGCTGCGTCACCAGTGGGTGCTGGCGGCGGCGCAGGCGCTCGGGCTGACGGCCGCGGTGACGCTCGCGGTCACCGTCCCGCTGGTCCAGTCGATCGCGTCTGAAGCCGGCCTCCGCAGCGTCGTCCAGAACCTGGGGAGCAAGAGCTTCGTAACGATCGAGCAGTTCAACGTGGGCTCTCCGGCGGCATACGACAGCTTTCAGCGGGACGCCGGCAGCCGCGTGCGGGCGCAGCTCGGGGACCAGCTCACGCCGACCGTCCAATACGTAGAGGGCCCGCGGCAGACCCCGTACCAGCTCAACGGCAAGCCGTGGACGATCGACGAGTTTCCCCAACCGGACGTCGCCAGCTGGGATCAGGTCGAGCGGCACCTGACCCTGGTGGCCGGTTCGCCGGCCCCCGACAGCGTGGCTGCGGACGGCAGCTACAGCTTCACGGTCTCCGCTGACGCGGCGCGCGACTACACCTGGCACGCCGGGGACCTCGTCTGCTTCAACCAGCCTCCCAGCCCCAACTTCCGGATGGACTGGTGCGGCCGGCTCACCGGGATCTGGGCGGCCCGGGATGTGCACGATCCCTACTGGTCGGGCACCGTGCCCGGCCACAGCCTGATGCTGGGGCGCAGCAGCTACTTCGCCCTGATCGAGTATCTGGCGCGGCTCCGCGGCACCGCGGGCTCGACCGCCGCTCAGGCCTGGGCGCCCGCGCTCGCCCACCTGCGGGCGCCCCAGATCGCGGCCTTCGCCAGCCGGATCAACCAGCTGCGCGGCGTCTTCGCCGTCCAGCGCGAAGGTCTCTTTTCCACCGGCATCGACACCGGCGTCAAGGACTTTCGGGATCGCTACGACGTCGCCTCTTTCACTATCCAGATGGTGGCCGCGGCGCTGCTGGCGATCGCGCTGTACTCCGTGGCCTTCGTAGCCGGGCACTTCCTGGCCGCCCAGGCCCCCACGCTGGCGGTGCTGCGCGGCCGCGGGTGGTCGCGGCGGCGGGTGTGGTGGCTGTTGAGCCTGCAGTTCGCGCTGCTGGCGCTGGCCGCGATCCCGGTCGGGCTGGCCGCGGCCTGGCTGCTCTCGCGCTGGCTGGGGAGCCTTGTCTTCGGCGGGGCCACCCCCAACCTCGACCGCTCCGACATGTTGGCCCAGGGCCCGTTTGCCCTGCTGCTGGCCGCCGCGCTGGCCGCCATCCTGGGCGGCCTGGGCCTGCTAGCCAGCCGGCGCGGCGTGCTCGCTGGGCGCCGAGCTCGCAGCCGCCAGGAGGAGCGGCCCTGGTGGCAGTGGCGCAACCTCGACCTGGTGGCCGCGGTGGCGGCGGCGCCCATGCTGGCGGAGGTCCAGCTCCAGGGCAGCGGCGCTGTGCGCGCGGCCTCCCCCGCCACCTCTGGCGATCCCCTGAACGTGGCGCTGCCGGCGCTCGCCCTCGCCCTACTGGCGGTGGCCGCCCTGCGCCTGCTGCCGGTGGCCGCCTGGGCGGTGCGCCGGTTGTCCCGCGGCCTGCCCGGTGCGCTGGCGGCCTGGCAGCTGGAGCGGCAGCCGGTCCAGCACGCCCGGCTGGCCGTCCTCATGAGCTTCGCGGTGGCGGTGGGACTCTTCTCCAGCATCTACGCGGCCACCGACCGCGCCAACACTGCCGACCGCGCCGCCTATCAGTCGGGTGCCGACGTGCGCGTCCTGCTCACCGGCTTCAACACCACGCCCCCCGATATCGACAGCGCGGTGGACGGGATCAGCGGCGTCGCGCTGAGCAGCACGGCCTTCCGCGGCGGGGGCTCGCCCGGCCGCAGCAACCTCAACGCGACGGTGCTTGCGATCGATCCCGGCACCTTCCGGGACGTGGCCTGGACACGCGGCGACCTGGCCGCCGAACCGATCGACCAGCTGGAGCAGAAGCTGGTCGACCAGGATCCCGACGGCGTGCGCCTGGCCGGCGAGCCGGTCCGGCTCGCGATCTGGACGTGGAGCTCAGGGCTGGGGGGCGAGCTCGGCATCGACCTGACCGACGCCACCGGGCGCCCCTGCAGCTGCACGTTCGGCTCACTCAACTTCACGGGCGAGCGGGTGCTTACGGCGCCGCTCGGCTTCAGCACGCCGCCACGCTACCCGCTGCGCCTGCGCGGCTTCCGCGTGCGCACCACCAACGACGGCCCGCACGACGGCACGATCGCGGTCGGCGACCTGCGCGGGGTGGCGGCCGACGGGACCGCCACCCTGATTGAAAGCTTCGAGAACCGCGACGGCTGGTGGCAGGAATCTCAGGGTCCGATCAGCGACACCTTCGACCTGATCCCGGACCTCACGCATGCTCGCGCCGGCCATCCCACAGCCACGCTCCCCGCGCATCTCTTCCGGGGCACCCTGGTCTTCCAACCGGCGCCCAGCCAGCAGGCCCTGCCGGCGCTGGTCTCGGGGCAGACCCTGGAAGCGCTGGGCGTCGGCCTGGGGCAGGCCTTCCCGATGCACGTGGACACGGTGGTGGTGTCGGTGCTCGCGGTGGGCGTGGTCGACTACTTTCCGACGCTTTATCCCGGCCGCGACAACTTCCTGATCGTGCCTCGCGACTCCCTGCTCGAGCGCCTGGGCCATGAGCACTACACCCTGGCCTGGCCGAACGAAGCCTGGCTGAAGTTCAAGGGCGACCCGGCGCCGGCGCTGCGGAAGCTGCGCGGCGTCGACGACCTGGTCGACCTCGAGGCGCGCGGCTCGCTGCAGGCCGGCGCCCTCGGCGACCCTCTGCGCAAGGCCCTGCAGTCGACGCTCACGATCGGTTTCTTGGCCGCGCTGGCCATGGCCGTCGTCGGTTTCGGGCTGCACTTCCTGGTCGCGACGCGTGAGCGCCACAGCGACTACGCGATCCTGCAGGCCAACGGGCTGCCGCCCGGGCTCGTCCAGCGCAGCCTGGCTGCCGAACAGGGGGTGCTCCTGCTCTACAGCGTGATCGTGGGGGCGGCGCTGGCGCTGCTGATGGCCTGGGCGATCCTGCCCTCGGTCCAGGTCAGCCCCAACCTGGAGGACCTGGTGCCGCCCACACGCGTCCACTTGGATCCCCTGGCCGCCGCCGCGGTGCTGGGCGCGGTCCTGGTGGTCGCCTTCGCCGCCGGCCAGCTGGCGAGCCGGCTGGGCGGCCGCTTGCGGCTCCTGGACGAGCTGAGGTTGCTGGGATGACCGTCGCGGCCGCGCCCATCGTCGACTGCGAAGGGCTGGTCCACATCTACAGGACCGCCGACCTCGAGGTGGTGGCTCTGCAGGGCCTCGACCTCGAGCTGCAGCCCGGAGAGACGATCGCAATCGCCGGCCGGTCAGGCAGCGGCAAGACCACGCTGATGAACATCCTGGCGGGTGCCGAGCCGCCCACCGCCGGCCGGGCCCGGGTGGGCGGCCACGACCTGGCCCGCATGGCCGAACCCGAGCGCGAGCGCTACCGGCGGCAGGTGGTCGGCTATGTCTGGCAGCACTCCCAGGTCAACATCTGGCCGGAGCTGAGCGCGCTGGAGAACGTGCAGGTGCCGATGCTCTCGGGCGGGGTACCCGGACGCGAGCACAGCCGCCGCGGGCGCTGGCTGCTCGAGGCCATGGGCCTGGCCGGCCTGGCGGGGCGCCGGCCGCCGCAGCTCTCGGGGGGCGAGAGCCAGCGCCTCGCCCTGGCCGTCGCGCTGGCCAACCAGCCCGCGCTGCTGCTGGCCGACGAGCCCACCGCGGAGCTCGACAGCACTACCGCACGCGGGCTCCTGGCGGACCTCGCCAACCTCCTCCAGGAGACCAGGACCAGCGCCATCATGGTCACCCACGACCGCCAGCTCGAGCGCTTCGTGGACCGCGTGGTCCAGATCCGCGACGGGCGCACCAGCCTGGAGACGCGCTGGCGCGAGACCGAGGCCGGCCCGGCGGCGGACGAGCTGGTGATCATGGACCGCGCCGGCCGCCTACAGCTGCCGAGAGCCCTCGTTGAGAAGCTGGGGCTGGGAGAGCGGGTGCGCGTGCACGTGGAGGACGACCACCTCAGGATCTATCCCTCCTGATGGGTTCTCTGGTGGTGGTCGCGCGCGGCCTGAGCAAGCGATTCGGAGGCGTGCAGGCGGTGCGCGAGGCCGACCTGGAGGTGGCCGAGGGCGAGCTGGTGCTGCTGCTGGGCCGCTCCGGCGCGGGCAAATCGACGCTGCTGTCGCTGATCGGCGGCCTCGACCGGCCGGACGCCGGCACCGTGACCGTGGCCGGCCAGGAGGTTCCTGCCCTACGCGGCGCCGACCTCGACCGCTTCCTCCAGAAGACCGTGGGTTGGGTCTTCCAGACCTCAGGTCTACTGCCGCTGCTGACCGCGGCCGAGAACGTGTCCCTGGCGCTGCGCCTCATGGGGAAGCCGGAAGGGCCGGCCATGCAAGCGGCGCTGACCGCCCTCGACTCGGTGGGCCTGGCTGCCCGCGCCCAGCACCGCGGCAACGAGCTCTCGGGCGGCGAGCAGCAGCGGGTGGCGGTGGCGCGGGCGCTGATCAAAGCGCCTCACCTGCTGCTGGCCGACGAGCCCACCGCGCAGCTCGACACGGAGACCGCCCGCAGCATCATGGCGCTCCTGCGAGAGGCGGCCGATTCCGGCACGGCGATCCTCTTCGCCACCCATGACGAGTCGGCGACCGAGGTCGCCGATCGCGTGGTCAGGATGGAGGACGGCGTGTTGTCGGCTTCGGTTGGTAGCCGCTGAAGTCAGGCTTCCGCTTCTCGACGAAAGCCGCCACGCCCTCCTTGGCCTCGGCCGACTCGTTGAAGATGGCCAGGGTGTCGAAGGCCAGGGTGCCGACGCCGGCGATCGATTCCGAGTCGGCGTTGAAGGAGTGCTTGAGGATGCGCAGGGCGGTCGGGCTTAGCGCCAGCATCTCGTCCGCCCAGCGCCGCACCTCGGCGCGCAGCTCGGCCAGGGGGACCACCGCATTGACCAGGCCCCAGCGCTCCATGGTCGCGGCGTTGTACTGGCGGCACAGGAACCAGACCTCGCGAGCGCGCTTCTCGCCCAGGATGCGGGCCAGGTAGGCGGTGCCGAAGCCGGCGTCGAAAGAGCCCACGCGCGGGCCGGCCTGCCCGAACAGCGCGTGGTCGGCTGCGATCGTGAGGTCGCAGAGCACGTGCAGCACGTGGCCGCCGCCGACGGCCACCCCGTTGACGGCCGCGATCACAGGTTTGGGAATGTCGCGGATGGTGCGGTGCAGGGTCTCGGTTTCCATCAGGCCGCTCTCGCTGGGGCCGTAGTCGCCGGTCTCCTGGCGCTGCTTCTGGTCGCCGCCCGCGCAGAAGGCGCGGTCGCCCGCCCCGGTCAGCGCCACCACCCCCACCTCGGGGTCCGCCCAGGCGCGCTTGAAGCAGAAGATGAGCTCGTCGATGGTGCGGTTGCGAAAGGCGTTGTGGCGCTCGGGCCGGTTGATCGTGATCCAGGCCAGCCCGCGCTCGGCCTCGTAGGTGACGTCCTCCAGTTCTTCGAGTCTCATTGACCTTCCTCGGTATGGTGGAACTGCCATGGAGATGGACGACCGGCTGGACCAGCGCACCCTCGCCAGGCTCTGGGAGCTCGAGAACTCCGAGCAGATGGATCGCCGGGTCGAGCTGACCGGGCAGCGCTTCCTGTCGCTCTTCCTGGAGAAGCTGGACGGCCGCAGCTACATCTTCCGGCACAGCGCGGAGGAGCAGAACGAGACGGTTTCGGTGGGCGAGGATAGCGAGTTCTGGATGTACGACACCGCGGACGCTGCCGAGCTCGAGTTCCGGCGCATGGTGGCGAATGCGAGGCGCGCCGGAACGCTGATCGAAACCGACGACACGGACGACCTCGGTGATCCCTTCACCGATGGGCCTCTCACCAACGAGGTGGGAGCCGAGAATCTGAGGAATACCTGATTCCTTCGACGTCCTGATCCGCAACGGGACCGTCTACGACGGGACCGGCGCTCCCGGATTTCGTGCGGACGTCGGCTTGCGCGGCGAGCGCGTCGCCGAAGTCGGGGACCTGCGCGAGGCCAACGCGCCGCGCGTCATCGAGGCCGGGGGCATGTGCGTGACGCCGGGCTTCATCGACACCCACACCCACAGCGACATGGCCGCGTTTCTGGGCGACGACCACCTCGATCTCAAAGCCGCGACCGTGCGCCAGGGCGTGACCACGGAGGTTTGCGGCAACTGCGGCTCGACGCCCTTCCCGATGCTGCCGGAGCGTCGGGAGGACCTGGCACGTTCCAAGGCGATCTTCGCCGCTGAAGATGGCCCCTGGGAAAGCCTCGCGGAGTACCGAGAGGCGGTCGGCGCCCGCGGTCTGCACGCCAACCTGGCGCCGCTCCTGGGCCACGGCAGCCTGCGGGCCGGCGTGATGGGCATGGACAACCGCGTGCCCCGCGACGACGAGCTGCAGACCATGGTCCGGCTGGCCGAAGCGGCGTTCGAGCAGGGCGCCTTCGGCATCTCCTCGGGCCTGATCTACGCCCCCGGCGTGTACGCGCGCACTGAGGAGCTGGCCGCCATCTGCCGGGCTGTCAGCCGGCACCGGCGCCCTTACACGACCCACATGCGCAACGAGTCAGACCTGGTCGCGGACTCCGTGCGCGAGGCGCTGGCGATCGGCGAGCAGGGAGGAGTGCCGGTGCACATCTCCCACCACAAGGCGGCCGGACGCCGCAACTGGGGCCGCACGGCGGAGACGCTGGAGATCGTGCGCGCGGCCCGTGCGGCCGGTCGCGACGTCACGGTCGACGTCTATCCCTACACCGCCGGCAGCACCATGCTGGCCGCGATGCTCCCGCCCTGGGCGCTGGACGGCGGCTTCGACGCCATGCGCGAGCGGATGCGCGACGGGGTCGTCCGCGAGCGGATCGTGCGCGACATGGAGTCGGGGCTGCCGGGCTGGGAGAACTTCTCGCAGCTGGCCGGCTGGGACCGCATCGTGATCTCCAGCTGCCCGTCACATCCGGACTACGAGGGCCGGCGCGTGCACGAGCTGGCGGATGAGGCCGGACGCACGCCGGCCGATATGGTCTTCGACCTGCTGGCGGAGGACGCCCAGCGGACGCTGATGATCCTGCACGTCATGGACGACGGCGACGTTCGCAACGTGCTCGGGTTCGAGGCGGCCATGGTCGGCTCCGACGGCATCCCGGTGCCCGGCAAGCCGCACCCGCGCTGGGCAGGGACCTTCGCCCGGGTGCTCGGTCACTATCGGCGGGAGGAGGGGCTGCTCGATCTCGCGGCCTGGGTGCACAAGACCACCGGCCTGGCGGCCGACCGTTTCGGCCTGCACGACCGCGGCTACCTGCAGGCCGGCAAGGTCGCCGATCTGGTCGTTTTCGACGCAGACACGATCGCCGACCGGGCGACGTACGAGGATCCGCTGCTGCCGCCGGACGGCGTGCGCGAGGTGTTCATCAACGGGCGCGCCGCCGTGAGCAGCGGCCGGCTGACCTCCTCGGGCCGCTGCAGGCGGCTGGAGGAGAAAATGCCGGCGACAAGCGCTGTTCGCTGGCTGTGGGGGAGAGCGAGTTCACTCTGCTACGTGGCCATGGTTTGGGCCGGACGCGTGCTGCCCGGGCAGTCGCTGACGTCCAGCGACGGGGCGGCTGCTATGGACTGGGGACACTGGAGCTCGCCCAGGCCCGGTGGGTGGCGGATCTGAGATGACCGAGCGGCCCACGGCTCCGACGCTCGACTCGCCTGAGATCGGAACCGATCACCAGGACCGCACCATCCGTCTCATGGTGGTGGACGACAGCCATCTCTTCAGGACTGGCCTGGCGTCACTGCTCTCTACCCAGCCCGGCATCGAGGTCGTAGGTTTCGCCGAGAACGGGAAAGAGGCCGCCCGGCGGGCTCTCGAGCTGAGGCCCGACGTCATCACCATCGACCTGCACATGCCCGTGCAAGGAGGCCTCTCGGCGACGCGGGAGATCATCGACAGGCTTCCGGCCACGCGCGTGGTCCTGCTCACCGGGCTGGTGACAGACGATTGGCTGCACGATCCGGCGGCCACGGGAGCCTTCGCCTGCCTCTCGAAGGACACGACCATTCAGGAGATGGTCAAGGTCATCCGGTCCGCTGCCGAATCCTCCTGGTCGGGTGCTCCGGTCAGCCGGTCCGGCCTCAATCTCCGCGGGCCGCGGGGGGCTCGACTCACCCGCCGCGAGCTGGAGATCCTGCTGCTGCTCGCCAAGGGATACGGCCCTGCCGGCATCGCCAGCCAGCTTGGACTCCGCCCGCGGACGGTCAGCGGATACGTGAGCGTCATCTACAGCAAGCTGGGAACCCAGGGCCGATCTGGGGCGATCCTCTACGCCGCCCGCGCCGGCCTGCTCGACGACGCCACCGGTGACGCCCCGCTGAAGACCGGCTGAGCGCCGGGCCCGCCGGAGAGTCATGTCCAGCCGGCATAAGCGCAAGGACAGGAGTAAGACCGCGTTGGCGACTGTGTGCCTGCGAGCAAGCTCGCCCTCGTACTCAAGTCGCTGACTTTCGTACTGGTCACCACTTCGACCTTCGGATCGGTCTTCGATACCAGCACCGGCACCAGCCCTTCCGCCAGGTCTTCCCACAAACCGGTGGCCGCGATCGTCGACGACGTTCTGCAATGGAGCGCAGGCACGGTTCGGGCCAACCCACTGCGAACTCAGGATGAGCTGGATTCGACGCCGCCTGTGATCGTCGATCTGCCCCCGCCGCCCGCCCTGCCCGAGGCTGCTCCGCAGGCCTGGGCGGCTGCCGCGCCGGCAGCGGCACGACCGGTCACGGCCGCGCCGCCTCTGGTGATCGGCTCGGCGCAGCAGTCTCTTATCAACCAGGACAGGGCGTCCGCCGGTCTCCCTCCGCTGAGCTGGAGCGGCTGCCTGGCCGGCATCGCAGGTGGCCAGGCGCAAGCCATGGCAGCCGCCGGCACGATCTTCCACGGCAACGGGGTGCAGCGGGACTGGTCGTGCGGGCTGAACTCAGCCCAGACCGGCGAGAACGTGGGCGTGTGGGGAGCGGGGATCAACGACGCCGGCATCAACCAGCTCTTCATGGGCAGCGCCGGCCACCGCGCCAACATCCTCGGTCCCTACCACTACGTGGGCACCGCATGGGTGGTCAGCGGCGGCAAGGGCTACATCGCGGTCGAATTCGCCTGATCGGCGGCAGCGACGCTCAGGCGACGCCGCCGACCTCTTCCGCGAAGATCGCCAGCCTGCGATTGGCAAACGCCCCAGCCCAAAGAGGCCAGCAGGTGGTCAGGGTCAGGCGATTCTCCGAGCTGTTCGCCGAGAACACCGTCTTGTCATCGGGAGACACGATCCGGCTGCCCGTCACCCGGTAGGTGAAGGTTCCGTAGCGCGTCTCGAGGACGATCTGGTCACCCGTCTTGACCTGGTCGAAGCGCAGCCAGTAGCTGTTGTGGGCCGCCACTCCGACGGTGCCGGGGCGGCCCGGATAAGCGGTGCTCGGGTAGTGGCCGGGGCCCATGGCCAGATGCTGAACATCGACCCCTTCGACGACGGCCGAGTAGTAATCGATCCGGGGCACGCGCATCCCAAAAGCAATCGGGGTCTTCGTGGTCCGGGTCACGATGGGGGCGGGCGGCACCGCCGTAGGCGCCGCCGGCCGCGCGGACTGAGCGATGGCTTGCGCCGGCGGAGCCGTGGCGACGGTGGGCGGGATCGTCGACATGATCTGATCCCACTGCTTGGTCAGCTGCCGCTCCTGCCAGGCTCCATAGCCCAGCAGGGCGCCCGCGGCCACCACCGACATGACACCCAAGCCGATCAGGACCAGGGCGGCTCGCTGCAGCCGGCGGTCTGGACGGCCCGGGTGCCGTCGGGCACCCGGGACCGATCCCATGAGATCTGCTGGCGGTCTATTCATGATCGAGCCTTAGGCCTCCTCGTCCTGCCGGCGGCGCCGGCCGAGGATGAGCAGCAGCAAGCCGATCGCGATCGGCGCAAGGCCGCCGAGCAGGAGCGCGTGGGGGATGCTGCCGGTCGGTGGCAGCGAGATCTCCGACAGCACCGCAGCGGTGACGACCTGCTCCGTCGCATCTCCACAGGCGCCGGCACCGGCCATGTGACCGGCATCGCCGCTGTAGCGGGCGACCCATTGATAGATTCCGACGTCGGTGGTGGTGACGTCAGGTGAGGTTGCGGAGCCGCTGCTGAGCGCCACGGTAAACCTGGCGTCGCCGGCCACCAGGTTGGTCTGGCAGGTGGCATCGCCGGGGCCGTAGAGAGCAAAGGTGACTGTCCCGCCAGGTGTGCTGCCGCCCGAGACCGTGGCGACGTCGTGGATGGCGACGCCGACGGCACCGGAGGACACGTTCGGCTTGGTGGCGATCACTGCCGGGAACTTGACCGAGAACGTCTCCGAGCCGCACGCGCTGGCGCTCGGATTGTTGTCGGCGTCACCGCTGTAGCTGACGACGAACTGATAGGTGCCCGGCGCCGGATTGAGTGCCGGCGAAGCCGGCACCGCGCCCTCGGTGACCGACACCACAGCCGCACCGGCGTTCCCGAAAGTGCTGACCAGCGTTCCGGTCGGCGCGCCGCCGGTGCACGCCGTTCCGGTGTACAGCCGGTAGGTGACGGAACCGCCTGCCGTGCCCGTGGTTCCGCTCAGCAAAGCGGTGTCGCGCACGGTGCTCCCGGAGTCGAGAGCAGCGCCGTTTGGCGTGTCAGCGACCGTGTCGCCGCTGAGCGCCTGGACCGTTGTGGTCGTGGTCGTGTTGGCATTGACGGTGAAGGTCTCCGAGCCGCAGGCGCTGGTGCTGGCGGCGTTGTTGTTGTCGCCGCTGTAGGTGGCGATGAACTGGTAGTCGCCCGGATCAGACACAACCAGGCTCGCGGAGGCGGGAACGCTCCCGCTGCTTACCGCGACGGTCGAGGCTCCGCCCGTGCCGAAGCTGGACACCAGGGAACCGGTGGGCGCGCCGGCGGCGCTGCACGCGCTGCCGTGGTAGAGCCGGTAGATGACGCTGCCGCCCGCGCCGGGGGTGTTCCCGGTGAGCGTGGAGGTGTCGTCAACGGTGGCGCCGATCGAGACGTGGCCGCCTTGATTGAGGTTCGCCGCGGCCTGACCATTCAGGCTCTGCGCCTGCGTGCTGAGAGCCGTGACTGCCGGATCGACGGTGAAGGTCTCGGATCCACAGGGACTGACGGCGGCTGTGTTGCCGGCATCGCCGCTGTAGGTCGCGATGAACTGGTAGTCGCCCGCAGGCGTGGCCGTGAAGGCTGCCGAAGCAGGCACGCTGCCGCCGCTGACGGTCATCGTTGAAGAGCCGCCGGTTCCGAAGCCCGTGACCAGCGCTCCCGTGGGAGATCCGTTGCTGCAGGCTTTGCCGCTGAAGAGCTGGAAGACGACTGTGCCGGCGGCGTCCGCCGTGGCGCCACTCAGGGTGGCCGTGTCGCGAACGGTGGTGCCAACCTTCACCGATCCGCCTGGGGTCAGCGGGGCTGTGGTCTGTCCGTCGACCGTCTGTGTCTGCGTCGCCACCGCCGCACTGTTTCGATCCACGGTGAACGTCTCCGAGCCGCACGCGCTGACGCTCGGGCCGTTGTTGACGTCACCCGAGTAGGCGGCGATGAACTGGAAGTCGCCCGCCGCCAGGACCGTGTAGTTGGAAGATGGCGGGGCGGTTGCGCTGTTGACGGCGACAGCCGACGCGCCGCCCGACCCGAAGCCGGTGACCGGAGAACCGGTCGGCCACCCATTGCTGCAGCCGCTGCCGGTGAAGAGCCGGTAGGTGACGGTGCCCGCGGCGCCCGGTGTGGCGCCGCCCAGGCTGACGGTGTCGCGAACCGTCGTGCCGATCGCAACGTGCGCGCCGTTGCCGAGGTTGGAGCTGGCCTGGCCGCTGATGACCTGGGCTTGGGTCGTGGTCGCCGTGTTGTTCGGCGCGACGACGACGACTTCGGAGCCACAGGCCGAGGTGGCGGGTTGGTTGTTGGCGTCGCCGCTGTACTGCGCGATGAACTGATAGGTGCCCGCCGTCGTCAGGGTGACGCTTGGAGATGCGAGGACCACACCATTCGCGACCGCGACCGCCGCCGAGCCGTTGGTGCCGAACTGGGCGAGCAGGCTGCCCAGCGGGCTGCCGTCGGTGCAGCCGGCGCCTGTGTAGAGGCTGTAGGTCACGGTGCCGCCGGCGTTAACCGAGTTGTTGGCCAGTGCGGCGGTGTCGCGGATCACCGTTCCGATCGCGACCGAGGCTCCGTTCGCGATCGGAGTGTAGGTCGGGCCGGCGCTGACCGCCTGCGTGAGCGTTGTGAGCTGAGCCGTGGCGGGATTGACCACAAAGGTCTCCGAACCGCAGGCGCTGGTGCTGGCGGCGTTGTCGTTGTCGCCGCTGTAGGTGACGATGAACTGGTAGCTCCCGGCCGCGGTTCCGTCGAAACCTGGCGACACGGGAGCGATGCCGTTGCTGACCACCACAGTGCTGCTGCCGCCGTTTGCCCAGCTCGCGACGAGGCTCCCGGTCGGTGAGTTTCCAGCGCACGCGCTGCCGCTGTAGAGCTTGTACGTGACCGTGCCGCCGGCAGTCGAGGTGGCACCCGACAGGGTGGCCGTATCTCGAACTGTGCTGGCGAAGGCGACGGCCTGACCGTTGGGCAGGTTCGTGTAGAGCGTTCCGTTGGAGTTCAGAACCTGGACCTGGGTGGTGGTCGAGGTTGCGTTGGGTTGCACCGTGAAGGTCTCAGAGCCGCACGGGCTGTTCACGGCATTGTTGTTGGCGTCGCCGCTGTAACGGGCGATGAACTGATAGCTACCGGCCGATGTGAGGCTGAAAGCCGGCGAGGCCGGGATCGTGCTTCCGCTCACCGTGACCGCCGCCGAACCGTTGGAACCGAAGCCGGTCACCAGGCTGCCGCCGGGAGTGCCGTTGCTGCAGGCGGAGCCGCTGTATAGGTTGTAGGTGACGGTGCCGCCCGCGCCGGCCGTGGCGCCGGCGAAAGTCGCGGTGTCGTGGACGGTGGTCCCGATGGCGACGGATGCGCCGTTGGCCAGTGCAGTGCCGCTGTTGCTGTCATTGACGATCTGCGTGCCCAGAGACGGCGACAGCTTGTTGACGGTGAACCGCTCGGAGCCGCAGGAGCTCGTCGAGCCGGTATGGACGGCGTCGCCACTGTAGGTGGCGATGAACTGGTAGGTCCCGACGCCGGGCGTGAACGCGGCGGATGCAGGGATGGCGCCGGAGCTGATGGTGATCAGCGAGGTGCCGCTCGAGCCGAATGCCGCCACCGGCGAACCGTCCGGGGCGCCGTTCACGCATCCGGTGCCGGTGTACAGCTGGTAAGCGACTGTTCCGGTGGCGGACGCATCGCCGACGTCGGCGGTGTCGCGAACCTGCCTGCCGACGAGGATCGATCCTCCGTCCGCGAGGCTCGACCAGATGGCGCCGTCGGGACTCGACTGTGCCTGGGTGGCCGTCGACGAAGGCACTATCACCGCCCCCGCCATGATCTGGTTGTCACGGTTGCCGATCGAGGCGCCGTCGACCGCCAGCCACTTTATGTGGTAGGGGCCGCCGTTGATGGAGCCGGCGCCCAGGCCCGCGCCCCAGCCCCGAGGGCCGAGCTGCGGAGCCAGGTGGCCGCCGAAGAGGAGCTGGACCCGCTGGTCCGCGGTGGTGACTCCGTTGGCCCCGTCGAGGTGGAAAGAGACCGTCACCGTCGCGTAGTCGTCGGTGCCGGCGGTCGCGGCCGCGTCGTGGGCCGGCAGGCTCATCGCATCCAGGTAGCCCCCGTACATGAGCAGGTACTGGCCGGGAAGCTGGTGCCGAGCGGTGACCTCGCCGCTCGTCGACAGGCATCCGCCCTGGTTGGCTCCGGGCAGTGTGCCGGCGGCGACGGGGGTGCAGTCGTAGGGGATGGCGAGCTGGCTCCAGGCCTGGCCGGGAAGAACCGAGCCCGATCGGACCGGCACGCAGTCGCCGGCGCTCAGCCCCTGACAGCGATCGGCCGCGGTGGCTGTTGAATTCCAGGTGGCCAGCGAGTCATACGCGTGGTGGCCGGCTTTCCGCGCCAGATATGAGATCTGGACGCTGTGACTGCCGACCGCAGAACCCGCCGGGATCAACAGCTCGAGCCGCTGCGCGGTGACCTGGTCCTCGCGGTAATGGGAATTGTTGGCGTTGAGGATTCCGTTGATCCAGCCGCCGCTGCAGAAGGCGTCCGAGCTGGGCGGCTGGCTGTTCGAGCACTGGGCGTAGTCAACGGCGCTGGGGCCGCCGGCAGCCGCCGTCGACGTGGCCGGCGCGACGCTGGCGACCATGGCCACCAACGATCCGATCAGCGCCAGTCTCAGGCGCCGAGTATTCGATTTCATCCCTCTCTCCTTGTGCCGCGGTTGGTGTCGGTGCGCCGAATCTGAGAAGCGTTGGCTGGTGCCCCTCAGGGGGCCTCCCGGACATCTCCGCGGCGATCGCCACCAAATGATCACGGTCGCCGGACGCAGTTCCTATACGCAGCTGTCTCAGAACGAGTGGGTGCAGAGTCCCAGGCGGTTCAGGCCTGGCGGCCATCAGCCTGGGTGCGGTGGCCCACTCAGACCCGGGACATCAGGATCCGCCGGTGGACTAAAAGCCGGTGGACCTGAATCTCCCTCGATTGCAAGCTGACATGGCCGCCGGCGCGCCCCTTACCGGAGCGTGCCAAACCTCCCAAAGAGAGGCGGCGAAAGGAGATCAGATCTTGGCAGTTGCGTCCGCGCTACCGATTGCACGACCGAACGGCGCCCCTCGCCGCGGGCTCTTCCTCGTGGGGCTGCTCATGGCGCTTCTGGCCTTTGCGAGTGTGTTCGTGATCGGCCTGGTCCTGGCCGCTCGAGCTACGACCGCCACCAAAGAGGTGGTGATCGTGGTCGCGGCGCGCGACATCGGCGCGCGCGAGCAGATCACCCCCGACGCGGTGACGCTCGCGCACTATCCCTCGAGCCAGATGCCGGCGGGCGCATTCAGCACGATCTCGGCCACCAAGGGCCAGGCCGCCCAGGCCAACATCCTCAAGGGACAACCGGTCACGTCGAATCTCCTGTCGTCCGCGTCGGAGCCGCTCGACGGCAGCGTGGGCGGCTACCTGCCGATTCCCAAAGGCTTCGTCGCCGTCACGCTGCCCACGGGTGAGCAGCAGGGCGTCGCCGGCTACATCGCGACCGGGGATTACATCAACGTCCTCGCCACGGTCTCGACCGGCGCCTTCGGCCAGAACCCATCGCGCGTCGTGACCAAGACGGTGTTCACCAACCTGCACGTGATCCGGGTCGGCCCCGCACCCACCGCCGCCAACCAGGCGGAGCCTCAGAAGCAGGGCATCTCGTCGAGCATCACGGTGGTCGCCACCGATTGCGACGCGCAGTTCCTCTCCTGGCTCACCTCCAACGCCTCGCTCAAGTACGTCCTTCTTTCGTACACGGACTACTCGCCGGCGCCTCTGCAGGCCGACCCCGGATGCCCGGCGACGTCGGCGCCTGCTGGGATCGGTCCCGGTCAGGTGGACGCGCGCTACGGGTTCACCAAGATCTAGCCGATGCGAGCTGGGGTGACGACCATGGCGATGGCGAGAGGGCTGACATCCTGGTCCGGCCAGCCCGACGCACAGCGCCTGGAGGTTGTTCGCGAGGAGCCCGCCGCGACCCGAGCGGGTCGCCGGCGACGCATCCAGGAACCGGCCTCCAGCGAGGTGGCCGAGCGATTCGCCCTTCTCGAGCAGGCGCCGATCTTCTACACGCTGCCCGATCCCACCCTGCGCGCCCTGGCCAGGCGAATGCGGCCGATCTCACTCGCAGCCGGCGAGATCGCGGTCCAGCAGGGGGAAGACACGAGCTCGATCATGTTCATCCTGTCCGGGCACTGTCAGGTGCGCCTGGAGGGGCCTGAGCCGTCCAGCGTCGCGGTCGCTCTGCTTTCGACCGCTGACTTCTTCGGCGAGCTGGCGGTTCTCGACGAGGTCCCCGCCCAGCACACCGTGGTGGCTCTCGACGACTGTCACCTGCTCGCCATCGACCGCACCGCCCTCTACGCGGTGTTCGGGCAGGACGCGCCCGTGCTCTCACAGCTGGTGGACCTTGGTGCGCAGAGGGCCGCCAGCTACGCAGGGATCGCCGCCCAGGTGGGTTGGAGCCGGACCGTGGGCAGCTGCCAGGTCACCGCCTTCTACTCGCCCAAGGGAGGTTCCGGAAGGACCACGCTGGCGCTCAACGTCGCCGGCGCCCTGGCACAGCGATACCCCGGCCAGGTGCTCCTTCTGGACCTCGCGTTTCCCTTCACCCAAGCCGCGCTCCTGGCCAACCTGGTTCCCGTCAGCTCGCTCGCCAAGATGGCCGACGCGGCCCCGGAGGTGGCGGACGAGCTGCTCCTGAGCGCGGTCCTCTTGCACCCCGGCAACCTGATGGTGCTGCTGGGCTGCATCCGCCCGGAGGAGGCCGATCTGATCACGCCGGAAGTGATCAACCGGACGATGGAGATCCTCCGGCGCACCTTCCGCTACGTGGTCATCGACCTGGGCGTGGCGATGACCGAGGTCGGGCTCGCCGTCTTCGACGACGCCGACCGCATCTTGCTCGTGGTCCCGCCCGAGCTGGCGGCGGTCAAGGCCGCGCAGGATTCGCGCTCGATCTTCACCAGGGTTCTCGGCTTCTCACCCGAGCAGATCGACGTGATCCTCAATGCGCGCTCGCCGCGTGCGGCCATCAGCAAAAGCGCCGTCGAGCGGCGGATGGGTGCTCACATCGCCGTCGAGGTCGCCTACGACGGCTCGAAGCCCGAAGAGGCGGCCCTGTCGGGACAGATTCTTTCGATGTCGGACAAGACCAGCGAGATCTCGCGCGGGGCTGCGCGCATCGCAGACCTGCTGGAGGCGGCTCGGATTGACGGGCCCGCCGGCGCGGCGCCCGCCGCAGCCCCGGTTGTGGAGCGATCACGGCCATGATGCGGCAGTCCGGATTGGTAAGAACCGCCCGCAGGGCGATGGCGGCCGCCTCCATCCGGAACGCGCTCGCGGGTCACGGCCGGCTCCCGACGATCTCCCTGCAGCGCGACGAGAACGGCGCCGCGGAGATGCTCGTTCTTGCGCTGCGGCCCGTGCCTGCCGGCAGCCCGGTGCTCCGAAGACTTCGCTACGAGATCGCGGAGAGCGGCGTTCTCCGGCAGATCATGGACGGCCTCACTGCCGGCGACGACGGCTTGCGCATTCGTTGTGCGCAGCTGGCAGGCGCGCTTCGGATAGAGGAGGCGGTGCCCTGGTTGGGAAGCCTTCTCGGCCGCCCCAATGACGACGTGCAGAACGCAGCCGCCCGCGCCCTCGGACGCTTGGGCGGCGCCCGCAGCGCCGACGCGCTGGTCCGCGCGCTCTACTGGCGGCGCGGCGTCAAGATGCGCGTCGTCCTGGAACTGGCGCGCTGCGCGCCTGACCACTACCTCGAAGCCGCGCTGTTCAATCCCGAGCTCGTCGATGTCAGGCAGCAGGTCGCCTTTGCCATCGGCCTGCGCAGGCGGAAATCATCAACGGCGGCGCTGCTTCGGCTGCAGGCCGAAACTGCCCGAAACGAGCGCGCGGCCGCTTGCCGGGCGCTGGGCGCCGTCGGCGATCGACGAGGCGTGCCCGGGCTGGTGGCGGTGCTCGACGATCCCTGGTGGCAGGTGCGCGTGGCCTCCGTCAAGGCGCTGGGCCGGTTCGATGAGCCCGCCCTGCTGAGCGTGCTGGCGCCACTGCTGGACGATCGCAATGCGGACGTCAGGATCGCGGCGGGCGTCGCCCTTCGGCGTCTGCAGCGCGCTCACGAAGCCGGCCTCGCGACGCGGACGGACGGCCGCTCGGAGGTCGCCTGATGAGCCTGCTCGAGCGGATGTCAGAGCGCCAGGCCCCGGTCGGGCGCCGGCCTGCCTTCACGGTCATCGATGCGCCCAATCCGGCGGGGGAGCCCGATGAGGTGGCCGCTGCGGAGCAGCTTGCTTCAGCCCCTGCCGCCAGTGCGGTCGACGCCGAAGCAACCGCTCCGCAGCGGACCGATGTGCCGCGGTCACCGGCCGCCGCGGCCCTTGCCCAGGCTCGCACCGAGATCCACGAAACGCTCGTGCGCCGGCACGCGGACGAGATCGACATCTCCGACCGCGAAGGCGTGCGCTCGCTGATCGCATCGCTCGCCGACGAGTACATACGAACCCATGCGCTCGGTCTGAGCCGGCTGGACTACGAAAAGCTCGTGGAGTCGCTCTTTGACGAGGTTCTCGGGCTGGGTCCCCTCCAACCCCTGATCGATGACCCGACCATCTCGGAGATCATGATCAACCACCAGAACCAGGTCTTCATCGAGCGCCAGGGGCGCCTGCTCGAAAGCGGGCTCGTGTTCGAGAGCGCGCAGCAGCTGCGCCTCATCATCGATCGCATCGTCAGCACCGTCGGCCGTCGTGTCGACGAGAGCTCACCGATGTGCGACGCGCGCCTCAGGGACGGCTCTCGCGTGAACGTGATCATCCCTCCGCTGGCTCTCGACGGTCCGTGCATGACCATCCGCAAGTTCGCCCGGGAGAAGCTGCGCGCCGAGGACCTGGTCGGACGCGGAAGCGGCTCGCCCGAGATGCTCGCGTATCTGGGATCCGGCGTGCGCAGCAAGCTCAACATCCTGATCTCGGGCGGAACCGGGTCGGGGAAGACGACGCTGCTCAACATCCTCTCGGGATGCATCCCGGCCGACGAGCGCGTCGTCACCATCGAGGACGCCGCCGAGCTGCAGCTGCAGCAGTCGCACGTGATCCGTCTGGAATCGCGGCCGCCGAACATCGAGGGCGGCGGCGCCATCCCCATCCGTGAACTTGTTCGCAACGCGCTGCGCATGCGCCCCGACCGGATCGTCGTCGGTGAGTGCCGCGGTGGCGAAGCGCTCGACATGCTGCAGGCGATGAGCACCGGTCACGAAGGCTCGATGAGCACTGTGCACGCCAACTCGCCGCGCGATGCGCTGGCGCGCCTGGAAACGATGGTGCTGATGGCCGGGACGGACCTACCGGCCAGGGCCATCCTCAAGCAGATCGCTTCGGCCGTGGACCTCATCGTCCAGACGCAGCGCCTGCGCGGCGGCGCCCGGAAGATCGTCAGCATCGCCGAGATCACGGGCATCGAGGACGGGGACGTGCAGTTCCAGGAGCTCTTCCACTACCGGCAGGTCGGCATCGACGACAGCGGCGACGCGGTCGGCTATCACACGGCCACAGGTATGACGTCGACCCGCCTCGAGCGGTTCCGCAGCGCCGGCGAACCGCTGCCGGAATCACTGTTCACACCGTTCTTGCCCACCACGGTAGGTGAGTCGTGAACATCGTCCTGATCTTCGCGGTGCTGGCGTTGTGCGCCGGATGCGGTGTCCTGGTCGCGACCCTCGGGCTGCACGGACGTGCAGCGGTCGCCGGTGCGGCAGACATGGCGGTCGGCTATGCGCCCGCCGCGCCGCCTGCTGATTCATCGCTCCGCACGCAGCTCACGCGGCCGTTCGAATCCTTCGCGGTGCAGCTGAGTGCGCGAAGCCAGAGGAAGGGCAATCCGACTCTGGCCGAACATCTTCTGCGCGCCGACCTGAAGCTTCGGATGGGCGAGTTCGTCCTGCTTCAGGTCGCGTTCGGAGCCGCGTTCGCACTCCTCGGCCTGCTGCGCTTCGGCTTCGGGGCCCAGTTCATCATCTCGGGGGTGGGGGCCTACCTGCTCCCCATGCGCTACGTGCGATTTCGGCAGCGCCGGCGCTTGCGCCGCTTCAACGAACAGCTCCCGGACACCCTCACCCTGCTCGCCAACGCGATGAAGGCAGGACACTCCTTCCCCCAGGCGATCGATACGGTCGCGCGCAATACGTCCGCCCCCATCGCCGATGAGTTCGCGCGCCTGGTCAAGGAGATGAACATCGGGCGCTCGGCCGAGCAGGCCCTCGCCAACTGCTTGCGCCGTATCCCGAGCGAAGACCTGGAGCTCATCGCCACGGCCGTCAGCATCCACGCGCAGGTGGGCGGCAACCTCGCGCGTGTGTTCGACAACGTGTCGGGCACGATTCGCGAGCGAGTCCGGGTCAAGGGCAAGATCGCCGCGCTCACGGCCCAGGCCCGAATGTCGGGCTGGATCATCACGCTTCTCCCCGTGGCGCTGGGCATTCTGCTCTACGTCATCACGCCGCGCTACTTCGCGGGCATGCTCCGCGACCCGCTGGGCTGGGGAATGCTGGTCGTCGCCTCCATCTCCATCCTCGTCGGCAACGCGCTCATCCGGCGCATCGTGGCGATCAAGGTCTAGTGATACCGCTGATCGCGATCTTCGCCATTCTCGCCGTGGTCGCGGCCGCGGGCACCCTGGTGCTCCTGCAAGGGCTGCAGCCGGCGGCGCCGACCAACGCCGATGTCGTCGACATGCGGCTCAACGCATACGAGGGCGCCTTGCCGCTCAGCCTCGACGAAGTCGAGCTGCAGGCGCCGTTCAGCGAAAGGCTTCTGCTCCCGCTGGTACGACGGCTGGCTCGTCTTCTGGTCCACAGCACACCGGAGAAGCAGATCGAGGACACCCATCGCAAGCTGGTCCTGGCCGGCAAGCCCTATGGCCTCTCACCGGTCGATTTCCTGGCGCTGCGGTACATCGCGGCGGTGATCCTGGCCGGACTTGGGCTGGGTATCGGGCTGTTGATCGGAAAGGGCGTCGTGACCGCCCTGCTGGTGGTGGGCGGCGCAATCCTGGGGATCGTCGGTCCCGGATTCCTGGTCTCAAGACGGATCCACGCGCGCCGGGACGAGCTGCTCACCTCCCTGCCGGATGCCATGGACCTGCTGACGGTGTCGGTCGCCGCCGGACTCACGTTCGAGGCCGCTCTGGCGCGGGTCGCGGAGAAGTTCGACAACGCACTCGGCGAGGAGCTCAGCCGCGTGCTGCAGGAGGCCCGACTCGGAAAGCCGTACATGAGTGCGCTCGAAGACCTCGGCAACCGCGTCGAGGTCGAAGAGCTCAGGAACTTCGTGCAGGCCGTGATCCAGTCGCAGCAGCTGGGGGTGGGGATCGCCCGCATCCTCCAGCTCCAATCAGACGAGATTCGGCGCAAGCGCATGCAGCACGCGGAAGAGAGAGGCGCTCAGGCCGCGATCAAGATGCTGATCCCGATGATCGGCTGCATCTTCCCGACCATCTGGATCGTCTTGCTGGGGCCGGCGCTGCTGATCCTGATTCACGTCATAGGACACACATGATGCAAATCGAAACTTCCGGCGACACGGCGACCGGCATGGTTGCCAATCCACCCCGTCCGCTTCCGCAAAACGGACATCAGACGGCGGACGCGACCTACTACTCGAGGCTGGGACCCATCGCAACGTTCCTCGACGACGACGAGGTCACCGAGGTGATGGTGATGGGCGATCGCGAGATCTACGTCGAGGTGGCCGGACGGTTGGCCCTCACCGACGCGCGATTCGAAAGCGAAGCCGCGCTCATGGCTGTCATCGAGTTCATCGCCGACTCGGTGGGCCGGAAGATCAACGAGGACGTACCGCTCTGCGACGCCCGCCTCGCCGACGGCTCTCGCGTGCACGCCGCTGTCCGCCCGGTTGCGGTCGACGGTCCCATGCTCACCATCCGGAAGTTCGGGCGCGACCCCCTGACGGTTGACGATCTCATCCGCGCCGGCAGCTGCACGGCCACCGGCCTCGCCTTCCTGCAGGCCTGCGTGCTGGCCAAGGCCAACATCCTGATCAGCGGAGGTACCGGCGTCGGTAAGACCACGCTGCTGAACATCCTCTCCGGGTTCATCCCGGAGCAGGAGCGGATCGTCACCATCGAAGATGCCGCCGAGCTGCAGCTCCGCCAGCGTCACGTGGCCCGGCTGGAGTCGAGGCCGCCGCGGGCGGACGGTCGTGGCCAGGTGAGCATCCGGGACCTGGTCATCACATCGCTCCGCATGCGGCCGGAGCGAATCGTGGTGGGTGAGGTCCGCGGACCCGAGGCCCTGGACATGCTGCAGGCCATGAACACCGGCCACGACGGATCCATGACCACGATCCACGCCAACAAGCCCCGCGACGCACTGGCGCGGCTCGAGACCCTCGTGCTGATGGCGGGCTACGACCTGCCCGTCAATGCGATTCGCCACCAGATCGCCAGCGCCTTCAACGTGTTCGTGCAGCTCGAACGTGGGCGCGACGGCGCCCGCCGCGTGGTGCAGATCAGCGAGATCGGAGGGATGGAGGAAGACACCATCTCGATGCAGGACATCTTCGTGTTCCGCGCTCTGGGGGCCTCGTCAGAGGGCCGTCTCCAGGGAGCCTTTCAGGCGACCGGCCTGCGCCCGCGAATTCTCGAGCGCCTTTCGATCATGGGCTTCCAGCTCCCCGACGCACTCACGTCGGTTTTCCCGCCGACGCCCACGCTCATCGACGGGTCATGGCCAGGGCTGCGCTAGGCCGCACACCGGCCAGGCGCCGGCAGCGCGCGCAGTCGCTGGTCGAGTTCGCGCTGGCTCTGCCCGTGCTGGTGCTGGTGGTCGCGCTCGCGGTCGACCTCGGACGCGCCTTCTATTTCGAGGTGGCGACGACCGACACCGCCCGCGTCGCCGCCCGCGAGGCCATCGGGCAGCCGCAGAGTCAAAAGCAGGGACCAGGCATGGCCGCCATTTGCAGCGCCGCCACCGCCGACCTCACCAACGTCCAGTCCGTCACCTGCGGCACCGCCGGGGGACCCCCGGCCGCCGCCAACCAGGCGATCGTGGTGGTTCAGTGCCCCGACGCCGGCGGCAGCTGCTCTGCCGCCATCGGGTCAGCGCCCCTCAACGGGACGGTCAGAGTCGATGTCTACTACGGGTTTCAGCTGCTGATGCCGGGAATCTCGCAGCTGGTCGGTGGCGGAGTCATCCAGATCCACAACTCCGCCCAGATGGTGACCAGCTGGTGAGAGCGTCCAGAGGCCAGGCGCTGGTCGAGTTCGCGCTGGTCGGACCCATCCTGCTGCTCCTGCTGCTGTGCGGACTGGACCTCGGCCGCGGCATCTTCTACTACTCGCAGCTGGCCGAGGGCGCCCGCGAGGCCGCGCGCCAGGCTGTGCTCCAGTACAACCAGGACAGCAACACGGCGGCCGGGGCCTGCTCTTCGTGCCAGGTGCCCGGAGTCGTGCCTCAGGTTCAGCGGATGGCCGCATTCGGTTATCCGGTCGTCTACGCCAACTCGACCAGCACCTCGAGGCCGCCGGATTACCCGTCGGGGTCCGGATCCACCTACGTCCCCGCCGCCTGCACCACCACCCCCTGCGACCAGCCCGGCACGATCACGCTGAGTCCGGCGGCCAGGGTCAATACCGTGTACGTCTTCGTCTACGAGCTGGATCCGGCCACCGGCAACGCGATCTGGGCCGCGCCCGGCTCCAGCACGACGACCCCGATCAGGAATGGCGGTCATCGCAAGGTCGTCGTCGACCTCAAGTTCAAATTCCAACCGGTCGTGCTCGGCTATCTCGGGTTGGGCTCATCCGTCCTCCTCGACGCGCAGACCGAGCAGCGGGAGGAGTACTCGTGAGGCGCGGCGGCCAGTCGGGACAGGCGATCGTGCTCGGCGCGGTGGCGATGATGGCGCTGCTGGTGATGTCTGGGCTGGTGCTCATGAGCGGCGCCGGCTATTGGGAGCGCCGCCACCTGCAGGAGGTCCCACTGCTGGCTGCCGATTCAGTGATCACCGCCCAGATGGGGGCTGCTAGCGGGCCGCCCACGATCGCCGGCTCCTGCTCGACGGCATATGTGGCTTCCAACAGCGAGAGCGATCCCCTGCTCAGCTCCACCGTGACCTCCACGATCACCTATCCGTATGGCGGCAGCTCCCTGAAGGTCGAAGTCGTGCTTTCGGCGCAGATGCCCCTGCAGCTCGCCGGCTTCCTGGGTATGTCTTCGGCCCAGATCACTGCGCGCGCAGTCGCCAAGTACAACGCCGCCAGCCTGCCGGGCAGCTTCGGCGTGTACTCGGCCAACGGCATCACCTGTGGCGGCAGCGGCGGGGCCCTGATCGACCTGCATGGAAGCCTCTACAGCGGCGGACCGATTGCGTCCGGGTGCCAGGTCTACGCGCACGCCATCAAGAACGGCGGCAACTACGCCGACTATGGGGATGTCCTGGTCTACACGTCGGGCCAGGGCTGGTCGCAGGGCGGCGGCAGCTGTGCGGCGGGATCGGTAACCGGCAACGCGATCTGTGCGGACGGCGTCGAGATCTCCGGAAACCTTTCCGCCAACGTCACCTGCGCCGCGCCGGCGCTGACCGGCGGCACGACGGATTACCTCGACTCGGCCCAGGGTCGGGGGTTCATCAATCCCAACCCCTGCGCGGGCGGCGTGACGCCCCCGGTCGTGCCCGGTCCCAATCTGCTGGGCTTCGTTCCACCCGAGCCCAACCTCGACCCCAACTCCCAGAAGTCGATATCACCGCTCAGCCCCCAGCCCTGCCCGGCGGGCCGGCCCCAGAACAGCGCCAGCACCGGGACTCCCACCTACACCTCGAACGAAGCGCTGCGAGCGCAGGGCCACACCTTCACCCTGAGCCAGAACACCGGGACTGCCGCGACCAATGCCTTGCAGGTCTCATCCCTGCCCGATCCCCTGAACAAGAACAACGGCAACGGCACTCCGGGAGCCGACGACATCCTCAGTCTGACCTTGACCTCCGGCACGAGCACGCAGAACGTCACCCTGCGGCAAAGCGCGAGCGCCGGTGACACGTCGCTCGCAGTGACCAGCTTCACGCCCGTCATCGACTTCCCGGCGGGCACGGTCGTGACGCCCACCCCAAGGTCCACGCCTTCTACACCGTGCCTGGCGGTTCCTCACCGGTCCCCGGTGCCATGCTCGACCCCGGCTTCTACTTCTTCAACGGGGCGGCCGAGTCAGGTGATCCCGTCGCGAACGGGGCCGGTGGTCTTTGCCTGAACAGCGCCGCCAAGCTGCTCGGCACCGATGTGACCCTCGAGTTCGTGAATGGAACGTCCTTCTCCACGTCGGACTGCAGCTCTCTGCCCAACAGCACGAGCAGCGCGCCGGGGTTTGGCCAGACCAGCCCGCCCTATCCGGCGCCGGCGCTGCCCCTGTCCGCGCCCACCTCGAGCAGCTCATGGTGTCCTTACAACGCTCCCACGGGGAGCAATCCGCGTCCGGCAGAGCCGGCCTGCCAGGGTCTCTTGATCTGGGCTCCGCCTTATCAGTACCAACCGCCGGCGGGGGGCATCGCGCTGTGCCAGAACCAGGGCACGATGTATGTGAAGGGTCCGACGAGCCAGGACAACCTCTACGGCACCATCTATTGGGCGGGGCAGCCGCAGCAGAGCTCGTACGCGCCGTGCACCGCGCCGCCGACCGGCTCCTCGGCCATGAATAATCCGGGCTGCCAGTTCACAGCCAACTCGACCAGCCAGATCACCGGCCAGGTCATCTGCTACGCCATAAGCGTCCAGGGCGGAACCGGCACCGCCGCGCTCGGCATCGTCGAAACCGGGGAAGTGGGCAACACCGCGCCTTCCGAGGCGGGTCTGATCGAGTGAGCCCAAACCCGACGTATGCCGGTTTTTGGAGGCGCCTGCTCGCGTTCCTGATCGACTACCTGGTCATCGGAGTCGTCCAGCTGGGCCTCTACTCCGTCAGTCTGCTTCGTTTGGGTGGCGACCCCAAGACGGTGTCCGCCTCGATTGCCGCGTCTTCCGCGGCGACCTGGGCCTACTTCGCCGTCATGGAGAGCTCGCCGCTGCAGGCGACCCTCGGCAAGCTTGCGATCGGGATTCGGGTGGCCGACGCTCGCGGCGGACCTCTCACCTTCCGGCGAGCGAGCCTGCGCTATTGGGCCAAGTGGCTGTCGAGCCTCACGCTGATGATCGGATGGCTGATGGCGGCCTTCACGCCGCGGCGCCAGGCGCTCCACGACGTGGTCGCCCGCAGCGTCGTTGTACGTACCGGCTACGTCGCGCCGGCTCGCAGCGGCCACTGGGATCCGACCGTCCCCATGTTCGACGAGTACTGGGACGGATCGGGGTGGGTTCGGCCTACCCTCGGCTTGCGCCCCTCAGAGGGACCGCAGCAGGCTTCCCCCTTTTAGTCGCGGCGCGCTGTAGTCAGGAGCTCTTGATCTCGGCCGGGACCGGCACCTTCTCGATCTCCCCGCCCGCTTGCTTCCAGCCGTCGAAGCCGATCTCCAGGTGGGCCACGTCGGTGTATCCCAGCTGCTGGAGGGCGTCGGCGGCCAGCGCCGAACGCATGCCGCCCGCGCAGTAGACGATCGTGCGCTTGGCCGGGTCCAGGCCCGGCTTGTAATACGGAGAGTCGGGGTCGGCCCAGAACTCGAGCATCCCTCGCGGCGTGCTGCGCGCGCCGGGGATGCTGCCCAGCCGCCAGCGCTCGCGCACGTCGCGCACGTCCAGGAGCTGCACGTCGCCCTTCTCGAGCTCCTGCTCCAGCTCTTCTTTGGTGACCGCGCGTACCCGGGACTTCGCGGCCGCCACCATCTCTTTCACGCCCATCAGATCGAGTGTAAGAGAGGGGGCGAATTGGGAATGAATGTTCGTGAAATGGCGAAAGGTGACGCGGTCGAGGTTCTGGTCGATTCCGGGGGCGGCACAGCCCGGGAATACGTGGTGCGCGCCATGCGCGCGGGTCGCAGGGTGGAGGTCAAGACCTCACGCACGACGGTGGAGGTGAACGAGCTGACGCGGACCAACCGCGTAGTCCGTTCGGCGCGTTTCATGGCGCCCAGGGTGCTCGCCGTGGTCGAAAGACCGGTCGACGAAGCAGCCTAACGGGTCAGGGGCTCTTCAGACTCCTGCAGGCACTGCGGGCAGGCGCATTCGTCCTGTTCGCGGGGTGAGTTCATTACCTGGCGGCGCATTGTAGCGGCGCTACTGCAATACGTCACGACGGGCCGTGAGGACCATGCTCACGGCCAGGAACACCACCCCGAAGGCCAGCACCACGAGCTGGATGTGGGCATCCGAAACGTGGGTCAGCGGGGTCGCGAAGGCCGGCCGGGCCGCGTGGTCGTGCTGGAAGGTGCCGCTCAACACGTTCAGGTTGGGCCCCAGCAGGTAGTCCGGGATGTGCAGCCAGAAGTCCTGGTTGGTGACCCGGTTGATGAGGATGATGGCCAGGGTGGCCAGGTTCTCGGCCGGAAACCAGCCCAAAGCCACCGCCATCCCGATCGACAGCGACCTCCCCGCCACCGAAACCCCGGTGGCCAGCAGGATGCAGGACGCCTCGCTGAGCAGCAGCACCAGCACCCGCAGCCGGAGATCGGCCCAGAAGCCGGCGGGCAGAGCGCTCAGCCGGCCGGTTCCGCCATCCCAGGCCTGGACGGTCAGGAGCAGGAAGGCCAGATAGACGGCGATGCCGGCGGCCAGGATCAGGAGCGCCCAGATCGAGACCGCCGCCAGCTTGGCGAACAGGAGCTGGAGCCGGCCCACGCCCCGCGCCAGCAGGATCCGGATGGTGCCGCTCTGGTACTCCTGCCCGATCACCCGGGCGGTCAGGCCCAAGAGCACGATCCCGGTGCCGATCGAGAGCACGACCGACAAGACGTCGAGCATGGTGTAGGCGGTTTCGGTGGGTACGTGCTGCCACTCGGTCTTGATGTTGCCGGCGCCCAGCATGGCCAGCATCGAGAAGCCGATGCCGCCGAACATCACCAACAGGAAGAGCCAGGTGGTCGCCTGGCGGCTCGACTTCAGCAGCTCACCGCGCACCAGGCCCGTGAAGCTGGGCCGCCGGCTCATGAGGCCTCCGAGGCGTGCGTGAGGTCGAGGAAGATGTCCTCCAGGTCGCGCTGGCGCTCCACCACGCGGTCCGGCCAGACGCCCGCCGCAGCCAGGAACCGGACCAGGTCACGGCCCCGCCCAGTGGGCGAGCCGGTGAGCAGGAGTCCAGCTTCCAGGCGGGCGTCACGACCCCAGCCCTGCGCCCGCAGCAGCTCGAGCACCCGCGCCGGCTCGTCCACAGCCACCTCGAACTCACCCGCCGCCCCGGTCAGGGCGCTGATGGTGGCGACCTTGACCAGGCGGCCCAGGTTGAGGATGGCGACGCGAGAACACACCTGCTGGACCTCGCTCAGGATGTGGCTGGAGATGAAGACCGTCTTGCCGGCCGCAGCCAGCCTGCGCAGGAGCTCGCGCATGTCGACCACGCCCTGCGGGTCGAGGCCGTTGGCCGGTTCGTCCAGGATCAAGAGCTCGGGGTCGTTGAGCAGCGCCATGGCGATCCCGAGCCGCTGCTTCATGCCCAGCGAGTAGGCGCGCACCTTGTCGCCGCGGCCGGCCAGCTCGACCAGCTCCAGCACCTCGTCGATGCGCGACCGGGGCACACCGCCCAGCGCGTTGCCCACGGCGCGCAGGTTGTCGCGGCCGTTGAGGTAGGAGTACAGGGCCGGCGATTCGACCAGGGCGCCGACCCGGGGCAGGACCTCGGCCCGGTGCCGGCGCACGTCCTTGCCCAGCACCTCCACGCGGCCGGCGCTGGGCCGGATCAGACCCAGGGCCATGCGGATGGTGGTGGTCTTGCCGGCGCCGTTGGGGCCCGGGAAGCCGAAGATCTCGCCCGGCTCGACGGCCAGGTCCAGGCCGTCCACGGCCAGCCGGGGACCGTAGGACTTGGAGAGCTGGAACGTTTGCAGGACGGGTCCCGGCATTCGTCCTCAGAGCACCGCCGGCCGGGGCTTTGTGACGAAGGGTCTGGTTAAAGCAGTCCGAAGAAGATCGAGGCCGTCAGCAGCAGCGCCAGCCCGTTGAGCACCAGCGCGGCCATGCCCAGGACCGGGTTCGAGCGGCCCATCGCGCGCAGGCCGTACAGCAGCCCGAGCACGGGCAGGACCGGAAAGTAGAGGTGGACGACGAAGGGCGCGACGAGGCAGAGGATGCCGTAGAGGCAAGCCCGGCCGGCGGGGTCGGTGAGGATCGCGCCGAAGGAGAAGCCGAGCCCGGCAGTGCCCATCCTCGTTGCCAGACCGGGGGCGGGTGCGGCGGCCACGGGGGGCGCGGCGGCATAGACGGGGGCCGGCTGGCCGGACGCCGCCCGGGCGCCCTCGGCCGCGGCTGCCGTGACGTCCGCTCCGCGGGCCTGGGCCGAGACGGCCGCCTGCGCATACGCGTGGGCGCGGGGACCCTCAATCCGATGGTCGACGGCGGCGTAGGCGTACCAGGCGGCGTAGGCCTGGGTCTGCGGGTCGGCGGTCACCGGCCGGGTCGGTGCGTCTGGCGCGAGAGCCGCGGCCTGGGCAGCCCGGGCGGCGGTGGCATGATCCTGGCCGGCGGCCAGGGCGCTCACAGCGGCCCCGGCGGCGGCGTGGCAGCGGCCCGCGTCGGGTGTGTTGCGCCGGGCCCAGGCGAACCACTCGGCATAGATGCGCCGCGGGTCGGCCGCCGGCGGGGGTGGGATGGCGGCGGTCACAGCCGGCGCCATCGCGCCGGCAGGCAACCAGGAAGGGCGCTCCTGCGCGCCCACATTAGTGCTCACTCCGAGCGGTGATCCTAAGGAAAGACGCAGTCTTTTCACCCCCTCTAAGCTCAGTCGATGCCCGATCTTTTCTCCGTCGAAGGCAAGACCGCGCTGGTGACCGGCGGCTCGCGCGGGATCGGCTTCATGATCGCCGGCGAGTACTTGAAAGCCGGCCTGGCGCGCGTTTACATCTGCGCCCGCAAGGCCGAGGCCTGCGACGCCGCCGCCAAGGAGCTTTCCCAGCTCGGCGACTGCGTGTCGGTGCCCGCCGACGTGGGCGAGCTTGACGGCGTGGAGAAGGTGGCGCAGGCCATCGAGGAGCGCGAGTCGAAGCTGCACCTGCTGGTCAACAATGCCGGCACCGCCTGGGGCGCCAGCGTCGAGAGCTATCCCATGCCGCAGGTCGACCGCGTGCTTCAGGTCAACGTGCGCGCCGTCTTCCACATGACCCAGCGGCTGCTGCCGCTGCTGCGCGCGGCGGCGACCGCCGACGATCCGGCCCGCGTGATCAACATCGGCTCGATCGACGGCCTGGCCATTCCGATCACGCAGAACTACGCCTACTCGGCCAGCAAGGCGGCCGTGCACATGCTGACGCGGCACCTCGCGCACGCGCTGGTGCGCGATCACATCAACGTCAACGCGATCGCGCCCGGCCTGTTTCCCACACGCATGACGCGATGGGCCTTCGACTCACCAGAGATCCAGCGGCAGGTCGTCGAGGGCATTCCCATGGGCCGCCCGGGCACGCCCGAGGACATAGGCGGCACCGCCATCTACCTTTCCGCGCGCGCGAGCGCCTACCTGACCGGCGTGATCATCCCGGTCAGCGGCGGCCTGGCCACCATCGATGCGACCGCCGCCGTGGAGGTGGGCTGATGGAGATCGCCGGACGCGTTTGCGTGGTCAGCGGCGCCGCCCGCGGCATCGGCGCCGCCCTGGCCGACGCCTTCCAGCGGGCCGGCGCCAAGACGGTGGTGCGCGCCGACATTCGATCCGGGCCGGACGTCGTCCAATGCGACGTCAGCCGGGAGGCCGAGATCAAGGCACTGATCGAAGCGGTGGCCGGAGAGCACGGGCGGATCGACGTCTTCTGCTCCAACGCCGGGATCGCGGTCGGCGGCGGGCCGGAGGCGTCGGATGCGGACTGGGACCGGATCTGGCGGATCAACACGCTGGCGCACGTCTACGTCGCGCGCCACCTGGTGCCGCGGATGCTCGAGCAGGGCGAGGGCTACCTGGTCGGCACCGTGTCCGCCGCGGGACTGCTCAACCACGTCACCGCCATGCCGTACGCGGTCACCAAGGCAGCCGCGCTTTCCCTGTTCGAGTGGCTGTCCATCAATCACCACGACGCGGGCCTGCGGGTTTCGGTGCTCTGCCCGCAGGGCGTGAAGACGGACATGCTCGGCTTCGGCGACTCCATGAGCAAACATCTGGCGGAAACCGCGCTGGAGCCGGCGCAGGTCGCGCAGGAAGTATTGCAGGCGATGCGCGACGAGCGGTTCCTGATCCTCCCGCATCCGGAGGTCGCCCGCTACATGGCGAACCGCGCCGATGACAACGAACGCTGGCTGCGCGGCATGCGCCGGCTGCGTGCGAGCCTGGTGTGAGGTGACGCGCAACTTCAAGGTCGGCTATCAGATCCATCCCCAGCACTGCACGATCGACCAGATCCGCGAGGCCTATCGTGCTGCGGACGCGCTCGGCGTCGACACCATCTGGGTGTGGGACCACATGTATCCGCTGTACGGCGACGGCGGCGGCAACCATTACGCGAGCACGCCGATCCTGGCGGCCATGGCGGTGGAGACGCGCTCGGCGCATCTAGGCGCGCTGGTAGCCTCCAACAGCTACCGCAACCCCGAGTTCTACGCCTACGAGGTGGCGGCCATGGACCATCTGAGCAGCGGCCGCGCCATCCTCGGCATTGGCGCGGGCTGGTTCGAGCGCGACTACCGCGAGTACGGCTACGAATTTGGTGACGCGCCCTTCCGCCTGCGCGAGCTGCGCGCAGCGCTGCCGCGCATCAAGGCGCGCTTGGCTAAGCTGCTGCCGCCGCCGGCGGGCCGCATCCCGATCATGATCGGCGGCGCCGGCGAGAAGGTCACGCTGCGCCTGGTCGCCGAGCATGCCGACATGTGGAACACCTTTCCGCCGCTCGAAAGCTGGCGCCACAAGAACCAGGTGCTGAACGAGTGGTGCGCCAAATTGGGCCGCGACCCGGCCGCCATCGAACGCACGATGTCAGTCAACGCCGATCAATTCGGGCAGCTGGACGAATGCGTCGCCGCCGGCGTGCAGCACTTCATCCTGCGCGGCCCGCAGCCATTCGACATGCGTCCGCTGCAGGAGCTGGTCAAGCTCTCGGGACGCTGACATGACCCACCCCGACCAGAACTTCCGCGACGCGGTGGCGCTGTCGCTATTGGTCGATCCGATGCCGACGCTGGAGGCATTGGCGCGCAGCACCGACCTGCCCGTCGAGCAGGTCGTGCACCACGCCTTGGTCCGATACGCGTCGGACGGCGCCGAGGCGCTGCTCGCGCTGGGGCCCCACTCCCTGCGGGAGCTGGTGGCCGCGCGCCAGGCCGAGGACTGGAAGAAGGTCGCCGCGCTGATCGATTGGCTGGAAGCCGGCTTCTAAGTCCACCTCCCCGGCGGGGAGGTCGGTCCGGCGCAGCCGGACCGGGTGGGGTCCCCACCCCCTGCCCTCCCCGTTGGGGAGGAGTCAGCCGCTAGGCGGCCGAGGGGAGGCGCAGCGTGAACGTGCTGCCCTTGCCCACCCTGGTCGTCAGCGTGACGTCACCGCCCATGGCTCGGGCCAGGTGGCGGCTCAGGCACAGGCCCAGCCCGGTGCCGGCCGGCCCCTGGGCGGGGAGCGTCACCTGGGCGAACTCGTCGAACACCTGCCGGCGCCGCTCCCGCGGGATCCCCGGCCCGCAATCGGTGACCGTGATGGCGGCCTCTCCGCGGGCGGTGCGCCGCAGGGCCACGGCAACGCGGCCGCGGTCGGGCGTGAACTTGATCGCGTTCGAGAGCAGGTTGAGCAGTATCTGGCGGATGGCGCGAGCGTCGCCCATGGCCGTGAGCGCCACGGAGTCGACGCGCAGGCGCAGCTGCTTGGGCGCGGCCAGTGGCTCGATCTCGGTCATCACATCCCGGATGAGCGCGGCCAGGTCGAGCCGCTCCAGGTGCACCTCGAGCCGCCCGGCCGACACCTTGGAGATGTCCAGCACGTCGTTGACCAGGCTCAGCAGGTGGCGGCCGCTGGAGATGATGTTCTCGACGTAGTGCTGCTGGCGCTCGGTCAGCGGGCCGTAGGCAGGCTGCTCGAGCAGCTGCGCAAAGCCCAGGATCGAGTTGAGCGGCGTGCGCAGCTCGTGGCTCATGCCGGCCAGGAAGCGCGACTTGGCCTGGCTCTCCGCCTGCGCGCGTTCGGCCTGCATGCGTTCTGTGACGTCGATGGAGACTGCGATCCCGCCGATGATGCGGCCGGTTTCGTCACGCAGCGGACCGTAAGTGGTCTCGTAAGCACGGCCGACCGCCGCCACCTCACTCTGTGACCGGCAGGTGTCGCCGCTCAGCGCGCGGCGCGCCATGGCCGCCAACGGCGTTGCCTTCCAGATCTCGAAGACGGATTTGCCAACGTGGTGTCCGCCGCTGAGGTTGAATGGTTCGAGCCCGCGGCCGTCGCTGAACGTGATGATTCCTTCGGTGTCGAAGGCGAAGATCACGATCGGCGCGTTGGCCAGGATGTGGCGGAGGAAGTCGGCGTCGAGGTGCGACGGCAGCCCTGCCACAGAGTCGGACAGCACGCGAAGCTGCGCTTTCAAAAAACTCCCTCCCAGGTCCGACTGCACCACCGGGCTCAAGCTCCGGTTGAGCCGAATCTACAAGGAAAGCTGACAGTTGCAGCCGCCTTAACTCATCTTTTCCGGGTGTAGCACCTCCTGTGCGACCCGGTAGGCGTCATTGGCAGCGGGGACACCGCAGTAGACGGCGGTCTGCAGCAGGATCTCCTTCAGCTCTGCTCGGGTGACGCCGTTGCGCAGCGCGCCAAGAAGGTGGAGGCGCAGCTCGGCCGGCCGGTTGAGGGCGACCAGCATGGCGACCGTGATGCAGCTGCGCGTGCGCAGGTCGAGGCCCGGCCGCGTCCAGACGTCCCCCCAAGCGGCGCTCACGAAGTACTCCACGAAGTCATCGGTGAGCTCACTGCGCGCCGCCTCGGCGCGGTCGACCTGCTCGTCGCCCAGCACCCGCCTGCGCATCTCCATGCCGCGCTGGAACCGTTCGTCAGTCATGCCGCCTCCTCTGATAGGTCTGGAGCGCCAGGTCGACCAACGCCTCTGCGGAGCCCGTGGATCCCGTGACCGCGAGGTTGGAGCGCATGCGCTCGGGGTCCACCTCCAGTCCCTCCAGGACTTCGCGCATCCTGGCCACCGCGCCCCCGGTCAACCGGAAGGACTCTGACACCGCCGCCCATTCGGCCTGCCATTCGCCGGCCGCGCGCTCGTGGGGCTGCACCAGGGAGCCCAGCAGCAGGCCCGCCTGCGCCTGCACTCCCCGGGCTGCGGCCACCGCCTCCACCGACAGGACCGGGTTGCGCTTGTGGGGCAGGGCCGACGAGACGCCGCGGCCTGGTGCTGCCGGTTCGGCCACCTCGGCGACCTCGGTCTGGGACAGGAGGATGACGTCCAGCGCGATCTTGGCCGCGGTGCCGGCGGCGAGGGCCAGCGCCGCCCCCAGCTCGCCGACGCGCGCGCGCGCCGTGTGCCAGGGCAGCACGGGCTCGGCCAGCCGGAGATCCTCAGCCAGCGCCTGGCGCACGGCAAGTGCGGACCCGCCGAGGTCCGCGAGGGTGCCCGCCGCACCGCCGAGCTGGACCGCCAGGCGTGAGCGCCGGTAGGACTCGAGGCGGTCCGCAGCTTCCAGGACGGCGACCAGCCAGCCGGCGGCTTTGAGGCCGAAGGTGGTGGGCAGCGCCTGCTGGAGCAGGGTCCGGCCGGCCATCGCGGTCGCCCGGTGAGTCCGGGCCAGCCCGGCGGCGGCGGCCGCCAGACCCTCGAGGTCGGCCGCCAGCAGCTCCAGGCCGTGCCGGGCCACCAGCATGAGGGCCGTATCCACGGCATCCTGGCTGGTGGCGCCGCGGTGCAGGCTCTGGACGCCGGCCGGTGAGAGGCGGCCGCGCAGCGCCTCCAGGAGGGGGACCACCGGCGTGCCCGAGGCCGCGGCCCGCTGGCCGATCCCGGTCAGATCGAACCCGCCGGCGGAGGTGGCGGCCGCTATCTCCTCGGCCACCGCCACGGGGATGAGGCCGGCTTTGGCCTCGGCCCGGGCCAGGGCGGCTTCGAAGCGCAGCAGCGCCCGCAGCCAGGCCTCGTCAGAAACCGCCGCCGCCATCTCGGGCGTGGTCGAAAGCGGTCCGAAGAGACGGTCCTCAGGCATCGGTGCGGTCGCCGCCCTCGGCGAAGGCGCGCCGCAGGTCCTCCGGCCAGGGCTCGGCGCCGGTGCCCGCGACCGGCACGTGAGCAGCCACCACGTGGCCGGTGGCGGCCTGGGTGTCGCCCTTGCGCACAGTGAAGTCCCAGCGCACCGAGCTGCGGCCCACCCGGCCGGCGACCAGCTCTACCTCGACCTCGTCCAGGAACCACAGCGGCTGCTGGTAGTCCACCTCGACATGCAGCCGTGGGGAGTGGCCGAAAGTGCGGTCGGCAACGCCGAGGCGCGCGTGCAGCACCGCCTCGGCCGCTTCCACCCAGCGCAGCACGGCCATGTGCTGGTAGTGCCCGGAGGCGTCGGTGTCCGGATACTCGACCAAGCGGCGGATCCTGATCCGGGCGGGGTTCAACTCGACAGCAGCAGCGGCCAGGGATCGTCCATCTCCCCGACCGGGACCTCGATCACGACGGGCAGGTCCGCATCGAGCGCCTCGGCCAGGGCCGCCCGCAGTCCCTCCGGACCTTCGGCCCGCAGACCCAGGGCACCGAAAGATTCGGCCAGCCGCACGAAGTCGGGGTTGTGGAGGTCGGAGGCGATCAAGCGGCCTTCGTAGCGCTGGACCTGCATCCGGCGCACGTTGCCGTAGGCGCCGTCGTTGAAGACCACCGCGATCACGTTCAGCCGGTGCTGGACGGCCGTGGCCAGCTCCTGGGCGTTGAAGAGAAAGCCGCCGTCACCGACGATGGCGACCACCCGCGCGCCGTCGAGCGCGGCCTGGGCGCCCAGCGCCAGCGGCAGCTCGAATCCCAACGTGCCCTGGTAGCCGGCGGTAAGGAAGGTGCCGGGCCGGACCACGGGAAAGCCGATCCGGCCCCAGTAGCCGACCTGGGTCATGCCGTTCACGATCACCGTCTCCGGTGGAACGGTGGCGCGAATGGCGGCGCCGAAGGCGGCCTGCGGCTGCAGCGAGCTCCGGCGCTCGGCCGCCTCCGCCCGCACCGCGTCCAGCGCCTCCCAACCGCCATTGCCCGAGCGCCGGCCGTCGAGGCGGCTCAGCAGGGCGCTCATGCCCGACGTGGCGTCGGCTGCGATGGCCAGCTCGGGATCGACGCCGCGCCTCAGCTCTTCGGGATCGGCATCGATGCGAAGCAGCGACTGGCCGGGGTTGAGCCGGTGCCGGCGGCCGCCGGGGCCGGCGAAGCGCGTGCCCACCGCCAGAACCACGTCGGCGGCGGGGAAAAGTGCGCTTGCGGAGAGGGTGTCGAAGGCCAGCCGGTGGTCGGTGGCCAGCGCACCCCGCCCGTTCTGCGTGACCAGGACAGGCGCCTGCAAACGTTCGGCGAGGTCCTGCAGAAGCGCCCCGGCGCGGGCCTGCAGCACGCCGCCGCCGGCGGTGATGAGCGGCCGCTCCGCGGCGCCCAGGCGCTCGGCCATGCGGTCCAGCGTGTCCTCATCCAGCTGCTCGGTGGCCGCCTCGACCGGGATGGCCGCCGCCCGCTCGACGCCCGCCCCGCCAGGGCCGTGATCAGCTCGGGCTGGTCGGCTCGCTCCGCCCATTTGCAGACCGAGCGCAGGACGCCCAGCTGGTTGGGGATCTCGTGCAGGAGACCGAGCCGGGAGTCGATGAGGTCGGAGCGGACCTGGCCGGCCACGCAGAAGACGCGGGAGTTGCAGGCGTAGGCGGTGGACAGGCCGGCCAGGGCGTTGAGTACGCCGGGTCCAGGCACCACGGCGCAGCAGCCGACGCCGGCCTCCGACACCCGCGCGTAGCCGTCCGCCATGTAGGAGGTGGCCTGCTCGTGGCGGGTGTGGATGACGCGGACTTCCGGCCGCCTGGCCAGTGCATCGAAGAAGGCGTCCAGCTGCACTCCGGGCAGCCCGAAAACGGTGTCGACGCCGCCTTCGGCCAGCGCGGCAACCAGCAGGTCACCCCCTGTCATCTTCGAATCATGAAAGGTACCGTTGCTTGAAGTGATCGCGGGCGAGGATCCCCAGACCCAGTACCCCGAGGACGCGCGTCACTGGCTCAACATCTACGCGGAGCTGGTCGCCTTCCATGAGGACCTGCTCGAGCGCCTGCGCACCGAGGCCGCGCACATGCAGTCGATGAAGCACCGGCTGCAGGACTCCGATCTGGCCTCACTCCATCGCGAGATCGAGCGCCTACGCGAACGCCTTCGTTTCTGGCAGGAGCGCTGCCTGGACCTGGCCGGGCTCGAGCTCGATGAGAACGCTGGGGTGCTGCGCTCGGGCACGCGGGAGGTGCGGCTGACGCGCCGCGAGATGCAGCTGCTGGCGGTGATGCTCCGCAACCCGGGCAAGCGCTATCGCCCCGAGGCTCTGCTCAGCCTGGCCTGGCGCGAGAACCGGCTGGCGCCTGAGCAGCTGCGCACGTACATCGTGCGCCTGCGCCGCAAGCTGGCCGAGGCCGAGGTCCCGGCCGCACTGGAAACCCACCCCCGCCAGGGCTACGCCCTGGTCATGGAGTAATCGGGCTACCGGACCTCGCGGTCGCGAACCGGGGCCGGCTCGAAGCCGGGCAGCAGCCACGGGAGCGCCTCCGCCAAGGGCGTTAGCAGGACCCGGCTGCTGGGGGGCGGCAGCGCCCCACCGGCGACCAGGGCCAGCGCGGCGCCGTAGGCGGCGTGCTCGGCAGCTCGGCTGTGCTCGTGGTGCTCCTCGTCCTCCGCCTCCCAGGAGATGACCCGGTGATCACCCTCGGTCAGGCCGTAGATCGCGGCCCGCATGGCCTCCCAGCGGTCCCAGGCGCCGCGCGCCCGGATGGCGTCCAGCGCCGCCTCTTCGGCCTGGCTGAAACGCTCCCGATCCGCGGCGCCGACATGGCGCTGCCAGCCCCAAGCCGCCCGTTCGATGCCGGCCGGCGACAGCGTTCGGAAGTCCTCCAGCAGCCGCTCGACTGCGTTCTCGTCGGGTCGAAACCCATATCCGTCAGCGTCCACGCGCATTCACCTCCTCGATGGCGGCGGGGGCAAGCAAGCGGTAGCGGTGCTCGGGCCGTCCAGGACCACCGTACCGAAGCGTCAGCTCCGCCGTTCCGAGCCGGCAGAGGTGGTCGAGGTAGCGGCGGGCGGTGACCCGGCTGAGTCCGGCCGCCTGGGCCACCGCGTGGGCCGGCAGCCCTGAGCGCGACCCTCGCAGGGCAGCCACCACCAGCTCGAGGGTGGCATCGGACAGCCCTTTGGGCAGCCGTGCCGTGCGCGAGCTGCGCAGGGTTCCGAAGATGCGATCGACCTCGCCCTGGTCGGCCTCGCCCATGCGCGCGATGCGGGCCCGCGCGCTGGCATAAGAGGAGAGCTTCTCCTCGAAGGCGGCAAACCGGAAGGGCTTGATCAGGTAGTGGAGGACGCCGCCCCGCATGGCCCCGCGCAGGCTGTCGACGTCGCGGGCGGCGGTGATGGCGATGACGTCCACCGCGGGATGGTTCTCCTCGCGCAGCCGGCGCAGCAGCTCGAGCCCCGACATGTCCGGCAGGTAGAAGTCGAGGAGCGCGAGGTCGGGGCGCAGCCGGTCGACCTGCTCCAGGGCCTCGGCACCCGTGCCCGCGGTGCCCACCACGCTGAAGCCGGACACCCGGCCCACGAAGGCTTCGTGCAGCTCGGCCACCCGGAAGTCGTCCTCCACGATCAGGGTGCGGATCACGAGGCGGCCATGACCCGCGCGGGAAGGCGGACGCTGAAGACCGCGCCACCCTGGTTGTCGACCTCGACCTCGCCCCCATAGCGATGGGCGACCTCGCGCACCAGCGCCAAGCCGATGCCGCGGCGCCGGCCGCCGGCCCGGGACTTGGTGCTGTAACCCTCCTGAAACACCTTTTCGCGGAGCGAGTCGGGCACTCCCGGGCCCGAGTCCTGCACGCGGATCAGAAGGGATGACTCCTGTTGGGTCACGGTCACCGCGACCCAACGCGGCGGCTTCGACGCCGCGGCGGCGTCGAGGGCGTTGTCGATCAGGTTCCCCACCAGCGTGATCAGGTCCTGGCCCTCCAGCAGCCGCTCGGAGAGCACGGTGTCGTCGGACACCCGGAGCTCGATCCCGCGCTCCGACGCCACCGCGGCCTTGGCCAGCAGCAGGGCGCCCAGCACGGGGTCGCCGATCCGCTCCAGGAGGCTCTCGGTCAGCTCCTGGTGGACGCCCGAGGTGGCGGTGATCAGCTGCATCGCCTCTTCGGCCCGGCCCAGCTCGACAAGACCGGCGATGGTGTGCAGCCGGTTGGAGAACTCGTGGGCCTGGGCCCGCAGGGCGTCGGTCAGGCTGTCCACCCCCAGCCCGCCCGAGAGCCGCTTCAGGTCGGTGCTGTCCCGCAGCGTGACCACGTGCCCGATCTCGTGCCCGCGTACCCGCACCGGGCGCCGGCTGGCGATCAGCACGCGCTCGCCGGCCAGGACCACCTCGTCCTCGTCGTTCAGCCCGCCGGACAGGAAGCTCGCCAGCCGCCCGGCCGGCAGCACCGCGGCCACCTTCTTGCCGACGGCGTCGGCGGGCAGGTCGAGAAGCCGCCGCGCCTCGGCGTTGGCCAGCGTGATCGTGCCGCCGGCGTCGGTGGCCAGCGCTCCCTCGCGGATGCCCTGCAGGCTGGCCTCGCGCTCCTCCAGGAGCCCGGCGATCTCGAACGGCTCCAGCCCGAAGATCTGGCGCTTCAGGCGGCGGGCGAGGAGGACCGAGCCCGCGATGCCGAGAGCGAGCGCGACCAGGATCGTGACCCCGTAGCCGGGCAGGTCGGCCAGCAGCAGGTGTGTCCAGACGCCCGACTCCAGGTAGCCGACCGAGACCATGCCGATGACCAGGCCGCCCTGCAGGATGGGCGCCTTGCCGCGGGCCGAGGTTCCCAGGGTGCCGCTCTGCACCCCGACCCAGGTGTGCCCTGCCAGAACGGGGCTCGGATCTTCGTCGACGCGCTGCCCGATCAAGGCCCGGTTGGGGTGTGAGTAACGGATGCCGTTGCGGTCGGTCACCACCACGTAGAGCGCTCCCGTCGCCTTGCGCACCTCCTCCGCGGTGACCTGGATCGTGCCCCCGGGATCGCCGTCGATCAGGGCGTTCTGGACGCTGGACATGGAGGCCACCGACTCGGCGATCGCCAGCGATCGCTGCTCGTACTGCGTGTCGAGTTCGCCATGCGCCTGCCAGGCCGCCGCCGCGGTCCCGGCCACGGCCGCCATCACGACTATGCCGATCTGCAGCGCGAGGATCTGATGAGCGAGGGAAAAGCGCGTCTTCAGCACGAGGTCGGGACCCATCGTATCCCGCCCTCAAGGCGCGCCGGACCGCGACCAAAACGACCAAAAAGGCCGCAACGACCGCAATTGAGACAGGCCGCCGAAGCCTCCCGCATGGTGCGTCATGCATGGCACCGGCGATTCAGCTGCGGCGCGTCACAAAGCGCTTCCTGACCCCCAAGGGCGGCGTCTACACCGCGATCCGCGACCTGAGCCTGCAGGTCGCACCCGGTGAGTTTTGCGCGCTGGTGGGCCCGACGGGGTCCGGTAAATCGACGACGCTGGCGCTGATCTCCGGCCTGGAGCCGCCCAGCGAGGGCGAGGTCGAGGTGTTCGGCAAGCCGGTCACGGGCGTCGGCCACAACATCGGCTACGTCTTCCAGGCCGACGCGGTCTTCCCCTGGAAGAGCGTGCTCGACAACGTCGCCGCCGGTCCGCGCTACCGGGGCGCCTCCAAGCGGGAGGCCCGGGAGCGCGCCCAAGACTGGATCTCGCGGGTCGGCCTGGCCGGCTTCGAGGATCGTTACCCGCACCAGCTCTCGGGCGGCATGCGCAAGCGCGTGGCACTGGCCCAGACGCTGATCAACAGCCCCGAGGTGCTGCTGATGGACGAGCCCTTCAGCGCGCTCGACGTGCAGACGCGGACGTTGATGGAGAACGAGCTGCTGCAGCTCTGGGCGGCCTCGTCGGCCTCGGTTGTGTTCGTGACGCACGACCTCGAAGAGGCGATCGCCCTGGCCGACCGCGTGTACGTGCTGACCGCCGGACCGGCCACGGTCAAGGGCAACTACGTCGTCGATCTACCGCGACCGCGGAACGTGGCCGAGATCCGGTTCCAGCCCCGGTTCGACGAGATCTACCAGGAGATCTGGAGCGACCTCCGCGACGAGGTGCTCGTGAGCTATGAGCGTCAGAAGCGCATCGGCGCTGCCTGAGGCCGCCGCCGCGCCCGAGCGGGCCGGCGGCCGGCGGGCACTGGCGGCGCGCCGGCGCCGGCTGATGGTCAATGGGCTGCGCCTGTTGGTGCTGGTCGTCTGGATCGGCAGCTGGGAGCTGACCACGCGGATCGGGCTGGTCGACAAGTTCTTCTTCGGGATGCCGTCAGGCATCGTCCAGCGCCTCTGGACCTGGATCACTGAGGGCACGGCGCTGGGCCCGCTCTGGGAGCAGGTGCTGGTGACCATGGAGGAGACCGTGCTCGGCTTCCTGGTCGGCTCGGTGCTGGGGATCATCCTCGGCATCGCCCTGGGCCGCAACCGGCTGCTGGCCGACGTGCTCTCGCCCTACATCAAGGCGGCCAACTCGATCCCCCGCGTGGTGCTGGGCGCGCTCTTCGCGATCTCGCTCGGCCTCGACCTCAAGTCCAAGGTGGCGACGGCCTCGATCCTGGTCTTCTTTGTCGTCTTCTTCAACGCCTTCCAGGGCGTCCGCGAGGTGGACCGCAACCTGGTCGCCAACGCCCGCATCCTGGGCGCCGACGGCCGCCGGCTGACCACCGAGGTCATCATCCCGTCCGCCCTTTCCTGGATCGCCGCCAGCCTGCACATCAGCTTCGGGCTGGCGCTGGTGGGCGCGGTCGTCGGCGAGCTCTTCGGCGCCACCGAAGGCGTCGGCGAGCTGATCTACAACGCCAAGAACAACTTCGACGCCAATGGCGTCTTCGCCGGCATGGCGCTGCTGGCCGTGGTCGCGCTGGTTGCCGAATCCCTGATCACGGCACTCGAAAGCCGCCTCATCAAGTGGCGGCCCAATCCGGTCACCGACGTGGCCATCTGACGGAGGAGGAGTTCATGACATTTTCCGGACGCAGTCTCATGGTGGCCACGGGGGTGATCCTCGCGGTGGCCGCCTGCGGGGGAACCGCCTCGCCCAGCCCTGGCGCATCGGCGGCGCCGGCCGACGTGAAGATCATGGTCGGCGGGCTCAACAAGCAGATCTACCTGCCCAACATGCTCACCCAGCAGCTGGGCTACTTCCGGGAGCAGAACCTGAACGTGACCCTGGTCGACGAGGGCTCCGGACAGGGCTCTGAGGACGCCGTCATCGCCGGCAACGTGGACGCCGGCTCCGGGTCCTACAACCACACCATCGAGCTGCAGGCGGCCGGCAAGTACATGGAGACCATCTGCCAGTTCGGGATCGCTCCCGGAGAGGCGGAGGTGGTCGACGCCAAGAAGGCGGGCTCGATCACCTCGGTCAACGACCTCAAGGGCAAGAACCTGGGCGTCACCGACATCGGGTCCGGTACGCACACCCTGACCCTGGCGCTGCTGGGCAAGGCCAACGTCGACTCCGCCAGTTCGCACTTCGTCGCCGTGGGCGCCGGCGACACCTTCATCGCGGCCATCAAGCAGGGACGCATCGACGCCGGCATGACCACCGAGCCCACCATCTCGCGGCTGGTGCAGAGCGGAGACGGCAAGGTGCTCGTCGACCTGCGCACCCCCGCCTCCACCCGCGCCGCCCTGGGCGGGGACTACCCGTTCATCGGCATCTGGGCCCGCACCGACTGGGTGAACGCGCACAAGGACGTTTCGCAGCGCCTCGTCAACGCCTACGTCAAGACGCTCAAGTGGATGAGCTCGCGCACCGACTGCAAGATGCCGTCGGGCGGTCCCGAGACCGTCCTCAAGGTCGAGCAGAACTACGTGGCGAACTTCAAAGGCAAGACCGCCGACCTCAGCAAGACCTACACCAACGAGTTCGCCAACAAAGCCAGCTGAGCAGGACCTCTACTCCGTCCGTGGGGCCGGGCTTTGGAGCCCGGCCCCTTTTCTTGCTCGAGCGGTTGTTAGTGACGGCCGCGCAGGCGGGCTTCGAGCTGGTCGATGGCCGTGCGGGCCGCGCTCTTGCGCGGCTTCTGGTGGCCGGTGACGCGCAGCGCGAGCTCGGCGGTGGGGCCGAACAGGATCTCCAGAATCGCCCAGGCGGCGACCGTGAGCAGCAGGGCGAGGACCAGCAGCAGGAGGAGTGCCGTCAGCTCGGGGCTTAAGTGGATGGGCGGGGTGGGTACGCGGCGCATCATCGGCGACCGCGCTCAGCGTAATTGCTCAGCCGGTGTTCTGGAGGCCCGCCGCCACTCCGTTCACGGTAAGCAGCAGCAGTCCTTCCAGCCGCCCCCGCTCGCGGCCGCGGGCGCCGCTCCGCAGCCCCCTGAGCGCCCGCAGCTGGAGGTGCGACAGGGCGTCGACATAGGGATTGCGCAGCTCCACCGCCCAGGACAGCACTCGACGCTCCTCCAGCAGCCGGGTGTGGCCGGTCACCGCCAGGAGGCGCTCCACGGTTCGGTCGTACTCCTCCAGCAGCTGTTCGGACAGGTCGGGCCGGTGGCCCAGGGCCAGGTACTCGGCCGCGATCCGGCGATCGGTCTTGGCCAGGCTCATCTCGGCGTTGTCCAGCAGCACGTTGAAGAGCGGCCAGTCGCGATAGGCTCGCTGCAGCTCTTCCAGCCGGGCCGCGGCCAGGCCGCTGCCCAGGCCGTACCAGCCCGGCAGGTTGAGGCGCATCTGCGACCAGGCGAAGACCCAGGGGATCGCCCGCAGGTCCGCCAGCTTGCGACTGCCGCCGCGCCGCGCGGGCCGCGAGCCCAGCCGCATGCGGCCGAGCTCGTCGATCGGGCTCACCTGGGCGAACCACTCTTCAAAGCCGTGACTCTCGACCAATCCCCGATAGGCGGCGCGAGCCGCTGCGTCGATCGTGCTCGCCAGCCCCGCGAAGTCCTCGGCGGCGCGGCGGGCGCGCTCCTCGACGGCCGGCGTGGAGGCCAGCAGCACGGCCGACGCCGTCTGCTCCAGGTGGCGGCGCCCGATGGCGGGGTTGGCGTAGCGGGCGAAGATCACCTCGCCCTGCTCGGTGACCTTGAAGCGGCCGCCCAGCGAGCCGGGCGCCTGAGCCAGTACCGCCCGGTTGGCGGGCCCGCCCCCGCGACCCAACGCGCCACCCCGGCCGTGGAAGAGCGTGAGCTCCACCCGTCGCTCGTGAGCCCAGGCGACCAGCCGCGCCTGCGCGTCGTACAGGGCCAGCGAGGCCGAGACGGGGCCGGACTCCTTGGCCGAGTCTGAGTAGCCGAGCATGACCTCCAGCCGCCGCCGGCGGCCGGCGACCCGGTCCACGATCTCGACGCAGCGAGCGAGGTCGTCGGCGGTCTCGAAGAGAGGCACGACGTCCAGTCGCGGGCGGGCGCCGCTGGCCGCCGCCAGCTGGTGCACGGCCAGGATGTCGCCGGCGCTGCGGGCGAAGCTGACCACGTAGCGGCGGCAGGCGTCCGGGCCGAAGCGGCGCTGGATGCCGGCGATCGCGCGCATCGTCACCAGCACCTCCTCCGACTCGGGCGAGAGCTTGCGCCCGCTCCGCACCTCCTGCAGCGCACGCTCGTGGACCCGGCTGTGCTGGCGGACCTCCAGCTCGGCCAGATGGAAGCCGAAGGTCTCCACCTGCCAGATCAGGTTCTGGAGTTCGCCGTACGCCTGACGGGAGGCCCGGCCCGCGGCCAGTGAGCGCTGCACTGTCCGCAGGTCCTCCAGCAGGAGTCTCGGCGAGCCGTAGGCCAGCTCAGCGGGGCCGGCCCGAGTGGCCCTGATGCGGTCGGTCACGTGGAGCAGGAACTGGCGGTGCGGCTCGTTGGGGGAGCGGGCGCTGATCGCCGCCAGGCGGGCCGGGTCTCTCTGCCGGGCTTTGGCCAGGCGCCGCTGCAGGCCGCGGCTCGGCCGCGTGGTGGCCCCGTCGGCCGTCAGCGCCCGGCCGATCCGGCGGCCCGCCGCCTCCAGCCCGCGCAGCAGGTGATCGGCCTGGATCTCCAGTGCCTGCGCAGTAACGGCGCCGGTGATGTAGTGTCGAGGGCGCGATAGACGTCTGGCACCACCTGGAAGAGGCTCTCGTCGAAAACGGCCATCACCGCCCGCACCTCGTCCTGGGGCTGGACCTGGGTGCTCCGGAGCTGCGCGGTCCGCCAGAGCAGGTCAACCTCCTCCAGCAGGCGGCGCTTGGCCTCGCTCTGCTCGCCGGCCGAGAGCGCGGGATCGTCGAGGCGCTCGAGCTGGTCGCCCACCCGCCGGATGGACGTGACCACGGCCCGGCGGCGGGCCTCCGTGGGGTGGGCGGTGAACACCGGGTGCACCTCCAGCCCGGCCAGCGCTTGCCGCAGGCCCTCCTCCCCCAGCGCCCGGCGCAGTTCGGCCACCGTCGCTGCCAGGCTGTCCGGAAGCACGGCCCCACCCCGGTCGCGCTCCCGCAGCGCCCGCGCCCGCTGGTGCTCCTCGGCCAGGTTGGCGAGGTGGAAATAGCAGGCGAAGGCGCGCGCCACCTGCTCAGCCCGCTCCAGCGGCCAGTCAGCGACCAGCCGCTCCGCCTCCACCTGCATAGCCTCGTCCTCGCGGGCTGCGATCACGGTTCGCCGCAGGCGCTCCACGTCTGCGAGCAGCTCCGGTCCGCCCCACTCGCTTAGAACCTGGCCCAGCGCGTCGCCCAGGAGCCTGATGTCGCGGCGCAGTGCCTCGGGCATCTGCGCGCGCGCGGTGGTCCGGAGCTGGCTCACCCCCGCCCGATGAAGGGCATCTTGGTCGCCATCACGGTCATGAACTGCACGTTGGCATCCAGCGGCAGGCCGGCCATGTAGGCGACGGCGCTGGCCACGTGGGCGACGTCCATGCGCGGCTCGACCTCGATGCGGCCGTCGGCCTGGGCCACACCCTTGGCCATGGGCTCGGTCATCTCAGTGGCCGCGTTGCCGATGTCGATCTGACCGCACGCGATGTCGTGCTTGCGGCCGTCCAGGGCGGTGGAGCGGGTGAGGCCGGTGATGGCGTGCTTGGTCGCCGTGTAGGGCGCAGAGTTGGGCCGGGGCGCGTGGGCCGAGATGGAGCCGTTGTTGATGATCCGGCCACCCCGCGGCTCCTGCGCCTTCATCAGGCGGATCGCCTCCTGCGTGCACAGGAAGGCGCCCGTCAGGTTGGTGTCGACCACCGCCTTCCACTGCTCGAAGGGCAGCTCTTCCAGCGGCACCGGCGGCGCGCCGATGCCCGCGTTGTTGAAGAGCAGGTCGAGGCGTCCGAACTCGGATTTGGCGCGCCCGAACAGCGCCCTCACCGAGTCGGGGTCGGTGACGTCGGTGGGCACCGCCAGCGCCTGGCCGCCCTCGCCGCGAACAGCCTCCGCGGTGGCCTCCAGCGCGTCCGCGCGGCGGCCGGCCAGCACCAGGGCAAAGCCGTCGCGCGCGAGCGCGCACGCGACGGCCCGCCCGATGCCGCTCCCCGCTCCGGTGACCAGGGCCACCTTCACACGGCCGATGCTATTGGAGTATCAGCGTCGCCGGCGTCGTGTGGCTCAGGCTGCCGCTGGCACCCGTGATCGTGAGGGTGTAGGTCCCCCGCGCCGCCCAGTTGCGCACCCGCACCCGCAGCTGGGAGCTGCCCCCGGCGCCGACCGGGTTGACGCTCCAGGAGCAGGTGGCGCCGCTCGGGCAGCTCACGCTCAGGTTCACTGAGCCCGAGAAGCCGTTGCTGGGATTCACAGTCACCGTGTAGTACGCGTTGCCACCGCCGCTCACGGTGGCGCTGACCGGGGAAACGCTCAGCGAGAAGTCGGGTGCCGCGGAGACGGTGACTGTCGCCGGCAGCGTGTTGCCGAGCGTCGCCGAGACGGTGGCGCCGCCCGCGGCCGCGGCGGTGTAGGTGGTCTGGGCTCCGGCCAGGGTTGAAAGTGATCCCACGCCGGTCAGGCTCCACGAGGTCCCCGACGCATCAGCCGGGTTGCCGTACTGGTCGGCCGCGCTCGCGGTGAAGGTCGCGGTCCGGCCCACGGCCAGGCTCGCCGAGCTGGGCGAGATGGCGGTCAGCTTGACGGCCTGGGCGGCCACCACCCTCTCGGTCTGGCTCGCGGCCGCGAAGCCGGTGGCGCTGGCCGTGAGGGCGGGCGAGCCCGCCTGGGTGTCGGTGTAGGTGAAGGAAGCCTGGCCGTTGACCGTGGCCAGCGTGGCGCTGGAGAAGCTGCCCTGGCTGGAATTCGAGGTCAGGCTGATGGTGGCGTCGCCTCCCGAGGTCTGGACCGTGATCGAGCTGGAGGCCACGCCGGCAGTCAGCGTCTGTGCCGGGGTCGTGAAGGAGAGCGAGGCGGGCGGGGCGGGCGGCGAGAACGCCGCGACGCCGTTGGGCGTGCCCAGACCGGTGGGTCCGTCGTATCCGACGGCGCCGCTGCAGAGGTAGGTGCCGCAGCTGCCGTTGCTGCCGGAGGTGACGTCGTTCAGTGCCGAAGCCTGCCCATACGGGTAGTTGTTGAGCTGGGCGCTGGAGGCGCCGTTCTGGGCCAGCGCGTACACGGAGGCCACGATCGGCGAGGCCACGCTCGTGCCGCCGAAGATGTACCAGCCGGTGCCGGCATAGGTGTCGTACACCCAAACCCCGGTGTTGGGATCCGCCACCGCCGAGACGTCGGCGACGCTGCGCTTGCCGCAGCTCGTGTCGTGCTGGAATCCGGGCTTGGGCTCGTAGACGCTGCAGCCGCTGCCGGCGCCGCTCCAGACCGTCTCGCTCGCGCTGCGGGTGCCTGTGTTGGTGGCCTGGTGGAGCGTGGTGCCGCCCACCGCAGTCACATACTGGGACGCGGCCGGGAACTCGACTCCGTAGCCCTTGTCGCCAGAGCTGACGGTGATGGCAACGCCGGGATGGTTGTAGTGCGACTCGTCGGTGGTCTCGCCGGCGTACTCGCTGCCGCCGTAGCTGTTGCTGACCGCGTTTGCGCCCAGCGCCACCGCCTCGTCCACCGCGACGGAGAGGTCAGAGAACTTGTTGCTGCTGGCCTCCACCAGCAGGACGTGGCAGTTGGGGCAGATCGCACTCGCCATGTCCAGGTCCAGTGAGATTTCCTGGCCCCAGCCGGAATCACCGGCCGGGTAGGTGGTGCTGCCGGTCTGGTTGACCTTGCGGAAGCAGCCGTTCGCGGTGCTGCAGGGGGGCAGGCCGAAGAAGGAGCGGTAGTAGCCCATGTCCGCCTCTGCGCTGGGGTCGTCGTAGGCGTCAACGATGGCCACGGTCTGCCCGGCACCCTTGGTCGCCGAGGGCGTCACGTAAGCGGACTGCAGGTAGGCCGGATCGTAGGCGCCGCCGTTGCCGACCGAGCTGGCCGTGGGCGCGGCGTGGCGCGCCGGCCGGGCGGAGCGGGCCCGGTCGTCCGTGCGCACGCGGGCAAAGCAGCGGACGGTGCCGTGGGTTACCACCGGCGCGCAGGCCTGCTGATCCCGTTCGCCGACGCCGGGGTTGACGGGCTGGTCGGCCAGTGCCGCACCGGGCAGTAGGGCAATGGCCAAAAGGGCGCACACGAGCGCCAGCAGTAGACGGCACGTCTTGTTCACGCGTTCTCTCCGCTCTAGGACTCACGGGCGGCCAGAACGCCGGACGTGGGCGAGGATCATGGAGCATCGGTACCCGGCTCTGTCAAGCCGGGCGACCGAATACCGGCTAGGAGATGCGGCGCAGGCGCCGAGCGGCATCGGCCGCCGGTGCCGGCGAGCTGGGCGGTGGAGTCTCGAAGAAGGTGGTGACCACCCACTTCACCCGCTCCCGCTGCTTGAACGCGATGGAGTCGATGCGCAGCCAGCGCGAGGTGCCGCCGGGCGCCTGCACGCGCGCCACGAGCCCGCGCAGGGGCCGGTCGAAACGGAGGACATAGCCAGGTGGGCGCATCGCCTCGGGCAAGGGCACGCCGGATTCCGAGTCCATCACCCAGTCCCGGCCGAAGATTCCGTTGCTGACCAGGTCTGCTTGTGCGCGGCCGGTGAGCTCGCCTGCCGCCCAGTTGGCGTCGATGATGCGGCCCGCGGCGTCGTGGATGACCGCGCCGCAGCCCAGGCTGGTGCACAGCGCCCGCAGCCGCTGCTCCGACTCGACCACCTCGCCGCGCAGGTCCAGGGCATCGAGCACCGGGCCCAGCTGGGCACCCAGGAGGGTGAGCAGGCGGACCTCGTGCTCGGCGAAAGACTCCCCGGCCACGACCAGCGCTCCCAGAACCTGGTCGCGACTGCGGATGGGGGCCGCCAGGAGCTGCGCGGAGGCACCCGCCAGCTCGCGGTCGGCCGCCTCCTCCCAGGGCGGGGCACCGATCGCCTCGCGGCCGTCCAGGGCGGCGCCCACCACGCCCCGGCCCGCTTCCACGGCCACCAGCCCGACCTGGCCGGTGGCGGCCTCGATCCAGTAAGAGCCGCGCTGCGCGTGGCGAAGAACCAGCGCGCCCGCCTCCCCTCCGGCCAGGGCTCGCGCCTTCTCGGCCACCAGCGTCGACACCTCTTCGGTGTTGGCCGCCGAGCCCGCGGCCAGCATCGCCTCGTTGAGCACCTGGAGGACCTGGAACCGCCGCCGCTCCAGTTCGACCTGGCGGGTGCGGGCGATGGCCAGACCGGCCACCTGCGCGAGCCCACCGAGGAGCTCGAGCTCGGTGGCGGCGAAAGGCTGGTCGTCGCGGGCCGAGGCCGTCAGCATGCCGAATGCGGTGTCTCGGCCGGCCACGATCGGGGCCACGGCGATCGACCTGACGCCGGCCCGCTCCAGGGTCGCGCGCAGCTCCTCGGAGAGATCGCTGAGAGGCAGCTCAACCGGGACCCGCGCGGCCAGGACCTCGAGCAGCCGGCTGCCGGGTTCGAAACGGTGGCCGCGCAGCCTGACGCCGAGATCGTCGCTTTCGGCGGCGGCCTCCAGACGCTTGTCCGCCAGGGCCCAAACGGTGCCGCGGGCGGCGATCTGCTCGCCGCCGTGGGCCACGAACCGCCGCGCTGCATCCGCCACGTGCTCCAGCACCGCCTGCAGATCGGTGGCCGCGTTGAGCCGGTTGGCGGTGTCCAGGAGAATGCTCAGCTGACGCTCGCGCGCCACGCGCGCGTCTTCAGTGTTGGCGGCCGCGCGGTGGCCGACCACCGCAGCCAGCGTGACCGCCCCGATGTTGGCGGCCACCGAAAGCCCGGCCAGCGCGCTCTCCAGTCCCAGCCAGATCTGGAGCGCGATGGCGACCGCGGTCACCACGGCGATGGCCCGTACCGAGAGCAGCCAGGCGGCCAGCAGCACCGGCACCACGGCCAGCGAGGAGACGGAGACGGTGGTGGGTGTGAGGAGGTCGAACAGAAAGCCGCCCAGCAGTGCGGCCGCCGCGGCCAGGGCCACCAGAGGCTCCGCCGCCGAGCCGGCCAGCGACTTGGAGAGCTCCGGCCGCGGCAGCCGCAGCTCTTTGTTTTTCAAAGCAAGAACGGGTAACGGGCGCACTTACATGCAATTTACCTCAGGTTTTCTGCAGGTCAGCCCCCTAAAGCTTTGGGGTCGGGAAAACCTCGCGGCTGGGCGCATGGGCACGCTTCCAGACCATCACCGAGCGCCGGAACTCGATCACCGCGTCGCCATGCTGGTTGTAACCGCGCGTGAGCACCTTGACAACGCCCTGCTCGGGACGCGACCGCGACTCGCGCGCGTCCAGGACCTCGGTCTCGGAGTACAGGGTGTCGCCCGCGAACAGCGGGTGTGGGAGCTTGATCTCGTCCCAGCCCAGCGCAAACCCGTTCTCGCTGACGTCGGCCACACCCATGCCGACCACGATCGCGAGTGTGAGCGCGCTGTTGATCAGGCACTGCCCGAACTCCGTGCGCGCGCCGTACTCGCGGTTGAAGTGGATCTGGTTGGTGTTGCAGGTCAGCAGCGTGAAGCTGATGTTGTCCTCTTCAGTGACGGTGCGGCCGTAGCGGCAGCGGTACACGTCGCCGATTTCGAAGTCTTCGAAAAAGCGGCCCTGCCAACCGGGCTTCAGGTTTCCCATGTCATGTCCTCAGTAACTGCGCGGCATGTCGAGCACGCGCTGGCCCAGGTAGGCGAGCACCAGGTTGTTGCTGACCGGCGCGATTTCGAAGAGCTTGGTCTCGCGGAACTTGCGCTCGACGTCGTACTCGCGCGCGAACCCGTAGCCGCCGTGCGCGGTGATGCAGGCGTTGGCAGCCGCCCACGAGGCCTGGGACGCGAGCAGCTTGGCCATGTTGGCCTGGGCGCCGCAGGGCCGGCCGGCGTCGAACAGCGCCGCGGCCTGGTAGCGCACCAGGCTGGCCGCCTCCACCTGCGCGTAAGCCTGCGCGATCGGGAACTGCACGCCCTGGTTGGCGCCGACCTGACGGCCGAAGAGCTCGCGGCCGGACGCGTAGCGCGCGGCCCGCTGCACGAACCAGTGGCCGTCACCGATCGCCTCCGACGCGATCAGTATCCGCTCCGCGTTCCAACCGTCGATGATGTATCGGAAGCCGCGCCCCTCGTCCCCCACCAGGTTCTGCGCCGGGACCTCGAGCTCGTTGAAGAAGCACTGGTAGGTGTGGTGGTTGAACATGATGTCCATGCGCTGGTACTCGAAATGACCGCGCGCGTCGCGCAGGTCGACCAGGAACACCGACAGTCCTTGCGTGCGGTCCTCCACGCGCTCGGGAACAGGCGAAGTGCGCGCCAGCAATAGCATCAGGTCGGAGTTCTCCACGCGGGACGTGAACACCTTCTGACCGTTGACCACGTAAACATCGCCGCGGCGCGCCGCGGTGGTGGAGATGCGCGTGGTGTCGGAGCCGGCGTCGGGCTCGGTGACGCCAAACGCTTGTAGCCGCAGCTCGCCGCGCGCGATGCCGGGCAGGTATCGCTGCTTCTGGTCTTCGCCACCGCCGCCGTAGCGCTCTGGTATGAGCATGCCGAGCCAGCCCTGCTCGGTCATCGCGCGCACGAACTCGTCGGGGTAGGCGAGCCGCTCGTCGACCTCGCGCCAGTAGGTGTCGCCGAAGCGGGCGCAGGTTTCGCGAACCGCACGCTGGATCTCCAGCTGGTCGGCGCTCAGCCCGAGATCCATCTAGACCCTAGCCGCCCGTCGGGTGCTGCTCTTCCTCGACCGACGGTTCGGCGTCCGGCGGGGGACCGCCGCCCTGGTAGCGGTCGTTGACCTGGACGGCCTCTTCGCCGGGCGCCTGGCCGCTGCGGGTGTCCTCGGGGATCGGCTTCTTGGCTGCGGTCACCCGCTCAGGTTACGAGCCTCATCGGTGGCGCCTCCTACCGATCATCTTGCGGCCACCCCGCCGCGCAACAACACCCCACTGCCCGGAAGTACTAGCCGATCGTCGCCGGGCAGGCTCGCTGGAACGCCGGCAGGGTACCGTCCCAGCCGCCCTGGTTGACATCCCGCCAGGATGGGCCGCGGGCGCCCAGGCGATCCCAGCCCCGGTGCTCGATCTCAACCCGGGTCGCCGACTCGCCGTCGCGATGGAACCGGATCTCGACGTCGGTGGCGTCCTCGGGTGTGGTCGCGATCGACCAGCGATAGCCGAGCCGCGCGGGTGGCTCCCAGGCCGTTATCTCGCCCCACTCGAACTCGCGGCCGTCGGCCGTGCGCTCGAAGATGCGCCGCCCGACGCGCGGCTCGAAGACGATCTCAAGGCCGCGCTCACCCGACATCGTGTGCTCCGTCGGCCACCAGGCCGATGCGCGCGCGGTCCAGGTCGCGAAGGCGTGCTCCGGCGAACAGGCGACCCGGACCGTGCGCCGGAGCGGTTCGATCACGGTTGGGTGTTCTGCGCGAACAGCCGGAAGCGCGCGGCGGCCTCACCCCACACCCGTTCCAGGTAGTCCCGCACCTCATCCACCCCCTGGCCCTGCAGCCGGTACAAGCGGCGGGCGCCGGCGGGCTCGTCGGTGACCAGGCCGGCGCGGCTCAGGAGCCGAAGGTGGCGTGAAACCGCAGGCCGGCTGATGGGCAGCGCGTCCGCCAGCTCCTGGACCGAGCGCGGACGCGCGGCCAGCAGCTCGACGATCGCGCGCCGCTGGAGGTTGCCGAGAGCACCGAAGGGGTCGCCGGGCGGCACGGTCCGGCGCTTTTCCTGAAAAGGCGGCGCTCCGGCGCCCAACGGCCGTGCGTTTTCGCGATAAGGCGCCAATCAGGCTTGGCTAGCGCGCACGCATCCGGTTGTTCTTGGGGTTGTGCTCGACCTCGGCCAGACCCAGGGCCTCGAGCAGCGGCGGCAGGTACATGCCGAACCGGCCCCGGTAGCCCTTGCGCAGTCCGTACCAACCGCCGACCGGGTTGTCGCCGGACCGGCCCCAAGCCTCCACCGTGCCCGGCGCCGCCGGCTTCTGCTCGTCGGCGCTGCCCAGCGGCATCCAGTCGCCGTGCTGTTTCAGCATGGCGTGCAGGTCGTCGATGGCACGCAGGTGGTAGCGCAGCTGGGTACTGCCGACCTGGCAGACCAGCGCCGGCGGGTCGGCCGACTCGTCGCGATACATCGCGTACTCGGAGGTGCCGCTCGGCGTCTTCAGCTGCCAGGGATCCGACTTGGTGCCCGACCCGGTGACCTTCGTTCCAGCCATTGCGCCGGAGCGTAACAGAATGGTTACCGCTGTTCGGGTTCGAACTCCAACGGCGGGTAGTAGAACTCTGCGCCGAGCGCCCGCACCTCCTCCAGCCAGCCGGTCGGATAGATGGCATTCGGCGCCTGGGTACGGTCGACCAGGCTCCACGCCTGCCGCTTGTACGCCCAGTTGCGTGGCTGCAGCCGGTGCGCCTCCTTGAAATGGACGACCGCGGCCTCGCCCTCCAGGTTCTGGGCGAGCTCGAAGTGTGCGGCGGCGCGGCAGGCCTCTGGAGAGCGCTCACCGAGCCGGCGTGCGACTTCCTCCGGGCCCAGCGCATACGGGCTGTCCGCGCCCTGCGCCACCCAATCGCGGAGGGCGGCCGCGTATCGGTCGCCCTCCATGTTCAGCTTGCGGGCCTCGGTCAGCACCCCGCGCAGGCGCGGGTTGACGGTGTCCGGCAAGGGCTGGTCCAGAAAGGCGGGGCGGCCGGGGAACGCCGGCTCCGGGGGGCGCACCAGCAGGCCCTGCTCGTCGATCCAGACGCCAGTCGGAACGTTGACGATGCCGTAGAGCTCGCCCAGCAGGTGGGTCGCGTCGAGCAGGCTCGGGTGTTCAGGCTGAGCGGCGTCGATCCAGCGCCGCGCCTCCTTCCAGCCGCGCGTCTCCAGCGCCACCGTGACCACCTCGAAGCCCCTGTCTTTCAGCTCGTCCCGCAGCTCCCGCCACACGGGCAGGTCGAACCGGCAGCCTCACCAGGGCGCCCAGGCCAGGATCAGCACCTTGCGCCCCCGCAGCGATGCCAGCCTGAAGTCACCGCCGCGCCAGTCGGGCAGCGTGAAGTCGGGCGCGACCGCGCCCTCGAGGACCGGCCCCGGCGCCGGGCCCATGGACCAGAGCCCGGCTTCGGGTTCGTGCAGCAGCGGCATGCCCAGCTTGCCGGCTACCGAACGCAGGTCGACCTGGTCGCCGGCCGGGGCGGGCAGGGGGATGCACAGGCTGCCGCGGCAGGCACCTTCCGGCTTCAGCTCCCAGCCGGTCTGGCGCTCGAACTCCGCCACCGGCACCAGCGGCGCCGAGGTCACCACGCCGTCACTGTAGGCGCCGGCGAGGCAGCCGGGACTCTGCGGCTGCGGGAGCCGGCGGACCGTGCACTGCTGAACGCCGTCCTATCCTGTGGCCGTGATCTTCAAGAGCCCCCACCCGGACGTGGGCATCCCCTCCACCCCACTCACGCCGTTCGTGTTCCGGCACGCGCAGGAGATGGGCGCCAAGCAGGCGATCGTGGACGCGGCCAGCGGTCGCGGCTACACGTACGCCGAGCTCTACGAAGCGGTGCGCAAGCTCGCCGCGGGCCTGCATGAACGTGGCTTCCGCAAGGGCGATGTGCTGGCGATCATGTCGCCCAACCTGCCCGAGTACCCCGTTGCCTTCCACGGGGTTGCCCTGGCCGGTGGCGTCAACACCACTCTGAACCCGCTCTACACCGCCGACGAGATCGCGTTCCAGCTCAAGGACTCGAAGCCCAAGCTGCTGCTGACGGTGCCGCCGCTGCTGGAGAAGGCGCGCGAGGCGGCAGGCAAGGCGGGCGTCGAGGAGATCGCGGTGTTCGGCGAGGCCGAGGGCGTCACCTCCTTCGCCTCCTTGCTCGGCTCGGGCGAGCCGCCCGCGGTCGATATCGACCCGGCCGAGGACCTGGTCGCGCTGCCCTACTCCAGCGGCACCACCGGCTTCTCCAAGGGCGTGATGCTGACGCACCGCAACCTGGTCGCCAACCTGGTCCAGGCCGAGGTCGTCCAGAACATCGACGAGGACGAGAAGATCCTGGCGGTCCTGCCCTTCTTCCACATCTACGGGATGCACGTGATCATGAACCAGGGCCTCTACCGCGGCGCCACCATCGTGAGCATGCCGCGCTTCGAGCTGGAGCCCTTCCTGCAGGCGGTGCAGCAGTACCGGATCACGCGCCTCTTCCTGGCTCCGCCGATCGTGCTCGCGCTGGCCAAGCACCCGCTGGTCGAGAAGTACGACCTCTCCTCGGTCAAGGTCGTGTTCTCAGGGGCGGCGCCGCTGGACGCGGAGACTGCGGAGCTCTGCAGCAAGCGCATCGGCTGCCGGGTCAGCCAGGGCTACGGCCTCACCGAGACGAGCCCGGTCAGCCACTCCGTGCCCGACCGCGCCCCCAAGGTGATCCCCGGGTCCGTGGGCCCCGCGCTCCCTAACACGGAATGCAAGGTCGTCGACGTGGCCAGCGGCGAGGATCTGGGACCCAACCAGGACGGCGAGATCTGGATCCGCGGCCCCCAGGTCATGAAGGGCTACCTCAACAACGAGCAGGCCACGCGCGCGTCCATCGATGCCGATGGTTTCTTCCACACCGGTGACATCGGCCACATCGACGATCGCGGCGAGTACTACATCGTCGACCGCCTGAAGGAGCTGATCAAGTACAAGGGCTTCCAGGTGCCGCCGGCCGAGCTGGAGGCGCTGCTGCTCTCACATCCCAAGGTCGCCGACGCCGCGGTGATCGGCGTCCCCGATGCCGAGGCCGGCGAGATCCCCAAGGGCTTCGTGGTGCTCAAGGACGGTTCCGCGTCCCCCGAGGAGCTTATGGAGTTCGTGGGTTCGAAGGTGGCGCCGCACAAGCGGATCCGGCAGCTGGAGGTCATCGACGAGATCCCCAAGTCCGCCTCGGGCAAGATCCTGCGCCGCGTCTTGAAGGAACGGGAGAAGGAAAAGGGCGGGTCAGAACCCGCCCCTACGGGAGCACCCGGAACCAGACAAGGCTGATCCCCGCCGCGACCAGCACGGCCAGTAGGCCTAGCAAGAGCACGGGCAGCGTGATGTCCAGGCGCAGGAACCGCCAGCCGAACTGCGAGCCCAGCGCGTTGTAGATCTGGTTGAGCCGGCTCGACTCCTCGGCGTAGAAGTACTTGCCGCCGGTGGCGGTGGCGATCGCCTGCAGCGTCTGCTCGTCGACGCCGCCCACGTCCTGGCCGCGCACGATCACGGTTCCGTTGCGGACGCCGATCCCGATCGTCATGACGGGGATGCCGGCCGTCTTGGCCTGGCCGGCGGCGGTCAGCGGATCGATCCCCCGGTTGGAGGCGCCGTCGGTCAGCAGCACGATCATGGCCGCCGCGCGTCGCGTGCCTGACGCGGGCGCCGGTTTGGCCGCCAGCTGGCGCACGGCCAGCGCCAGCGCGTCCCCGACCGCAGTGGCGCCGGCGGGCTGCAGAACGTCCAGGGCGCTGGAAACGCTGGATCGGTCCTGGGTGAGCGGCGCGTTGAGGGTGGCGCTGCCGCTGAAGCTGATCAACCCGATGCGGTCGTTGCCGGGAAGCTTGTCGATCAGCTGCCGCGCAGCGGTGCGCGCGGCATCGAGGCGGGTGGGCTGGACGTCGGTGGCGGCCATGGAGCCGGAGACGTCGATCACCAGCATCACGCTGGCGTCGCTGCGAGCGACCTCCAGGTTGAGCACGGGCCCCGCCAGTCCGAGCATCAGGCCGCCCACGCCGAGCAGGAAGACGGCCGGCGGCAGGTGCCGGCGCAGGCCGGGACCCCGGCCGGCCACGCTGGCCAGCAGCGGCAGATCGGTGAAACGCAGGGCGTAGCGGCGGCGCCGGCGCTGGGCCACCAGGTAGCCCCCCAGCAGGAGTGGTACCAGCAGCAGGCCGAGCAGCAGCCAGGGCTGCTGGAAGCTCAAGCCGGCACCTCGCTGTGGGGCTTGCCTCGGTGGTCCTGGCGGCGGCGCAGGTAGGCGACCAGCTGCGGCAGCATCGGCCCGGCGGTGGTCAGCTCCAGGCTCGACGCCCCGGCGCGGCGCAGCTCGGCCAGCAGCCGCCGGCGCTGCTCGGCCGCGGCCCGCCGGTAGCGCTCGCGCAGGCCGCGATCGGCCGTGTCGACCTCCAGCTGGGCGCCGGTTTCGGGATCCTCGAGGAGGAAGTCGCTGACCACGATCAGGAGCGACCGGCGGCTGACCAACCCCGCGGCCCGGGCCAGGGTCTGCGCCAGGTCGGTGCGCTTGCCCTGACGCCCGGGCTGCGTGCGTTCGGCTTCGAGACGGGCCAGCAGCCCCAGCCGGCCGCTGCGCCCGGCGCGGGGCGCGAAGATGCGGCGCAGCTCGGTGTCGAAGAGGATCGCTCCCACGCGGTTGCCGTGGCGGCTCAGGAGCAGGGTGGCCGCCGCCACCAGCTCGGCGGCCACGTCGCGCTTGAGGGAGTAGGAGGTGCCCCAGTCCAGGGAGCGGCTGCTGTCGACGATCAGCCAGACGTCCAGCCCGCGGTCGGGATGCGACTGTCGAACGTAGGGCTGGTCCGACCGCGCGGTCAGGTTCCAATCGATCAGCCGCGCGTCCTCGCCCCATTGGTACTCGCGCACGTCCGCGTACTCGACCCCGGGGCCGCTCAGCCGGGAGCGCTCGTCGCCCCAGGCGTGCACACCCAGCCTCTGGGCGACCGGCCAGCGCAGGCGGCGGAGGACCGCTTCGGAGTAGCGGTGGCTACGAGACATGCCGGTCGCCGAGGTCGAGGCGAGGCGGCGGATAGCGCTGCAGCAGCGTGCTCACGACCGCCTCCGGCGAGACCCCGTCGGCGATGCCCTCGTAGCTGAGCACCAGCCGGTGGCGCAGGACCTCGGGCGCCACGTCATAGACGTCGTGGGCGAGCACGTGGTCGCGCCCGCGGATGAAGGCCAGCGACCGGGCCGCCTGCACCAGGTGAATGGAGGCGCGCGGGCTGGCGCCGTAGGCGATCGCCGCCGCGAACTCGGGCAGGCCGGCCGTGGCCGGCGAGCGGGTGGCGGTGACCAGGGTGGCGGCGTAGTTGATGACCGCCGGGTCGACGTAGGTCGCCCGCGCCCGCCGCTGGAGGTCGAGCAGCTGGTCGACCCCCATCACCGGCTGGACCTCGATCTCGGGTCCGACGATGCGGTCGACGACCACCACCTCCTCCGGGAATGATGGGTAGCCGACGAGGACCTTGAGCATGAAGCGGTCGATCTGGGCTTCGGGCAGCGGATAGGTGCCGTCGGCCTCGATCGGGTTCTGGGTGGCCAGCACCAGGAACGGCTCCTCGACGCGAAAGCTCTCCTTGCCGATCGTGACCTGGTGCTCCTGCATGACCTCCAGGAGCGCCGACTGCACCTTGGCCGGCGCCCGGTTGATCTCGTCGGCCAGCAGCAGGTTGCAGAAGACCGGCCCCAGCTCGATCGAGAACTCCGCGGTGCGGGGGTTGTAGACCCGGGTGCCGATGAGGTCGGCGGGCACCAGGTCGGGCGTGAACTGGATGCGCCCGAACTTGCCGCCGACGGCTTGGGCCAGCGCCCGCACGGTGGCGGTCTTGGCCAGCCCGGGCACTCCCTCCAGGAGCACGTGGCCGCCGGCCAGCAGCGCCACCAGCAGGCGCTCCAGGAGCAGGTCCTGGCCCACGATCAGCCGCCGCACCTCGAAGAGCACCTGCTCCACGGGCGCGGGGACGCGGGCGACGTAGTCCTGAGGGGTCATGGGCGTCATGGGCGTTCTCCGAGCGTGACCGACAGGGTCTTGGTGGAGCCGTCGGGCAGCGTCGCCTTGACGTCGACCTTCTGGCCGGGCTTGAAGCTGGACAGCGCGGTGCCCACGCCGTTGGCGTCGGGCACGGTCTTGCCGCCGATGCCGGTGATCACCCAGCCGGCCTTGATGCCGGCCTTGTCGGCCGGGCCGCCGGACACAACCGATCCGACCTGGGCGCCGCCCTTGGGCGAGTCGCTGGTGCTGATGCCCAGGAAGGCGATCCCGGTGTGGGTGACGGTCCCGCCCGAGGCCAGCTGCTGGGTGATGGTGACGACCTGGTTGCTGGAGATGGCGAAGCCGATGCCGCCGGCGGCGCCGCCTCGGGGCGTGCTGCTGGCGCCCAGCGTCGGCATCCCGATCACCTCACCGGCGATGTCGACCAGGGCTCCGCCCGAGTTACCGGGATTGATGGCGGCCGTGGTCTGGATGAGGTCGGTGAGGGTGACACCGTTGCCCTCCGGCTGCGTGCGTCCGGTGCCGCTGACGATCCCCTCGCTGACGCTGTCGCTGAGACCGAGAGGGCTGCCGACGGCGACCACGATGTCGCCCAGCGCGACCTTGCTGGAGTCGCCGAAGGTGGCGGGCTTCAAGGAAGCGCCCGGGTTGGCGGCCTTGATCACGGCCAGGTCGTTGGAGTTGGCGGCCGCGACCAGCGTGGCCTGGTACTGGGTGCCGTCCGAGCTGCGGACGGTGAAGCGGGTCTCCCCCGACACGACATGAGCGTTGGTGGCGATGTCGCCCTGGGCATCGATCACGATGCCGGAGCCAAGGCCGCCGGAGGTGTCGATCTCGACGATCGAGGGCAGCACTGCCGCGATCAGGGCGTGGTACTCCGCCTGCAGCTCGGCCAGGCCGCCGGTGGCGGGCGTGGCGGTGCCGCCGGCGCCGGGGGAGGCGGCGGGGTTGGGGGCTGCGTTGCCGGCCGCCGGGGAGGCGGTGGGCTCGGTCGCCTGCTTGATCTCGGCGGGCGTGGCCAGCCGTACAGGTGAGCTGCACGCGGCCAGGGCCGCCACCAGCAGGAGCGCCAGGCCCGCGGTGCGGAGCAGGTGAGTCTTCATTCCGACAGCCATGCTCCGCCGCATGGCTTGGAAATGTCTGAGAAAGATTCGGGTGGCCGGCGGAGGTTAGGTCAAGCTTTTGTAAGGTCCGGCCCGCCCCAGAAGGCGAGTCTCTTCTGCAGGCGCGCCATGCGCCGGCGGATCCGGATGACGTTAGCCGCCTCGGCGCCCTGCATGGCCTGCCGGCAGAAATCGATCAGCTGGGTGTAGACGCCGATCCAGTGATCGGCCTCGCGGGCCGACCACTCCGCTTCCTCGCCGTCCAGCAGGACCACCTCCTCCTCCGCCATGCTGTATTTGTAACAAATGCTTCCCTTTATTTCAACACCAGCGTTATGATGACGCTTGAATGCTGAGTGGCGCTCCGAAGCGCACCAAGGTGCGTGCGACTTTCAACCTGCCCTACGACTTGATCGAGGAGGCGCGGGACACGGTCGTGGCGCTGGCGGGCCCGCCCCGCCGGCTGACCCTGGCCAAGCTGGTCGAGACTGCGCTGCGCGCCGAACTGGACCGGCTGCGGGCGGAGCGCGTCGGGCGGCTCAGGCATCGCCAATTTCCCGCCCGCACCGAAGAGGTCCGCGCCGGCCGCCCGATCGGCTAAATCCTGCGCCGGGCGACGATGAAGAGGCGTCGGAAGGGGAAGAGCGTGGACCCGTCGGGGCGCCGTGGGTATGCCTCCTCGAGGAGGTCGGAATAGCGCTCCTCGAACTGCGTTCGCTCCGGTTCCTCGAGCGCTTCCAGAAGCGGGACCAAGGACGTGCCTTTGGTCCATTCCTTGACCGGCGCCGGCCCCTGCAGGACGTGCAGGTACGCGGTTTCCCAGATGTCCAGGTCTTCGTCCGCTTCAGGGCGCAGCAGGTCCAGGTAGTAGGCGGGCTCGCGGACCGGCGGCGGCCTGAGTAGCGGCTCCAGCCGGATGCGCCAGGGCCCGGAGCGGACGGCTTCGGCGATCTTTGTATGGGAGGGTGCATCGAAATTCCGCGGCATCTGGACGGCCAGCGTGCCGCCGGGCCGGAGCTGGGCGAGCAGCCGCGGGAAGAGACGGCTGTGGTCGCCCAGCCAGTGCAGGGCGGCGTTGGAGTAGATGACGTCCGCGGGCTGAGGCGGCGTCCAGGTCGCCAGGTCTGCCCTCTGCCAGTCGATCTCGGGATGGCTGGCGGCGGCCCGCTCCAACATGGGTCCCGAGTTCTCGACCCCGGTGACTTCGGCTTTGGGCCAGCGCTGCTTGAGCAGCGCGGTCACATTGCCGGCGCCTGAGCCCAGGTCGTAGACGTGCTCGGGCGCATCGGCGTCGATGCGGTTGAGCAGGTCTACGGCGGCGCGCAGCCGGTGGCCGGCGAAGCGCAGGTATTGGGCGGGATCCCAGGGCAAGGGCTGGCTCGGGCGTCAGGCGCCGCCGTGCACGACGACCTCGCCCTCGGCCATGTCCTCGAACTTGACGTCGAGATCGCCCAGCCGCTCGCCCACCCACTCGGCGCTCGCCTCGGCGCCCCTGTGGGCCGCATCCGCATCAAGGTAGGCGGTCACCGAGACCAGGCGGTCGGGCGCCGGCCGCACCACGTGGTAGCTGACGAAGCCGGGCAGCTTGTGAACGCGCTCCAGCCAGTCGTCGTCGACCCGCCTGATGACCTCGTCGGCCTGCGCCGGGGCAACGGTGTAGCGACGGATGGTCATGTGCATCCGTCAAGGATGCTCCGGGGTGTTTGGCGGGCGCTCGACTGAGCACTCGAGCGCCGGCGCCGGAATGCTTTTTGGACTAGGAATCCGTTCCGGCGCCGGCGCTCGAACTTTCGATCCGCGCCTCCCAGCGCTCGAAGTCCAGGGTCACGACGGTGCCCGCACCGCGCTGGTAGCGCCAGACGCCGGGGGGCGATTCCAAAGTCTGATAGGCGCCCGAGCGCAGGTCGGGGTTGGCGCGGCGCTGCGCGAGCAGGCCGCGCGTGAAGTTGAGGAACGAGCCTGGATCCGCGCGCTGGTCCGCCACCGAGCGCCAGTCGGATCCGATCGGCAGCCAGGGCTCGACCCCCGGCTCGGTGAACCCCGCCCCGGGCCCGGCTGCCCAGGGCATCGGCGTACGCTCGGGATCGCGCCCGCGCCCGCGTCCCGGCATGCGCAGGTCCAGCGGGTCGCGCTTGCGCTCGGGCGGGACGGGCTGGTCGGTCAGCGCGATCTCGTCGCCCTGGTAGAGGAAGGGCGCGCCCCGCAGCGTGAGCAGCATGGTCATGGCCACCCGCGCGCGCCGCTCGTCACCGCCGCACCAGCGCGTGACGAACCGGGAGACGTCGTGGTTGCTCAAGGCCCAGCAGGGCCAGGCGAACGCCGGCAGCGCCAGTTCGGTCGACTCCACCACGCCGCGCATCACGTCGGCCTGAAACGCCGAGTGCGTGAGCAGGAAGTTGAAGCACAGCTGCAGCTCGTCGTCATCGCCGTAGTACGCGGCCAGGCGCTGCAGGTCGAAAAACCAGGTTTCGCCCACCAGCGCCCGCTCCGGTGTGTACGTCTGGCACAGCCGGCGCCACTCGCGATAGATGTCGTGCACCTCCGGCCGGTCCGTGGTGTACAGCGGGCGCTGGCCCAGCCGCGCCGCGACCGGGTGCATGTCGGGCGTCACCGGGGGGTTGTCGCGCAGCTCGCGGTCCTTGATGATCCGGTTGGCGGTGTCGATCCGGAAGCCGGCAACGCCGCGGTCGAACCAGAAGCGCAGGATCTCGAGGAACTCGCGCCGCACGGCGGGGTTCCACCAGTCCAGGTCCGGCTGCGAGGGCAGGTACTGGTGCAGGTAGTAGCGGCCGCGCTGCTGGTCGAAGTCCCAGGCCGGACCTCCGAAGACGCTCACCCAGTTGTTGGGCCGGTCGGTCCAGACGTACCAGTCCTCGCGCGCCGGATCTCGAAACCAGGGATGGCGGTCGGAGGTGTGGTTGGGCACCACGTCCAGCAGCACCCGGATGCCACGCGCCTCCGCATCATGCAGCAGACGGTCGAGGTCGTCCAGCGTTCCCAGCTCCGGGTGCACGTCCCGGTAGTCGGAGACGTCGTAGCCGCAGTCGTCGTCCGGCGAGGGCATGATCGGCGTCAGCCAGATCGCATCCACGCCCAGCCACTGCAGATGGTCGAGCCGCTGGCGCACGCCCTCCAGGTCGCCGATGCCGTCGCCGTTGCTGTCCTGGAAGGAGCGCGGATACACCTGGTAGAACACCGCGGACTCCCACCACCGCTCGCTCATCGCGTCACCCACCAGCGGCGGCCGATGTAGGCGGCGAAGCCCACGACCAGGGCGCCCCCGACGGTCCAGTAAACCCAGCGATGCGCGTTGAGGGTGTCCTCGGCGCGCAGGCCGTACACCGCCCCGATCGAGACCCAGAAGCCGGCCCAGACTGCGGTCGAGATCGCCACCCCGAAAACGAAGACCGGGTAGGGCACGTGCAGGACGCCGCAGGCAACCGTGATCGGTATCCGGAAGCCGACCACGTGCCGGCCGAAGATGATCGCCAGCAGCCCATAGCGCCGGAACCAGGCCTCGCCCTTCTCCAGGCGTTCGGGTGTGAGATGGACGATGCGCGCCAGGCGAGTGTGGGCGACGTCGCGGCCGAGCCGCCGCGAGATCCAGTAGAGGTTGCTGGAGCCGGCCACCACCACCACCACGAACCCCGCCCAGGCGGCGAGCAGCCAGGGCAGCGTATGCGGCGTGTGGGCACCGGTGTAAAGCATGAAGAGGTCGCCGGGAGCGGGCAGCGGGATGCCGGTCTCCTCGATGTAGAGCAGCAGGTAGGAGCTGAGGTAGCCCCGGCCCTGCACCTGCTGGCCGACCCAGTCGAAGACGTCGGCCTGCACCAGGATCAGGGCCAGGATCACGACCCCCAGAACCGCGGCCGCCCCCCAGATGACGGCCCGAGGTCTCACCGCTCTTAACAACCTTCAGGAAATCCTGAGACAAAGCTGAGCCCGGCCTGAGGACTCGAGCGGCCGGGCCGCAGGGCGCGACCTGGCCCTCAGATCAGATAGTCGTAGAGCAGCTCCTCGCTGCTCAGCTGCCGGCAGTTGAGCTGGGCCTCGCGCATCCGCTCCAGCAGTGGCGCCAGGTCGGCCTTGTCGCGCAGCTCGACCCCCACCAGGGCCGCGCCGCGCTCCTTGTTCGTTTTCTTCATGTACTCGAAGCGAACGATGTCGTCGGTCGGGCCCAGCGCGCGGTCGACGAACTTGCGCAGCTGCCCGGGCTTCTGCGCGAACTCGACGATGAAGTAGTGCTTGCGGCCCTGGTGGACCAGGCTGCGCTCCATGATCTCCGGGTAGCGGAGGATGTCGTTGTTGCCTCCGCTGAGGACGCAGACCACGGTTCGTCCGCGCAGGTCCTCGCCCAGCGCATCCAGTGCGGCCACCGAGAGCGCACCTGCGGGCTCGGCGATGATGCCCTCGTTCTGGTAGAGGTCGATCAGGGTGGTGCAGACCTGTCCTTCGGGAACCAGCAGCACCTGGTCGACGTGCCGGCGGCAGACCTCGAAGGTGAGCTCACCCACCCGCTTCACCGCCGCGCCGTCGACGAAGGTGTCGATCTTCTCCAGGTAAACGACCTCGCCCGCGCGCAGAGCGGCCGTCAGCGAGGGAGCCCCGGCCGGTTCGGCGCCGACCAGCCGGGTGGCTCCGCCGCCGGCTTTGAGGTAGCTGGCCAGCCCTGAGATCAGGCCGCCGCCTCCGACCGCGGCCACGACCACGTCCGGGGCCGCGCCCAGCTCTTCCACCAGCTCGCGCGCGATGGTGCCCTGGCCCGCGATGGTGAGCGGATCGTCGAAGGGGTGCACGAAAACCGCCCCCTGAACGCGGCAGTGCTCACGGGCGGCCTGGCTCGCGTCGTCGTACGTGTCCCCGACCAGATGCACCGCGACGCCCGCCTTGCCGAAATGCTGGACGCGCTCGATCTTCTGAAGCGGGGTGACAGCGGGCATGAAGACGGTGGCCCGGATGCCCAGCGCGGCGCAGGCGAAGGCCACGCCCTGGGCATGATTGCCGGCGCTGGCGCAGACCACGCCGCGCGCCGCCTCCTCCGGCGTCAGCCGCGCGATCTTGTTGTAGGCCCCGCGGATCTTGAAGGAGCGCACTTCCTGGAGGTCTTCGCGCTTCAGCAGGACCCGAGCGCCATAGAGGTCCGAGAGCCGCTTGCTGGGCTGCAGAGGCGTGCGCGCCAGCACCGGAGCCAGGCGCTCGGCGGCGTCGTCGATGGCGCGCCGCCAATCGAGCGCGCCGGTCTTCAGGTCGATTCGAGGTCCTCGCGCAAACGTTCCAGCGCGTAGTGGAAGAGGCGCAGCGCCACCGTCTCGTCGCTTTCCAGCGCTCTGAACTGGTCCGCGCTCGCGACGTAGGCGCGGATCGGCGTCTGGGAGACCACGGTGCCGATGGCCGGCCGGCCGTCGAGCATGCTGGTGGCGCCGAAGAACTCGCCGGGCCCGATGTGTCGCTTGCGGTGGCCGAGGCTCATCTCGGCCTCGCCCTCCATCACGATCCAGAACGCGTCGTTGCGATGACCTTCGCGGATCAACGTCTCGCCGGCCGGCACGCGGACCTCGTCGACGTTGGCCGCCACCACCTCCAGGACCCGGCGGGGCACGTGATCGAAGAGGGCCACCCGCCCGAGCTCCTCCACCTTGGGATTGGGATGCCGAAGCCGAAACCGACCTTTCATGCGCGGGACTTTAAGGGGCGCGGACGAAAGGTGGGCTGCTGGATTTCGCGATCCTGACGCTTCGAGGCGTCAGCCGGCGCCGAGGAGCGGAAGGAGCGCAGCGGCAGCTGCGTGACCGAGCACCGCAGAAGCGGGCGTCCGCATCGGACGTCCGGGCGCGAAGGACACGGCACCACCTTTCGGCTGCGTTAGACCCGCCGGCTCCAGGAGGCCCTCCAGGAGACCGGCGTGGAACTCGCAAACGACCTGGGCCGCATCGCAGGCCTCGCGGAAGAGGCAGTTGCCGGCGCTCAGCTCGCCGCCGCGCCCAAGCTCGTAGCGCCCGCCCAGGGCCTCCAGAGGACGCAGACAGGCGGCCGGTCTCATGTCCGGCACCGGCGCCGGGTCGAGGCTGCGGGCCAGCGCCTTCCCGGCGCGCCGCGAGGCCGCCCTACCGGCCGGGCCGAACTCCTCGACGGCGGTGGCGAGGTGCTGGGCCAGGAGTCCGAACTGGCGCGGCGGGTGGCTGACCGTGATCGGGCCCTGCGCCAGCCGGTACAGCTTGGCCGGCTTGCCGGGGAAGCCGCGCCGGCGTTCGGTCTGCAGATAGCCCAGGGCGACCAGCCGCTCCAGGTGGTCGAAGGCCACCGAACGATGGATACCCGCGGACTCGGCGACCTCGGCCGCGGTACGCGCCGCCGGGTTGGCATAGAAGCGGTAGAGGATGTCGCGCCGCGTGAGGTCCTGGAGAGCGGACACCGCCCGCTCCATCGGGGTCTCCATCCGGCCTGCAGCGTATCAGGTATGTCGTAGGCAGAACCAACAAACCGGGGACGGATCGTCGGCGACTTGTCGCAGGTTTGACGGCGCGTCCCGGTCGTGGTCTGCTGAGACTCGGATCAGGTCAGTCTCCCGATGTCCAAGATCTCGCGGGCCATGCTGCTGGGTTTTGCTTTGGCCTGCGCGGGCGGGCTGCTGTCGGTCCCCGCCTCTGCGGCCGCGCCGGCGCTGCCGGTGGCTCTGCCGACCCCGACCCTGCCACCCTTGCCGGCGGCCCTGCCCACGCCGCTCCCCACGCTGCCGGCGCTCCCAGCCAGCACCCCGAGCCCTTCGCTGCCGCCACTGCCGCTCCTGAATCCGACGCCCACGCCGCCGGTGGGCGGCGTGCCGGTGCCCCCCAGCCCGAGCGCCGTCCCCTACCCCTCCCCCTCGGCGCCGCCGGTCGTGCAGACCGCGCCTCGCAGCTACCAGACCCAGGCGCCGAGAGGCGGCCGCTCCGGCGCCGGCTCACCTCAGGGCATAGTCCTGGTGCCGTCCCTGAGGCTGCCGCCTGGCCCGCTGGGCGTGGCGCTGGCGGTGGCGCTGGCGGCCCTGCCCCTGCTGCTGGCAGTCGGGCTGCTCCTGCTCGGGCGGCTCTGGGGTGAAGCCCGCCGGCTGCGCAGCGCGCGGCTGCGATTGGCGCTCGCCGCCGAGCTCGATCTGAAGCCGCGGGAACTGGCGCAGCTCTCCCCTGGCGGCTTGCTCAAGCTCCGCGACCAGGTGGCCTTCGACGACCTGACGGGTGTGCTCCGCCGGGCGGCCGGTATCGCGTCCGTGGAGCGCGAGATCGCGCGCGCACGACGCGCCCATACGCCGCTGGTCGCCGCCTTCGCCGACGTGGACGGCCTCAAGCGCGTTAACGACGCCAAGGGGCATGGCGCCGGCGACCGCCTGCTGCGAGGGGTGGCCGAGCTTCTGTCGGCCGGCGTGCGCAAGCAGGACCTGGTCTTCCGGTACGGCGGCGACGAGTTCGTCTGCCTGCTGCCGGGGATCGGGCTGGAGGGCGCCGAGGAGAAGCTGCGCGGGCTCCGCGCCCGCGCTCTGGAATCCGAGCTCGGCTTCAGCTACGGCATCGCCGAACTGCGGGATGAGGACGACCTGGTCAGCTTCCTCGGCCGTGCCGACCAGCGGCTCTACGACGCCCGCGCGGAGCGCGCAGGAGGCACGAACCGGGCCGCGGTCGTGCCGCTCCGGCAGCCGGACGACCGGGCCCGCGGGCGCCGGCAGCCCCGGCGCGCCACCTAAACCGCTTCAGAGACGAAAACTTGACAGCGACACTGTCCTAGTCAATACTGCGGGTTAATACCCGACAAACTAGGAGGCTGGGACGTGGCGCGAACGGTTCTCTCGATTCCCATCGGCATCCTGACCCTCCAGCGCCGCGGACGTGTTGTCAGCTAGGCCATCTCCCCCTCCACAACGTGGCGGCCGGCCACCCCACCGGCCGTCACATCCCTTCTTCTCCGCCGAGCTCTGGATGCATTCCGCCGAGGGCGTGCTCCGCACCCTGGCGGCGGAGGTGGAGAACGAGGATTCGCACACCACGGCCCACACCGACCGGGTGGCGCTGGTGGCCCGGCACCTGGCCCGACTGCTGAGGCTGCGACCGGAGGACCAGGAGGTCGCCTGGCGCGGCGGCAAGATGCACGACATCGGCAAGCTGGGCATTCCCCACACCATCCTCGAGAAACGAGGGCCTCTGGCCGCAGACGAATGGGCGGTGATCCGGCAGCACCCGCTCATCGGGGAGAACATGGTGCGGCCGCTGAAGACGGCCGGGACGCTGCTGCCGATCATCCGCCACCACCACGAGCGCTGGGACGGCACCGGCTATCCCGATGGCCTGAAAGGTGAGCAGATACCGCTGCTGGCGCGCATCGTGGCCACCTGCGACGCCTACGACTCCATGGTCACCGATCGGCCCTACCGACCCGGGCGGCCCCTCTCCACCGCGCTGGCCATCCTCAAGAGCGGCAAGGGCTCGCAGTGGGACCCGCACCTGGTCGAGATGCTCATCCAGGAGGTTCCCTCGTTGGCCGAGCTGTGGGCCGCTTAGCTCACAACCGGAGGGGTGACCAGGGGCTGACGTCGAGCGGCGGCTGGGTGCCGGTCGCCAGCGCCGCCGCGATCTCGCCCACCGCGGGCGCGTGCTTGAAGCCATGCCCTGAGAACCCGCCCAGCACGGTCAGCTCCGGCCGTCCAGGCGGGGAGCCGATGATGAAGTCGCCGTCCGGGCTGTTGTCGTAGAGGCAGACGCTGAAGTCGCTGGGCTCGGCCAGCACGCCGCTCAGGATCGCGTCGATGTTCTCCTGCGCAAGCATCGCCAGCTCTTGGGGACGCGGCCGCCGATCGACCTCTGGAGTGTCGACGCGCACGCCGGTCACCGGGAAGCCCACCTTGACCCGGCTGCCGTCGGTGGTCGGGAAGCCGAAGGCCCGGATGCGCACGCTGTGCTGGTGCGACTCCTCGATCGGCCGGCCAGTCGCCGCGGAGCTCTCCCGAATCCACATGGGGAAGCGCTCGGGCGCGTAGGCGGCGGGGTCCCGCACCGGCAGCCAGGCGAAGAAATGACGCTCGATCGAGATGTGCTGAGCCAGCTCGGGCACCAGCGCGCCCAGCCACGTCCCGGGCGCTGCCACGGTCCGCCCCTCGAGCTTCTCCAGCGCCTTCCCGATGCGCACTTCGGCACCCAAAGCGCACGCCCGGTCCAGCGCTGCTGTTATGGCCTCCTCCGGGCTCACGAAGCCGGCCTCGGGGTCGAGGAGGCCGATCTCGCCCTCGGCCACCCGGTGCTGCGGGTAGCGCTCGCGCAGTTCTGCTGTATCCAGGACCTCGTGGCGCTGCCCGCAGCGTTCGGCCGACTCACGGGCGCCCCGGATGAGCTGGGAGTCGCCGGGACCGATGATCAGCAGCCCGGTGCGTGTGAAGAGCGGGCGACCTGTCTCCCGCTCGAGCTGCCGCCACAGCTCGTAGGCCCGGTCGGCGAGGGCGACGTACTGGTCGCCTTCGAACTGCAGGCGGCGCAGCATCCGGGAGTGCCCGTGGGACGCGCCCTGGTCGTGCGGCGGCACGAAGCGGTCGTAACCTACCGCGCGCACGCCCCGCGCGGCCAGTTGCCAGAGCGTGCAGCTGCCCATGATCCCCAACCCCACGACGGTGACTTCCGGCTCAGCCATCGGGCTCGATGACGTAGTGCTCGGGCAGCCGGACCAACCGCTCGGGGCCGCCGATGTAGCGCACCCGAACGCCGTACTCGCGCTCGGCGGCCTCCAGGCTCACATAGCCGTTGACGACGTCCTGCAGCACCTTGTCGGGCGCGCGTTCGCGCGGGTCGCCATAGCCGCCGCCCCCCGGCAGCACCAGCTGCACTCGGGCATCGCGCGGCAGGGGCACCAGGCGCTTGGGCGGCGGCTTCTCGCCGCTTGCCAGCTGAAAGCGGCCGAGCGATCCCGGCCGGCCCCCGGCCAGCCCGTTGCCCGGGAAGCGCGTGCGCTCGATCAGCGTGGAGACGCCCCAGCGCCCGTCGCCCCGGTAGCTGATCTCCGCCTCCTGGCTGAGCCCGCCGCGCGCGCGTCCCGCCCCGCCGGAATCGGTAACCAGGGCCTTGCGGTGCATGACCAGCGGCGCCCAGGTCTCCACCACCTCGGCCGGCACCCCGGCCACGCCGGAGGGATAACCGTTGGTCTGCAGGCCATCCTTGTCGGCGCGCGCGCCCGCGCCGCCGGACTGAAAGTTGCTGAAGGTGAAGAGCCGGTTGGAGCCCGGCCAGGTGCCGCGCCAGACGGTCAGCCAGAGCGCGTCAGAGCCGCCCGCCATCAGGCGCCCCGGCATGGCCTGCACGAGCGCGGCGTAGACCGTGGCGGGGATCATGTGCCCCATCAGGTGGCGGGCGGCCACCGCCGCCGGCTCGCGGCAGTTGAAGATGGAGCCTTCGGGGGCGGTCACGTGCACGGGCCGGAAGGCGCCGTCGTTGTGCGGCACCTCGGGATTCACCGCCGCCTTCATGGCGAATGACGCGTACGCGTGCGTGTAGTTGAGGACGACGTTGAGCCCGTTCGCCATCTGCTCGGACGAGCCCGCGAAGTCCATCGTCACCTCGTCGCCGGCGATGGTGACCGTGACCACGATGTGCACAGGTTGGTCGTCGAAACCGTCGGCCCAGTTCTCGGCGCGGTAGGCGCCGTCCGGTAGCGCCGCGATGGCATCGCGCATGGCGCGCTCGGAGCGCTCGATGATGGCGTCGCCCAGGTCATCGATCTCGTGTAGGCCGAACTCCTCCAGGAAGCGCGCGAGGTCGCGCGCGCCCACGTCGTTGCTGGCCGCCTGGGCGTAGAGGTCGCCGATCGTCTCCTCGGGCACGCGCACATTGGCGCGGATCAGGGCGAGCAGGTCGGCGTTGGGCTCGCCCTTCCGGAAGAGATGCATGATCGGGATCCGAATGCCCTCCTCGTAAACCTCGGTGGCGGCGGCGCCGTACACGCGGCCGCCCACGTCGGGCGAGTGGCAGCAGGACGCGAAGTAGCCGATGACGCGGTCTTCGAAGAACACCGGCGTGAGCACGGTCATATCGTTGATCTGACCGGCGGTGAGCCAGGGGTCGTTGGTGATCAGGACATCGCCCGGCGCCAGCGTGGCGGGCGGGATGGCTTTCAGGAAATGACGCACACCGGTGGCCATGGCGTTGATGTGGCCAGGGGTGCCGGTGAGCGACTGGGCGACCATGTAGCCGCGGGAGTCGAAGACCCCGCAGGCCAGGTCCTGGGACTCGCGGACCACCGTCGAGAAGGCGGTGCGCATGAGCGTGACCTGCTGCTCGTTGACGACCGAAAGCAGCCGGTTCCAGAGCACTTCCAGAGTGAGGACGTTCACCAGCGCGCCACCAGGTTCCACTGCTCGTCCATGACGCAATGAGCGTCAGGGCCGACCACCAGCGTCGACTCCCGCTCCTCGATGATCGCCGGACCCTCGAAGCGGTGGCCGGGGGCCAGCCGGTAGCGGTCGTAGACGGGCACCTCGGTCATGCCGCCGGCTTCCGGCATCCAGGCCTGGCGGGTGCCCTTGCGCGCCTCCCCGGCGCCGCCGCGCACGTTCAGGCTGAGCTCCGGCCGCGGGCCGCTGGAGCGCACGCGCCAGGCTGTGATCTCCAGAGGCACGCCGGCCGGGCCTAGACGGTTGTAGAGCCGGCTGTACTCGGATTCGAAAGCTGCGCGCAGTCCCCCACCCCAACTCTCCCCGTCGGGGACCGGGACGCGGATCTCGTGGCCCTGGCCGACGTAGCGCATGTCCACCTCACGCCGGTGGGTGACCGGCTCACCCAGCAGGCCGGCGCCCTCCGCTTCCATCTCCCGGAGGAGGCGTTCGGCGCGAGCGCTGTCGAGGCCTTCCAGCGGCGTCGACCACGTGCGCACGAAATCGAAGGCCGGCGGCGCGGCCAGAAACCCGACGGTGCTCAGCACACCGGCTCCCTGCGGCGCTAGCAGGCCCGGCGAGCCCAGCGCCCGGGCCACCCTGTAGCCGTGAACGGGGCCGGCTCCGCCGAAGGCGAACACGGGCAGCGCCCTTGGGTCCTGGCCGCGCTCGATCACGTGCACTCGAGAGGCTCCCGCCATGCCCTCGTTGACGGCCTGGTGGATGCCCCACGCCGCCTCCTCCAGGCTCAGGCCCAGCGGCCGCGCGACCTTGGCTTCGATGGCCTGCTGCGCGGCGTCGACGTCCAGCGGCATCGCCCCACCCAGGAAGAAGCCCGGGTCGAGATAGCCCAGAACCAGGTCGGCGTCGGTGACCGTGGGCTCGGTGCCGCCCTGTCCGTAGGCGGCGGGCCCGGGGTCGGCGCCCGACGAGTCGGGCCCCACCCGGAGCAGGCCCAGCGAGTCGACGCGGGCGATGGAGCCGCCGCCCGCGCCGATCTCGATCATCTCGATGACCTGCGTCTTGATGGGCAGCCCGGAGCCCTTCTTGAAGCGGTAGCGGCGGTCGACCTCGAACTCCGCCGCCAGCAGCGGCTCCCCGCCCGCGATCACCGCGAACTTGGCAGTAGTGCCGCCGAGGTCGAAGGAGAGGAGGTCCCGGATACCCGCCGCCCGACCGTAGTGGGCGGCGGCCAGCGCGCCACCGGCCGGCCCGGACTCCAGGAGGCGGATCGGGAAACGGGCCGCGGTTTCCGGGGTCGCGATGCCGCCCCCGGACAGCATCATCCGCAGCGCGCCCTCGAAGCCCAGCCCCGACAGGCGCGCCTGCATGTCCGCCAGGTAGCGCTCGGTGCGGCGCTGGACGTAGACGTTGGCGACGGTGGTCGAGGTCCGCTCGTACTCGCGGATCTCCGGCACGACCTCCGACGAGATGGAGACCCGGGCCTCCGGCGCCACCCGCAGCACCGCGTCTCGTGCCCTGTGCTCCGGTTCGGGATTGGCATAGCTGTGCAGGAAGGAGATGGCGACCGCGTCCACGCCGGCGGCCGCCAACTCGCGCGCCAGGCGCTCGACGAACTCCACGTCCAGCTCCTGGGCGGTGCTGCCGTCGGCCAGCGTGCGCTGGGGGACGTCGAAGCGGAGATAGCGCGGAACGAGGGGTTCCGGCAGCTCCAGCTCGATGTCGTAGAGCTCGAAGCGCGCTTCCTTGCCGATCTCCAGCGCATCCCGAAAACCGGCCGTGGTGAGCAGCGCAGTGCGCGCGCCCTTGCGCTCGATGATGGCGTTGGTAACCAGCGTGGTGCCGTGGATGATCTGCGCCACCTCATCCGCGGCGACGCCGGCCCGGCTCAGCGCGTCCTCCAGCGCGGCGGCCACGGCGCGGGCCGGGTCGTCGGGGGTGGTCAGGGCCTTGGCGACCGTGAAGTCGCCGGTCGCATCGCGGACCAGGATCAGGTCCGTGAAGGTGCCGCCGATGTCGACGCCGACTCGGTAGGCCAACTACCTCGGAGGCAGGTTGGGGTACTTGCTCAGCGGGAAGATGTCGACCTGCGGCGAGCGCTGCTGCGCCAGCAGGCCGCCGTCCACCACCAGCATGGTGCCGCTGATGTAGGCGGCGTCGTCGCTAACCAGGAAGACCGCCGGTCCGGCCAGGTCCTCGGCCTCTCCGACCCGGCGGAGGGGCACGGTCTCGCCCCGGCTGGCCTTGGTCTCGGGGTCCATGCCCTGGGTGTCGATGGAGCCCGGCACCAGGCCGCAGACGCGCACGCCGTAGGGACCGAGGTCGAGCGCCATGCCGCGCACCATGGCTTCGATGCCGCCCTTGGCCGCGTCATAGGCGACGTTGCCGCGGTGCGCCTTGGTGGCGCCGCCCGAGGAGACCGCCAGGATGACCCCGTGCCGCTGCTCGGCCATGATCCGGGCCGCGCGCAGGCTGCAGTGGAAGACGCCCCACAGGTTGACCTCCTGGATCCGGCGCCACCAGGCCTCGTCCGCCTCCAGGAAATGGCGCTCGGTGTTGACCAACCCGGCGTTGTTGACCAGCACGTCCAGCGACCCGAATCGCTGGAGGGTCGTTTCGAAGAGGCGGTCCACATCGGCCGGCGCGGAGACGTCGCAGGGCACGGCCAGCGCGTCGTGGCCGGCCGCCTCCGCTACGGCCCGGGCGGTCTCCGCATTGACGTCGGCCACCACCAGGCGCGCGCCTTGTTCGGCGAAGCGGAGCGCGATCGCGCGCCCGATGCCGGCCCCGCCACCAGTGACGATGGCGACCTTGCCGGCGAGGTGGGCCTGCGACACGCTGCAAGCGTAGCCTCCGCCCGGTGAAGCTCGCGCTGGCGGTCGAGGGGAGCATCTTCCCCGCCTCCGAGCAGCAGCGGTTGGTCGAGGTCGCAAGGCTTGCCGAGGCCGCCGGCGTCGACTACCTCACGGTTCCCGAGCACGTGCTGATGGGCCCCAACGCCAGTGAGCAGGATCCCTGGAGCGACTGGGAGCCGCAGCACCTGGAGATGCCCTGGCCGGAGCCGCTGCTGACTCTGGCGGCCATGAGCGCGGTCACCTCCCGGATCGGTCTGGTCTCGGCGGTGGTGATCGCGCCGCTGCGCCCGGCCGGGCTGCTGGCCAAGCTGGGCGCCACCCTGCACGCGCTTTCCGGCGGGCGCTTTGTCATGGGCGTCTCGCCGAGCTGGCACCGCGACGAGTACGACGCGCTCGGCATCTCCTTCGCCGACCGCGGCCAGCTGATGGAGGATGCGATCGGCGCCTGCCGCGCGCTCTGGGCCGGCGCGCCCGCCTCATTTCACTCGCGCACCGTGAACTTCGACGCGATGCGCTGCTCCCCCCGACCGGCGGCCGGCGAGCGCATTCCGGTCTGGTTCACCGGCAAGTTCACGCGCCGGCTGGTGCGCCGGGTGGCGGCCCTGGGCGACGGCTGGATGCCGTACACCGCCTACGGCATGACCCTGGCCGAGAAGGCGGCAGCGATCCGGGAACTGCGGGCGGCGGCGCCGCGGCCGCTGACGATGACCGAGACCACAACCGACCTCGACGCGCTGCCGGCCGTGGCGGAAGCCGGCTTCGACATCGCTCGGGTGCCGCTGCGGCGGTTCGTGGCGTCGCCGGGGCAGGTGCCGGAGGCGATCGCCGAGATCGCCGGGCGGTTCATAAGAGCGTTTTAGCCGGGAGTCCAACCCGGGATGGCACCCTGTTGAGGACGTGAGCGCACCGCTCGTCGAGGTCCGCGGGCTCAGCCACCGCTACCAGGGGCCGGCCGGCGAGATCCCGGTGCTTTCCGGGCTGGACCTGGAAGTCGAACCGGGCAGCTTCGTGGCCCTGGTGGGACCGTCCGGGGCCGGCAAGACCACGCTGCTGGCGATCCTGGGCGGGCTGGAGCGGCCGCACGCGGGCAGCGTGCGCATCGGCGGCCGGGATCTGGCCGGCCTGGGACCGGGCGGCCTGGCCGAGCACCGCCGGCGGACGGTGGGATTCGTCTTCCAGCACTTCGGGCTGATGGAGGCGCTGACCGCCCGCGAGAACATCGAGCTCGCCCTCACCTTCGCAGGCATGGCATCCCGCGCCCGCCGGCCGCGGGCGCTGGAGCTGCTGGACCAGGTGGGTTTGAGCGGCCGCGCCGAGCACCTGCCAGGCCGGCTCAGCGGCGGCGAGCAGCAGCGCGTGGGCATCGCCCGCGCACTCGCCAACCGGCCACCGGTGCTGCTGGCCGACGAGCCCACCGGCAACCTGGATATGCGCAGCGGCGAGCAGGTTCTGCAGCTACTGGAGTCCGCCCGCCGAGAGCAAGGCTGCGCGGTGCTGCTGGTGACGCACGAGGAGCGGGCCGCGGCTCGCGCCGACCGTGTGCTGCTGCTGGAGGGAGGCCGGCTCCGCGCGGCATGAGCTGGCTGGACGCGCTGAGCCTGGCGTTGATCAGCATGCGCCGGCGGCGGGCGCGCACCGCGCTCACGGCGTTAGGCGTGGCGCTGGGCAGCGCGCTCCTGGTAGCGCTGGGCAGCGTGGGCAGCGCCGCCGAAAGCAAGGCCGTCGAGCACCTCGGCCAGGGCCTGCCGGTGGGAGCCGTCAAGGTCGCGCCCGGGCGGCCGGCCTTCCTGCAGCTGAGCAGCGACGAGTTCGAGAGCCGCGGCGCCCACCCCATCGACGACGCCACCATCAGCCGGGTCAAGGCGCTGCCGGGAGTGAGCGGCGTGCTGCCGGTGCAGGCCGCCCCGGTGATCGCGGTGCCTCCCAGCGGCGGCTCCTACCCGGCCGTGATGCTGGGCACCGACCTGACCGCCGGCGACCTGCCGCTGACCGTGCTGGCCGGACGTCTCCCGGGCGCGAGGTCCACCACCGAGGTTGCGGTGGCGCCGTCCTACGTGTCTCGCGTCCACCCCGCCGGCAGCGCCGCCGACGCCCTGGGCGATCGGGTCACGGTGGCCGAGCCCAAGGTCGTGGGGGCGCCCTCGGGCGCGCCCATGGTGCGCTGGTTCGAAGCCACGGTGGTGGGGGTGATCAGCCAGCAGTTCGCCCAGGCCGACCTGGTGGTTCCGTTGCTGCAGACCCAGGCCGCCCACGCCTGGCAGGGAGTCCAGCAGGAGGGCAGCTTCGATCCCGACTCGCCCTACCAGCAGCTGATCGTGGTCACGGGCGGCATCGACCAGGTGCACCAGGTGCGCGTCGAGCTCTACGACCTCGGCTATGCCAGCGCGGCGCCCGAGCACGTGCTGGGAGCCGTGCTGCGCTACCTGCACGTGGTCGACATCGTGATCGCCGGCATCGGCGCCATCGCCATCCTGATCTCGGCCCTGGGCGTCGCCAATTCGCTGCT
>VBEO01000114.1 GCA_005881825.1 Chloroflexota bacterium | reverse complement strand
CGGAATGCCTTCCTTGAACGCCGTCAACGGCCCTGCGTCATACCAGCGCACGGCCGGAAAGATCGAGGGCGAGCCCGCGTGCAGTGCCACCGGCCGCGGCTCCAGCAGGCGGTTGACCCCGGCGCCGGTGACCGCGCCCACCATTGCGGCCAGTCCGGCCACCAGCGCCGAGCGGCGGGAGAGCAGGCCGGGTTCGCGGGCCGGCTCCAGACGCGCCGCCAGCCGGCGCCGAAAGCCCGGCGACATGCGCGGATAGGGTTCTTTCGCCGCAGCCAGGGCCGCGGCGGCCATGATCGCGTCACGATCGCGCGCGTCTGCAGGTCCGATTTTCAGGCGCCTGCCCGCGAGCAGGTCGCGGACGATCCGGTCCAGGCGGCGGCTGCGTTTGGCTTCGTCGTCTTCAGGCATTGGTCTCGACCTTGGCCGCCGCGCGCAGCGCGCGCAGCTGCATCACCTTGATGCCGCCGACCGTGTTACCGGTCTCGGCAGCCACTTCCTTGAGTGAATACCCGCGCAGGAAACGCAGCTCCAGGACGCGCCGGTAGTTGGCCGGCAGCGCGGCCAGTATGCGCGCCACTCGATCGGCCGCTTCCGATGACTCCGCAGCCGCCGGGGCGGGCGCCGCCGGCAGCGCCAGCTCGTCGTGCAGCTCCTCTTCGCCCAACCCGAACTTGCGGGCCCAAAAGCTCGCCAGGACGGTGCGAGCGGTGGCGAAGAGATAGGCGCGGACGGAGGGCGCCGCCGCCTCCGCGCGCAGCCTCGGGATGGCTTTCATCGCCACCTGTTGGGTGAGGTCCTCGGCATCGGGGCGATTGCCGACCCGGGCGTAGATGAATGCGTAGACCAGGTCCAGCTCATCGAGGGCGATCTGCTGCGCGGGTACGTTCCCCGCCGGCAGCTCGATCAGGTCGCCGTGACCCCCCTGCTCCATGTCGAATCAGGCGGCCTTCAGGTCCCCACAAGCCATCGACTTGGCGTCGTCGCCCTGGAGGTCGGGACCCTGGTTGACGTTGGCATACCAGCCCGCGGGCGGGATCTGGTACGGCTTCTGGACGCTGGTGATCGAGGTCGCGCTGCCGTTGGCGTCAGCCGCCAGCGGCTGCAGGGGCACGTCGATGGAACCGTTGACCGCGCAGCTGCCGAGGTGGATGTGCGACACGTGGTTGCTGTTCGGCGGCAGGCCATGCACGCGGATCGTGAGCGTGAACGCGTCGCTGCCTTTCACCACCTCTACATCGCCCGTGATGCCGGAGTTGCCGGGGCCGACGCCCAGCATGGGAGAGACGAGCGGCGTGCTCTGTGGGTAGGGCGTGGACGTGATGGGAGCCCGCGCCACCGGCGTTGGACTACCGGTTCCACAGGCCGCCAGCAGGCCGGCGACCAAGATTGTCCATCCCTTTGGATACCGAAGCTGGTTACTGGCCACGCAGGGCCACCACGGGATCGAGCCTGGAGGCACGCACCGCCGGGATGATCCCCGCACCGGCGCCCAGCAGGATCGAGAAGACCAGCGCGAAGACGACCAGGCGCGGCGAGAGCAGGAAGAGCGTCAGGTTCAGGCTGTCGGTGTAGGCGTTGATCGCGCTGGTGAACAGCCAGCCCAGGAGCGTGCCCAAAGCGCCGCCCACCAGGCCGATCACGGTGGCCTCGATCAGGTACTCGCGGAGGATGTCCGCGGTGTGGGCGCCCACCACTTTCTTGACCCCGATCTCGCGCACCCGCTCGGTGACCGCCATGACCATGGTGTTGACGACCGAGAGGCCGCCCACGACCAGGGCCAGCAACGCCGAGCCGGTGGTGATGGCGGCAAACAGCGTGGAGGCGTCCTCGAAGGCTTTGACCAGCTCGCTGGGCGGGGTGGCGCGCACGCCCGGCACCTCGGCGGCGATCTTGCGCGCCAGCTGGTCGAGGTCCACCCCAGGCTGTCCGAAGACGGCGATCCCGCTGGCGATCGAGTGCGAGTCCAGGGTGCCCCGCACTGCCGTGGGCAGGACGTCGCTCAGCAGCATCTGGCCGTCGGCGAAGGAGACGGTGGCGAAGGAGTCGGGCGCCGTGAGCGTCTTCTCCAGCACGCCGACCACCCTGAAGTCGTGGCCGACGTAGTCCGGCCGGGTCGAGGGGTCCTTGGGCGGCGTGGGCAGGCGGATCACGCTGCCCAGGCCCGCGTTGAGCGCCTTGGCCGCGTCGGCCCCCAGGACCACCTCGCCCCGCCGGGCTTGGTCCAGCTGGCGGCCGCGGGCCACCGTGAGCTGGAAGTGTTCGTAGCGCTCGAAGCCCGGTGCGGTGGCGCTCACGAAGAGGCCCCCGCCCAGAGAGAGGCTGGGATCGGCGTGGCCCGGCACCCCGATGGTGGGGAAGGCGGCTGCCACACCATCCACGTGCTCGATCACCTGCGCCGTGCCTACCTGCACCAGCCCCCCGCCGAAGCCGTTGCCGGAATCACTGACCACGATGTGGTCGGAGAAGAAGCGGCGGCCGCCATCGAGCAGCGCGGTGGTCTTCTCGGACATGGCGCCCATCGTGGTCAGCGCCATCACGCCGATCACGATGCCGCCGATCGTGAGCCCGTTGCGGAGCTTGCGCCGGGCCAGGTTGCGGACAGTCTCCACTGTCCGCAGCCTAGCTAGGTCCGGGCCAGGCGGCGCCTGCGCCAGAGTACGAATCCGCCCAGGCCTGCTAGCACCAGCAGCAGGTAGGGCGCCAGGGCGCCCAGGGCGATGACCATGAAATCAATGCTCACGAAGAAGTCGGCCAGCGCGGTGTCGAGCGCCGAGCGGAGTCCGAGCTGATCCTTGGCGGCCACCGCGGCCTCGCGCAGGCTGACGCTGATCGTGGAGTAGCTGGTGGCGTGGTCGAGGTAGTCGATCTGGCCCTTCAGCTGCTCGATCTGGGCCTCGATCTGACCGACCTGGTTCTGGATGTTGATGATGTCCGAGATCTGCGTCGCTCTCGTCAGCAGCGCGAGCATGGCGTCGCGCTGAGCTTCTGCGTTCTTTAGTCGCGACTGCAGGTCGACGTACTGCGCGCTGACGTCCTGGGAGCCGGCGCGAAAGGACTGCACGGTCCCGTAGCCGCGCAACGTCTTGATGGTCTCCTCGTAGCGATCGACGGGCACCGCGAACGTGAAGGTGCCGGTGCGGATGTGGTCGCCGCCGTCACCACCCGCCTCGCTGGCCGACAGGTATCCGCCCTCGTTTGCGGAGAGGTCGATGAGGCGCGTCAGGACCTTGTCGAAGTCGCCGTTGGCCACCTCCAGCGTCAAGCTGGCGTTGCGGATGATGCGCGGCCCTTGCGCCACCGGGACGGCCTGGACGGTGGCGGCGTCGGCGCGCTGCGCCGGCGCCGCCACGCCGGACTGCGGACTTGATGAGTTGGCGGCGCTGCTGCCGCCCCCGCCGCCGCAGGCGGCCAGCGCGAGAACCCCGAGCGTGGCCATCAGGCCGCGATGTCGAATTTGCATGCCGACCGACCGCCCCGGCCGCGCCTCGGGTAACAATTGCCCGTCATGCTCCAGGTGCGCGAGCTCGAAGTCGAGGTCGGCGGCCGCGTCACACTGACCGGCGGCTCCTTCAGCGTGCGCGCCGGAGACAAGGTGGGGCTGGTAGGTCTCAACGGCGCCGGCAAGACGTCGCTGCTGCGCGTCCTGGCCGGGCAGAGCTCGCCGGCTCGAGGGCTCGTCAGCCGTCGAGGCGGCGTCGGCTACGTGCCCCAGAACCCGCGGCCCCGCTCCGCCGCCGAGGTCAGGGCGGTTACGCACGTGCTCTCCGGGCGCGGCCTCGACCGCGCCGCCGAACGCCTGGCCGGGCTTCAGGAGCGGCTGGAGCATGACCACAGCCCGCAGAGCGTCGAGCGCTTCAGCGAGGCCGAGGAGCGCTTCCGGCAGGCCGGCGGCTACTCCGCCGACGCCGAGGCGCGGCGCATCCTGGCCGGCCTCGGGCTGGCGCTGGATCGCGCCGACCTGCCGCTGGGCGTGCTCTCCGGCGGCGAGCGGCGGCGCGTCGAGATCGCGCGCGTGCTCTTCCAGGACAGCGAGCTGCTGCTGCTGGACGAGCCCACCAACCACCTGGACGTCGACGCCAAGTCCTGGCTGATGTCGTTCCTGCGCGGCTACCGGGGCGGTTTGCTGGTGGTGAGCCACGACCTGGAGCTGCTGGACAGCGCCATCACCCGCGTGCTCCACCTGGAGGACGCCGGGTTGATCGAGTACAAGGGCACGTACTCGCAGTACCTGCAGGCGCGGCGGCTCGACCGCCAGCGGCGGGAGAAGCAGGCCGAGCGCCAGGAGGCGGAGATCCACCGCCTGAGCTCCCTGGCCGAGGTGATGCGCCGGCAAACCGCCAAGCGGGCGCGCACCGCCCACGCGCTCGACAAGCGTGTGGAGCGCCTGAAAGCGGACCGGGTGACGCCACTGCGCCGCGACCGCAAGCTCAAGGTCAGCTTCCCGCCCCCGCCCAGCTCAGGGCGCCTCGCCCTGCGCGTCGACGGCCTGGCCAAGAGCTATGGCGGGCCCGCCGTTTTTCGCCACGTGAGCTTCGAACTCGAGCGCGGCCAGCGGCTGCTGGTGATGGGGCTCAACGGCGCCGGCAAGACCTCACTGCTGCGCATCCTCGCCGGCCAGTCGGATGCGGACCAGGGCGAATTCCGGCTCGGCCACAACGCCTCCCTGGGCTACTACGCGCAGGAGCACGAGGGGATCGAGCCCAAGCGCAGCGTGCTCAGCCACATGCGCGCCCTGTCCGATGCGCCAGAGCCCCAGCTGCGCGCGCTGCTGGGCATGTTCGGCCTCAGCGGCAAGATCGCCATGCAGGACGCGGGCACCCTGTCGGGCGGCGAAAAGACCAAGCTCGCGCTGGCTCAGCTGGTGGCCGGGCGCCACAACCTGCTGCTGCTGGACGAGCCCACCAACAACCTCGACCCGCCGTCGCGCACGGCGGTGGCCGAGGCCCTGGCGGCCTGGCCGGGCTCGATGGTGATCGTCAGCCACGACACCGAGTTCGTGGCCGCCCTGCGGCCGCAGCGCGTGCTGATGATGCCCGAGGGCAAGCTCGACTTCTGGGACGACGAGCTGCTGGAGTTGGTTAGCCTGGCCTGATGGGGGAGTCGCCGCCCACCAACAGCGCGCGGCTGTCGTGGCAGGGCGGCCATCGCTTCGAGGCGAGGGCCTCTAAGGGCGCCATCCCGATCGCCTCCGGCGACGACCGCACCGCGCTGTCGCCAATGGAGGCGATGCTGAGCGCGGTCGCCGGCTGCATGGCCGTCGACGTGGTCGACATCCTGGCCAAGATGCGCAAGAACGTGCGCAGCTATGCCGTCGAGTG
>VBEO01000113.1 GCA_005881825.1 Chloroflexota bacterium | reverse complement strand
GCGCTCAGCTCCTGGCCGTCGACGCCGACCTTGCCTCCCTTGGCCAGCACCCCTGTGCCGCGCAGGTAGTCGACGCCGTTGGCCTTCATCAGCGTCTCCACGCCGCGGACCAGCGAGTCGACGATCTCGCGCTGGCGCTTCTGAGCCGCCGGGTAGTCGAAGCTGAGCTTGTCGGCGACCACGCCCAGGGTGGCGCCCTGGCCGGCGATGGTGGCGAAGAGCTCGCTCGACTGCAGCATGGCCTTGGTCGGGATGCAGCCGCGGACCACGCAGGTTCCGCCCAGACGGTCCTTCTCCACGATCGCCGTTTTGGCGCCCAGCTGGGCGGCCCGGATGGCCGCGGTATAGCCACCGGGGCCTCCGCCCACGATGACGATGTCGTAGCCGGCCACTAGCTGATCAGCCCGTTCGGCCGATAGCGGTTCGTGATCGGCATCCGCCGGTCGCGCCCGAAGGCGCGCGGCGTGATCTTGACCCCCGGCGCCCCCTGCCGGCGCTTGTACTCGCTGGCGTCGACCAGCTGGATGACGCGCTTCACCACCTCGGTGGGATAGCCGGCGGCCACCAGCTCCTCGAAGCTGCGGTCGTCCTCCACATAGGCCTCCAGGATGGGGTCCAGGACCTCGTAGGCCGGCAGGCTGTCGGAGTCCTTCTGACCCGGCCGCAGCTCGGCGCTCGGCGCCTTGCTCAGGATCCGCTCGGGGATGACCTGGCCGTTGATGGAGTTGCGATATCGCGAGAGCTCGTAGACGAGCGTCTTGGGGATGTCCTTGAGCACCGCGAAGCCGCCCGCCATGTCGCCGTAGAGGGTGCAGTAGCCGGTAGCGATCTCGGATTTGTTGCCGGTGGTCAGCAGCAGCCAGCCGAACTTGTTGGACAGCGCCATCAGGAGTACCCCACGGACGCGCGCCTGCACGTTCTCCTCGGCCACGCCCGGCCTGGTGCCCTTGAAGGGCACCTTGAGGGTCTCCTCGAAGGCCTCGTGCGCGAGCGAGATCGGCAGCTCCAAGGTCCGGATCCCGAGCCCTTCGGCCAGCGCACCGGCGTCCTCCAGCGACTCAGGCGAGCTGTAGCGCGAGGGCATCAGGACTCCGGTCACGTTCTTGGCGCCGATGGCGTCGACAGCGACCGCCGCCGTGAGCGCCGAATCGATGCCGCCCGAGAGCCCGATCACTGCCTTCTGGTAGGGACTCGCCTTGCGCAGGTAGTCGCCGGTGCCCACCACCAGCGCCTGGTAGACCTCGGCGACGCCCTCCAGCGGCTCGGTGACCGGGGCAAGCCGCTTGCCCTCCGGGGCCGGCCGCGGTTTCTCGGTCACGGTCACGTCCGAGAGCTCCAGTTCGACGTGGATGGGGCCCTGGGCTTCGCGGCGGAGGCGCGTGTCGTGCAGGCGCTCGCCGAACACCGACCCGATGTCGAGATCGGCGATGAGGAGCTCCTCGGCAAAGGAGGGCGCCCGCGCAATCAGCTGGCCCTCGGGGCCGAAGACCACGCTGTTGCCGTCGAAGACCAGCTCATCCTGGCCGCCGACCAGGTTGACCCAGGCCATGAAGGCGCGAGAGTCCATGGCCCTGGTCGCGATCATGGTCTCCCGCGTCACCCGCTTGGCCTTGTGGTAGGGCGAGCCGTTGATGTTGACCAGCAGCTCCGCGCCGGCGCCCGCCTGCATCGAAACCGGGCCGGCTGGATACCAGGCGTCCTCGCAGATGCTGACGCCGATGCGGACGCCGCCGTACTCGAAGATCGGGCATTCGCGGCCGCGCTGGAAGTAGCGCTCCTCGTCGAAGACGCCGTAGTTGGGCAGGTAGACCTTGTGGTAGACGCCCTTGAGCTCGCCGTCGAACATGAAGGCGGCCGCGTTGTAGATGTCCAGGTCGAGGTCGACGAAACCGACCACGGCGGCGATGCCTTTGGACGCCGCCACCACCTGGTCCAGCTGGCGCAGGTTGTCGCGGATGAAGCTGGGCTTCAGGAGGAGGTCCTCGGGGGGGTAGCCGGTCAGGGCCAGCTCGGGGAATACGACCAGGTCGGCCTTCTTGCGGCGCGCCCGCGCCATCCAGTCGACGATCTTCTCGGTGTTGCCGCCCAGGTCGCCCACGGTGCTGTTGACCTGGGCCAGCGCCACTCTCAGCGGACGCGCGAGGTGGGTCTCCACGGCTTCATTGTGCCCCCGAGCCGCGGCTAGCATGGTCGGGATGCGGGTCACCATACTGCCCGACCGCAGGATCGAGGAGATGGACGCGGCCACCGTGGGCGAGGTGCTCAAGCGGCTGGGGCTGCACTCTGACGCCTATCTGGTGGTGCGCGACGAGGAGATCCTGACTCGCGACGTGCGTCTCAAGTCCGAGGACGCGGTAGACGTGATCCCGGTGATTTCCGGAGGAGCCCCACCCCGACCCTTCCCGAGGGGGCGGGGGGCTTAGAGATGCGCTGCATCAAGTGCCGCCGGCCCGCCAACGTCGAGGTGCGGCGGCACCGCTCGGCGTTCTGCGCGGGCTGTTATCCGGGCTGGTTCCGGGACCAGGTCGAGCGGGCCGTCAGCCACGACCGCATGTTCACGCGCGACCAGAAGGTTCTGGTCGCGATCTCGGGCGGCAAGGACTCGCTGGCGCTCTGGCACGCGCTGCTCAAGCTCGGCTACCAGGCGGACGGCATGTACATCCGGCTCGGCATCGCCGACTACTCGCGGCGCTCACAGGCCAAGAGCGAGGCTTTCGCGGAGAAGCACGGACTCACCCTGCACGAGGTCGATCTCGAGGGCGACGCGGGCTTCAAGGTTCCCGACCTGGCCCAGGAGCGGGATGGCAAGCCCTGTGCGTCCTGCGGCACCGTAAAGCGCTACCACTTCAACAAGCTGGCGGCCGACCTCGGCTACCCGGTGGTGGCCACAGGCCACAACCTCGACGACGAGGCGGCGACCCTCTTCGGCAACGTCGTGCACTGGCAGACCGACTACCTGGGCCGCCAGGGGCCGGTGCTGGAGTCGACGCACCCCAAGCTGGTGCGCAAGGTGAAGCCCCTGTACCGGCTGGCCGAGCGTGACACGGCGGCCTACGCGGTGATCGAGCGCATCGACTACATCCTGGAAGAGTGCCCGATGGCGAAGGGCGCCAAGTCGCTCGAGTACAAGGACCTGCTCAACCGGCTGGAGGAGTCGCAGCCGGGCGCCAAGCACCGCTTCCTGGTCGGCTTCCTCAAGCAGGGCCGGCAGGCGGTGAAGCGCCCGCTACGCATGACGCTGCGGAAGGTGGCGGCTCTGTACGACGTGCACGGCAACCTGCCGGCGCTGGAGGCCGTGCTCGCCGAGGTGGAACGCGAGGAGCCGGATCTCGTCCTCTTCGGCGGCGACCTCGCCGCGGGCTGGTACCCGGTCGAGGTGCTGGACCGGGTGCGGGCGCTGCCCAACGCACGCTTCGTCTCCGGCAACTGCGAGCGCGAGATGATCCTTTTCTTCGACGGCCGGAGACAGGGCCGCTACGAGCTCACCACGGACGCCGCGCGCAAGCTCTCGCGGGCCGACCGCGACTTTCTGGCCGGCTTCGAGCCGACCGTCGAGCTCGAGATCGAAGGCCTGGGCGCGGTGCTTTTCTGCCACGCCACGCCGCGCTCCGACGAGACCATCCTCACCCCGCTCACGCCGGATGACGAGGTGGAAGCCGAGCTCGCCGGCGCGCCGCGGACCGTGGTCTACGGCCACATCCACGTGCAGGGCGACCGCCGGGTCGGCTCGCAGCGCCTGGTCAACGCCGGCAGCGTGGGCCTCGCCTACGGTGACACCGCGGCATGTTGGGCGCTGCTCGGACCCGACGTCCAGCTGCGGCGCACGCAGTACGACCTGGAGCGCGCCGTGCCCGAGCTGGCGGCCGCACCGGGCTGGGTAGGCGCGCGCAAGTGGGCCGAGGGCCGCCGCCAACCGCCCAGCGCCGAGGAGGTGATCGAGCAGTTCGAGAGCCAGCGCAAGCACAAGGTGTGACCACCTACTTCAACCGTCTGCGCCGGGCCGCCGAGGAGCGCCGCACCCAGCTCTGCGTGGGCCTGGACCCGGATCCGGAGCGCATCCCCGGCGGTGCGGCGGGGGCGTTGCGCCACTGCATGCGCGTGGTCGACGCCACCTCCGAGCACGCCTGTTGCTACAAGCCCAACTCCGCCTTCTGGGAGCAGTACGGCCCCGACGGCTGGACCGCCCTGCTGGAGCTGCGCGGCTACATCGGCAACGAGACGCCGGTGCTGCTGGACGCCAAGCGCGCCGACGTCGGCAACACCATGCGCGCGTACGCGCGCGCCGTCTTCGAGACCCTGGACATGGACGCCTGCACGGTCCACGCCTACCACGGCTCCGACTCGATCCAGGAGTTCACGCGCTATGCCGATCGCGGCGTCTACCTGGTCTGCCGCACCTCGAACCCGGGTGCGGCCGACCTGCAGCACCTGGATGCCGGCGGCCGGCCGCTCTACCTGCGAGTGGCCGAGCTCGGCGAGCGCAACAACTCGGAGGGCAACATCGCACTGGTGGTGGGCGCGACCGCGCCCGAGCAAATCCGAGAGGTGAGGGCGGCCAGCCCGCTGCCCTTCCTGATTCCGGGAGTCGGCGCCCAGGGCGGGGACCTCGAGGTTTCGGTGCGCGCGGCCTGGAACGGCGACCCGGCCTCCTGCCTGATCGCCAGCAGCCGCGCGGTTCTCTACGCGGAGGATCCGGCTGCCGCTGCGCGGGACCTGAAAGAGGCGATCAACTCCGTTTTGGCTGCCGTGTGAGCACCGAGCTCCGGCACCGCACTCTCCTGATATTGGAGGGTCACATCATCGACTCCATGATCCTGCCCCAGGTCATGGACCTGGTCATGGACCTGGGCGGCAACTTCAACATCGAGGAGCTGCGGGTCGGCCAGCATAAGGACGACACCTCCTTCTGCCGGATGGAGGTGGTCGCGCCGGACGCCGAGACGCTCGACCGGATCGTGCGCCGGGCCAAGGAGCTGGGCGCCCAGGCCGCCGAGGAGGCGCCGGCCAAGCTGGTGCCGGTGGAGAAGCTGGGCGTCTACCCCGAGGGCTTCTACTCGACCACCAACCTGCCCACCTATGTGCTGGTCGGAGGCAAGTGGCTGCCCGTGCAGAAGCAGGAGATGGACTGCGCGATCGCCGTCGACGAGGCCGAGGGCAGCGCGCGCTGCATCCCCTTCTACGAAGCGCGCCCGGGCGTGCGCGTGGTGGTCGGCCACTCGGGCGTGCGGGTGGTGCCGCTGGAGCGCTCGCGCCAGACCGAGATCTTCACCTTCATGGCCAGCGAGGTCTCGGCCGAGAAGCCCAAGAAGCTCCTGATCTCCAAGATCGCCGCGGAGATGCGGCAGGTGCGCGCCGAGGGCGGGCGCATCCTGGTCGTCAGCGGCCCGGCGGTCGTCCACACCGGGGCGGGCCGCTACCTCTCGCAGCTGATCGAGATGGGCTACGTGCAGGTCTTGTTCGCCGGCAATGCGCTGGCCGTCCACGACGTGGAAGCAGCGCTGTTCGGAACGGCGCTGGGCGTCAACCTGGAGAGCGGCCTCCCGATCGAGCACGGTCACGAGCACCACATGCGCGCCATCAACCGGGTACGGGACGCCGGTTCCCTGAAGGCGATGGTCGAGTCCGGCCAGCTGAAGCGCGGGGTGATGCACACCGCGATCACCCACGAGGTCGACATCGTCCTCGCCGGCAGCGTGCGCGATGACGGACCGTTGCCGGACGTGATCACCGACATGGTGGAGGCGCAGAAGCGAATGCGCGAAGCGGTGCCAGGCGTGCGCCTGGCGCTGATGCTGTCGACCATGCTGCACTCGATCGCGACCGGCAACCTGCTGCCGGCCGGCGTGCGCACCGTCTGCGTCGACATCAACCCGGCGGTGGTGACCAAGCTGGCCGACCGCGGCTCCTGGCAATCGATCGGACTGGTCACCGACGTGGAATCGTTCCTGCGCGAGCTGGCCCTATCCTTGGAGGCCAAGGAGGAGTAGATGGCGAAGGGACGCGACAACCGCGGGCGCGAAGACAAGAAAAAGAAGAAGCAGAAGAAGGACAAGACGCTGGCGGCCGCCGAGAACGTCCAGTTCCGCCACCACGCGGTCTCCTCCTTCACCCCGACCGCCGCCCCGACGCCCGCCCCGACGCCGCCGCCCGTCACCGAGAGCCGGGAATAACCGCGACCTTCCTTCTGATCGGCCTCGTGGCCGGTCTCCTGGGAGGGCTGCTCGGCGTGGGGGGCGGCTTCGCCCTGGTGCCCCTGCAGGTGATCTTCGCGCGGGTGGACCAGTTGCACGCCAACGCCACCTCGCTGGCGGCCATCATCCCGGGCGCGGTGGTCGGCGCCCTGATCTACTACTTCGGCACGGCTCGGCCCCAGGTCGATCTCCGCTTTGCCCTGCTCCTGGTGGTGGGCTCCGCGATCGGGGCCTACCTGGGAGCGCGGGTGGCGGCCCGCATCCCCGACCGTCCGCTCCGGATCTCCTTTTCCGTGCTCCTGGTGGTCGTGGGCCTAAAGGAGCTCGTGCTGCCGTGATCCTGCGTGACGTGCTGACGGTGGCCGCCGGCCTGTTCGTGGGCGTCGCCAGCGGCGTCCTCGGCATCGGCGGCGGCATCCTCCTGGTACCGCTGATGACGCTCGGCTTCGGACTGACGCAGCACGTCGCCCAGGGCACCTCGCTGGCGGCGGTGATCCCGACCGCCGCGGTGGGCGCTGTGACCCACGACCGTGGCGGCGCCGTCCTGCGCCGGCCCGCGCTCTACATGGGGCTGGGCAGCGCGGCGGGCGCGGTGGTCGGCGCGCTGGTGGCCATCCACCTGCCGCGCGAGATCCTGGCCCGGGCCTTCGGAGTGATCCTGCTCTTCGCCGCCTACCGGCTCTGGCCGCGGAAGTCGGACACTGTGGCTTGATGACCTCTGTGCTGGACGCCCTGCGGGGGGCGGAAGCCGATCCGGCCCTGGTGATACCCGAAGGCCCCAGCTTCACTTACGCCCGGCTGCGCGCGGCGGTGGAGGACGCCGCTTCCCGGCTGGCGGGCCTGGGCGTACGCCGTGGCGACCGCGTGGCCCTGGCCTTCCCCAACGGCCCGGAGGCGATCGTGCTCTTCCTGGCCGCGGCCCTGGCGGGCACGGCTTGCCCGCTCAACCCGGCTTATACCGAGGACGAGTTCGCCTTCTACCTGGAGGACACCGACGCCCGGCTGCTCGTAGCGGCTCCCGGCGGGGTGCCGGCCGCCCGCACGGCGATGGGGAAGAGGGGGAGGGTGGTCGACGCCGAGTTCGCTGCTGACGGTGAGCTCCGCCTGGAGGGTTCGCGAGGGGAGGTGCAGGCGCCTGGCGAGAACGAGGTGGCCCTGGTGCTGCACACCTCGGGAACCACCAGCCGGCCCAAGCGGGTGCCGCTGCGCCACCGCAACCTGCTTGCCTCGGTCGCCAACATCGTGCGCACCTACGAGCTCAGGCCCGATGACGTCTCCATGTGCGTGATGCCGCTGTTCCACGTGCACGGCCTGATGGCGTCCACGCTCTCGACCTTGGCCAGCGGCGGAACCGTGGTCGCCCCGGCCAACTTCACGCCCCTCGGCTTCTGGCCGGTGGCCCGGGCGCACCGGCCGACCTGGTACAGCGCCTCGCCGACCTTCCATCATCTGATCCTCAGGCGAGCGGCCGAGGGCTCGAAGCCGGCCGGCAGCGAGCGGCTGCGCTTCGTGCGTTCCTGCTCCTCGACCCTGGCGCCGGCTTTCATGGCCGAGCTGGAAGGCCGCCTCGGAGCCCCCGTCCTGGACGCCTATGGCATGACCGAGGCCTCCCATCAAATGGCCTCCAACCCGCTCCCGCCCGCCCCGCGCAAGCCGGGCACGGTAGGGCCCGGCACCGGGGTCGAGATCCGGATCCTGGAGGACGGCGAGGTGGCCATCAAGGGCCCCAACGTGATCGACGGCTACGAGGGCAACCCGGAGGCCAACGCCACCTCCTTCATTGACGGCTGGTTCCGCACCGGCGACAGCGGGCGCCTGGACGCCGACGGCTACCTGGAGCTGGTCGGCCGGATCAAGGAGCTGATCAACCGGGGCGGCGAGAAGATCGCCCCCCGTGAGATCGACGAGGTCCTTGAGGCACACCCCAAGGTCAAGGAGGCGGTGGCGTTCGGGGTGCCGCATCCCGCCTGGGGCGAGGAGGTGGCGGTGGCCGTGGTGCTGATCGAACCGGTCGCCGAGAAGGAGCTGGCTGCCTGGTGCCGCGAGCGGCTGGCCGAGTTCAAGGTGCCGCGCCGGTTCCACGTGGTGGACGAGATCCCGCGCACCCCCACCGGCAAGGTGCAGCGCCGGCACGTGGCCAGCGCCTTCCTGACGGGCTGATGCGCCTGGCGATCGTGGGCGCCGGCGCCACCGGCGGCTACCTGGGCGGCTGCCTGGCGCGCGCCGGCGCCGACGTGGTGCTGGTGGCCCGCGGACCCCATCTCGCCGCCATGCGCGAGCGCGGGCTCACGGTTCGCGAACCGGACGGGTCGTCCTTCACCACACACCCCGAGTGCACCGACGACCTGGGCGGGGCGGTGGGCTCGGCCGAGGCGGTTTTCGTGACCCTGAAGGCCCACTCGCTGCCGGGCGTCGCCGAGGCCCTGGGCACCGCTTTGCGGCCCGGCGCCAGCGCCGTTTTTGCGCAGAACGGGATCCCCTGGTGGTACGCGGACGGCCTGGAGACCGTGGACCCCGGCGGTGCGATCGCCGCACACATCCCGAGGCAGGCGGTGCTGGGCTGCGTCGTCTACCCGGCCACCTCGCTGGCCGGACCGGGAGTGGTCGAGCACGTGGAGGGCAACCGCTTCTCCCTCGGCGATCCGGACGGGAGCCGCTCGGAGCGGGCGGCCGAGGTCGCCCAGGCCCTGGTCGCGGCCGGCCTGAAGGCGCCGGTCTCGACCCGGATCCGGCACGAGATCTGGCTCAAGCTCCTGGGCAACGCGACCTTCAACCCGGTCAGCGCGCTCACCCGCGCCACGCTGGCCGAGATCGGAGCCTCACCAG
>VBEO01000137.1 GCA_005881825.1 Chloroflexota bacterium | reverse complement strand
CCACCTTCGAGCTGGCCACGATGGCCGCCCGCCGGGCGCTCGACAACGCCGGCGTGCGCGCCGAGGACCTGGACATGATCCTGGTCTCAACCTCCACCCCCGACGGCCCCTTCCCGAGCGTGGCCTGCCGCGTGCAGGACCAGTTGGGCGTGCCGGGTGCCGTGGCCTGGGACCTGCTGGCCGCCTGCACCGGGTTCGTCTACGCGCTGGGCACCGCCGAGGCTTACATCTCCAGCGGTCGCCGCGGTGCTGCGCCCGGCCAGCCGGGGCGCCGGGTTCCTCAGCTGGTGCCTGGGCTCAGACGGGCGCGGCTACGACCAGATCACGACCGGCGACGTCGAGAAAGGCGCCTACGCGGCGCACCAGGGCAATCCCACGATCGACATGAAAGGCCCCGACGTCTTCAAGTTCGCGGTCGACATCTTCATCCGGCAGGCCTACGCCTGTGCTGAGGAGGCGGGAATCGGGATCGAGGACGTCGACCTCTGGGTGCCCCACCAGGCCAACCGCCGCATCATCGAGGCCGCCGCCCGCCGTATCGGCCTGCCCATGGAGCGCGTGGCCTGCAACATCGACGAGTACGGCAACACCTCCACCGCCACGATCCCCCTGGCCCTGAACGACGCGCTCAGGGACGGCCGCATCAAGAGCGGCGACAAGGTGCTCATCGCGGGCTTCGGCAGCGGACTCACCTGGGGAGCCTGTCTCCTCGAATGGGAGTAACGCTCTCCGGCCCAATCGCGCTTCTGTTCCCCGGTCAAGGAGTGCAGAAGCCGGGGATGGGCCGCAAACTGTACGACCGCTATCCGGCGGCGCGCCGGGTGTTCGAGCGCGCCGAGCAGGTGCTCGACCTGCCCGTGCGCCGGCTTTGCTTCGAGGGCCCGGCCGAGGAGCTGAACCGCACGGAGATCCTGCAGCCCTGCGTGATGACCGTCTGCTGGGCCGCCTACGAGATCTACCGCGAGTCCTACGGCCTCGAGCAGGTGATGGTCATGGCCGGCCACTCGCTCGGCGAGTTCACGGCCCTGGCCGCGGCCGGCTCCATCAGCTGGGAGACGGCGCTGCTGCTGGTCAAGGAACGCGGCCGGATCATGGCCGAGGCCGTGACCGACCGGCCGGGCGGGATGATCGCGATTGTCGGCCTGGACGAACCCGAGGTCGAGCGCATCCGGGCTGAAGCCACCGGGCTGGGCCGGCTGTACATGGCCAACCGCAACGCCGACAACCAGTTCGTCCTCTCCGGCGACCTGCCGGCCGTGCAGGAGGCGGAGGTGCTGGCACTGGCCGCGGGCGCCCGGCGGGCGCTGATCCTCACGATCCCGCTCCCCGCCCACTCGCCGCTGATGGATTCCGCCGGCCGCGCCTTCGCGGCCGTGCTCGACCGGCTGGCCTTCGCGATGCCCGCCTACCCGATCCTGGCCAACGCCACCGGCGAGGTGGTCGCTTCGGTCGACGGCCTGCGCCAGGAGCTCACCAACCACCTGCTGCGCCCCGTGGACTGGGCGCGGACGATGGTGCAGATGCGCCGGATGCAGGTGCAGACGGTGGTCGAGCTCGGCCCCGGCCGCGTGCTCGCCAGCCTGGCCCAGAAGCACATTCCCGGCGTCACCTCCTGGAACGCCGAAGAGCTTTTCGTGGATTTCGCGTGAGCAAGGACCTGGAGGGCAAGACCGCGCTGGTCACCGGCGGCGGCAAGGGCATCGGCAAGGCCATCTCGGGTGCGCTGGCGGCCATGGGCGCCCGGGTCATCGTCAACTACCGCGGCGACGCCGGCGCGGCCGAGTCCACCGCCTCCGAGATCGGCGGCGAGGCGCTCCAGTGCGACGTTTCCGACGGGGCCGCGGTGGCGGCGATGGTCAAGTCGATCGGCCAGGTCGACGTGCTCGTCAACAACGCCGGCGCCGTACGCGACAACCTGCTCCTGCGCATGAAGGAGGAGGACTGGCGGCACGTCATCGAGACCGATCTCACCTCCGCCTTCCACACGACCAAGGCGGTGCTGATGGGCATGATGCGCGCGCGCTGGGGGCGCGTCGTCAACATCAGCTCGGTGGTCGGCATCACGGGCAACGCCGGCCAGGCCAACTACGCCGCCGCCAAGGCGGGGCTTATCGCCTTCACCAAGTCGATGGCCAAGGAGGTCGGCTCCCGCAGCATCACCGTGAACGCGGTGGCGCCGGGCTACGTGCGGACGGAGCTGACCAGCTCCTCGATGACCGAGGAGATGATGCAGGCCGTCGTGGAAGCGACGCCGCTCAAGCGCGAGGGCACCGTCGACGACATCGCGGCCGCTGTCGCCTTCCTGTGCTCGCAGCGCGCGGGGTTCATCACCGGCCACACGCTGGTGGTGGACGGGGGGCTTTCCATATAGCACTCCTCCAGGAGAGACGACGCGAACCGGCGCCGGAACCCCGGCTGCCGCTGATCCCGCTGCCCACCAACTGTCCCGGCTGCGGCGTCGGGCTGGACGTCGAGGCGCTGCGCGCGTCTGCCTACGTCTGCGCCTGCGGCCATCACTTCCGGATGGGCGCGGACGCCTGGCTCGCGCTGCTCGCCGATCCCGGATCCTGGCAGGAGCGCTGGTCCGACATCCGGCCCCACGACCTGCTGGACTGGAAGCGTCCCAAGCCCTACGAGGACATGATCGAGGCCGCCCGTGAGGAGGGCCTCAACGAGGCCGTCCGCACGGGCCTGGCCCGCATCGGCGAGCGGCCGGCCTGGCTCGGGGTATTCGACTTTCGCTTCGTGGGCGGGACTCTTTCCATCGTGGCTGGAGAGCGGCTGGCGCGCGGCCTGGAGGCCGCGGCCGCTTCGGGCGTGCCTTACCTGCTGGTCACCGCCTCGGGCGGTGCCCGCATGCAGGAGGGCGTGCTGGCGCTGATGCAGCTGGCCAAGGTCAACGGGGCCGTGGGGCGCCTGCACGTCTCGCGCACGCCTTTCTTCAGCGTCCTCACGGATCCCACCTTCGGCGGCGTGTCGGCTTCGCTGGCCCTGATGGCCGACGTCAACATTGCGGAGCCTGGCGCGGCCATCGGCTTCACGGGCGCGCGCGTCATCAAGCAGGCCACCTACGCCGACCTGCCCAAGGGCTTCCAGAGCGCCGAATTTCAGCTGACGCACGGCCAGGTCGACATGGTGGTGCCGCGGACCGAGCTCCGCCGCCGCCTGATCCATCTCCTGGAGCTCTATCGATGACCGACACCCTTTCGGTCTGGCAGCTGGTGGAGATGGCCCGGCACCAGGACCGCCCCTACTTCGGCGACTACGTCAGCCGTCTGGTCCCGGACTTCGTGGAGCTGCACGGCGACCGGCTCTCGGCCGACGACCCGGCACTGGTGGCCGGGATAGGCACCTGGCACGGGCGCACGGCGCTCTTCATGGGCAACCAGAAGGGCCGCACCCTTTCCGAGCGCCTGCACCGGAACTGGGGGATGATGCACCCCGAGGGCTACCGGAAGGCGATCCGGCTGGCACACCAGGCGGCCAAGTTCGGATTCCCGATCGTCTGCCTGGTCGACACACCAGGGGCCTACCCGGGCGCCGGCGCCGAGGAGCGCGGCATCGCCGCCGCCATCGCGGGCGCCATCATGGAATGGTTCACGATCCCGGTCCCCGTGGTCGCCTGCATCATCGGCGAAGGCGGTTCGGGGGGCGCGCTGGGCCTGGCCGTCGCCGACCGGGTGCTGATGATGGAGAACTCCATTTACTCGGTGGCCTCGCCCGAAGCCGCCGCCTCGATCGTCTGGCGGGACAACGCGCGCAAGGTCGAAGCCGCCGAGCAGCTGCAGATCACCTCCCGCGACCTGCTCGCCATGGGCGTGGTCGAGGAGGTGATCCCGGAGCCGTCCGGCGGCGCGCACACCGACTACGATGCCGCCGCCCGCGCCCTCGATGAAGCGCTGCTGCGCGCCGTGCAGCCGCTGCTCGAGGAGGACACGCAGCTGCTGCTGGAGCGGCGCTACGAGCGCTATCGCTACATCGATTCCCTGATCGGCGCCGCCGAGCACTTCGGGCCCAAGGTCAGCGCCAAAGCCCTCGCCGAGTAGACCGCTGGTGGACAATGTGATAATTTGGCTGTCAAGTAAGGTGCTCCCTGCATGGCATTGCCCGATAAATCACAGCCGCCCGAAGCAGATCACGTCAGGCGCGCGAGGCTAGAGGACGGCCGGATAGCGCTGGTCCGGATCCGCCATCGGCTGCAGCGGATCCAGGAAGAGATGGACGCGATCAACCGTCGCGTGAGCGAGGCCTCCGCACGCCGTAAAAGTCACTAGGCACGACCGGCTCTAAACTCGTTCCCGTGCAGTTGGCCGCCATCGGCAGCGTCAACCTGGACCCCGGCAGCCTGCTGGCCTGGCTGGTGGTGGGCCTGATCGCCGGCGCCGTCGCGGGCCGCATCGTGGCCGGCCGCGGTCTCGGCTGCATCGCCGACATCGTGGTGGGCGTGATCGGCGCCTTCGTGGGCGGCTTCGTGGTCAGCTTCTTCATTCACGGGACCACCTTCGGGTTCTTGGGCAGCATCCTGGTCGCCGTCCTGGGCGCGGTCCTCTTCCTGGCCGTGCTCCGCGGTCTCAGCGGAGGCCGGCTGTAGCCCTCCTCGACGCGCTCGCCGGGGCGCGGGTGTACGACCTCGAGCAGCCACGGACAGCGCAGGCTCCCATGCACCCGGCGCACGTGCCCCCAGGGTTCGGCTACCTCCTGCACCGCCGGCACGAGCCGGGCGGTCCCGACCGGCGCAGCGGGGCGTCGGGGATCCTCGTCACCAGCGACCATGCCGGGACCCACATCGATGCCTTGTGCCACCAGGCCGAGGACCTTCAGATCCACGGGCCGCGCAAGATGACTCCCCGCCTCCAGACCAGCGCCGGCTTCACCGAGCTCGGCATCGACAGCGTGGCGCCGATCATGGCCCGCGGCGTGCTGATCGACCTGGCGCCCTGCGCGCCGGCCCGCTGGGTGCCGCTGGCCGAAGTGCAAGCGGCCGCCCAGAAGCAGGGCGTCGAGCCGCGCGCCGGCGACGTGGTCCTGCTGCGCACCGGGGGCGGCGCGCTCTGGAAACAGCCGGCGGAGTACCTGCGCACGGCCGGCATGGCCGGTGAGGTTTCGCAGTGGCTGGCCGACCTCGGCGTGCGCGCGGTGGGCGCCGACAACGTGGCCTGGGACTGGATCGAGGGCTCCGACCCGGCCACGGGCACCACCCTCCCCGGGCACGTGATCCTGCTGGTGCGCTCGGGCATCCACATCCTCGAGCACCTGTACCTCGAGGAGCTGGCGCGCGACAGCGTGCGTGAGTTCACGCTGGTCTGCCTGCCGCTCAAGATCATGGGCGCCACGGGGTCACCGGTCCGGCCGATCGCCCTGGTGGGATGACCCGGCTGGCCGCCGACCTGGCACGGCTGGCCGGCCAGGACGCGCTACGCGAGGGCGCCGAATACCTCCACGACTCGACCGAGATGCAGGGCCTGGCCGGCCAGGCGGAAGCCGTGGTGGCGCCTCCCGACGTCGCCGCGCTGCAGGCCGTCGTGGCCTGGTGCTACGAGCGCGGCATCGCCATGGTGCCGCGCGGTGGAGGGACCGGCTTCGCCGGCGGGGCGGTGCCCCAGGGCGGGGTGGTGGTCAGTCTGGAACGGCTGGACCGGGTCCGCGGCCTGGACCCCGAGGCCTGGCGTGTGCACGTGGAGGCGGGCGTGACCACGGGCCGGCTGCACCGTCTGGCCCGGGAGTCGGGCCTTTACTTCCCGCCCGACCCCGGCGCCTCCGAGCAGTCCCAGATCGGCGGCAACCTGGCCTGCAACGCCGGCGGGCCGCACAGCTTCAAGTACGGCGTCACCCGCGACTGGGTGACCGGCGTGGAGGCTGTGATCGGCGGCGGCGAGCTGGTCCGCTTCGGGGGTGCCACCCGCAAGGACGTCGCGGCTTACGACCTGCGCTCGGTCCTCTGCGGCTCCGAAGGCACGCTGGGCTTCATCACGGCCGCCTGGCTGAAGCTGATCCCCATGCCCGAATCCCAGATCCCCTTGGTGGCCGGCTACCCCAGCACCGCCGCGGGGGTCGCCGCCCTGCGCCGCGTTTACGGCTTCGGGCTGCGGGCGTCGGTGCTCGAGTACCTGGACGCTGGCGCCGTGGCGGCCAGCGCGGCGGCCTTTCCGGGCGGCCTGCCGGAGGGTACGCGGTTCCTGGTCATCAGCGAGGCCGACGGCGATCCGGCCGGGGCCCACACCCTGGCCGCCGGCCTGACCGAAGCGCTGGAGGAGGGCGCGCTGCGGGTCGACACCGTCGACACCCCGGCCGGCCGCCGCGACCTCTGGCGCTGGCGCGACGGCGTCAGCTTCGCGGTACGCAGTGTGCGCGGCGGCAAGATGTCCGAGGACGTGGCCGTGCCTTTCGACCGGCTGGAAGCCGCCCTCGAGGTGTGCGAGGAGGCGGGCCGCCAAGTCGACCTGCCGACCTGCAGCTGGGGCCACGCGGGCGACGGCAACCTGCACGCGACCTTCCTGATCGACGCGGCCGACAAGAACCAGGTGGCGCGCGCCGCGCGGGGCGCGGAATTGATCTTCGCCGGCGTGCTCGAGCTGGGAGGTACCGTGACCGGCGAGCACGGGCTGGGTCTGGTCAAGCGCCACCAGCTGGCGCGCCAGCTGGGGCCGGAGGAGATGCGGCTGATGCTGGCGGTGAAGGCGGCCTTCGACCCCCGCAACCTCTTCAACCCCGGCAAGAAGGTGGTGGTCGGCAGCTCATGAACGGGCTCGACCCGCAGCCGCTGCTGCCCATGCTGAGGCAGCTGGCCGGGCGCCTGCTGGTGACCGAGCTGCCGCCCGTGGCGCTGGTCCGCCAGCACTTTCAGGCGCCGCGCCTGGAAGGCATCGAGGCAGCCGTGTGCGAGGAGGTGGGTCGTGTCCTCGCCGCCGGCGGCCGGACGCCGGGCCCGGTGGCGGTGGGCGTCGGCAGCCGGGGGATCGCCAACCTGGAGCTGGTCGTGCGCGCGAGCGTCGGCGCGCTCAAAGCCGCCGGTTGGGACCCCTTCATCGTGCCCGCCATGGGCAGCCACGGCGCCGCCACCGCGGCCGGGCAGGCTGATGTCCTGGCCGGCTTTGGCGTCACCGAGGAGCGGGTGGGCGCGCCGGTGCGCGCGACCATGGAGACGGTGGTGGTCGGGGAGGCGCTGCCCGGCGTGCCCTGGCACGCCGACAGCCTGGCCGTCGAGGCCGGCGCGGTCTTCCTGATCTCGCGCGTCAAGCCGCACACCAGCTTCCGCGGCCCGGTCGAGTCGGGGCCGGCCAAGATGTGCGCGATCGGCTTGGGCAAGCAGCCCGGCGCGCAGGTCATGCACGCGGCCGGCGCGGCCGGCCTGGCCGAGCGCATTCCGGCCGCCGCCCGCCTGGCCGAGCGCAGCGGGCTGCTCTTGGGCGCGCTGGCGGTAGTCGAGAACCAGCGCGACGAGACCGCGCTGGCCCGCGGCCTGAGCGCCGCCGAGGTTGGGGGGGAAGCCGAGTCCGAGCTTCTGCGCCGCGCGCGCGAGCTGATGCCGCGCATCCCCTTTCGCGAGATAGACGTCCTGGTCGTCGACCGCATGGGCAAGGACATCAGCGGGACGGGCATGGACACCAATGTCATCAACAGGTTCCGGATCGTGGGCCAGGAGGAGTCGGGGAGGCCGCTGATCCAGGCCATCGCGGTGCTGGGGCTGACGGAGAACACGCACGGCAACGCCATGGGCATCGGCAACGCGGACTACGTGCCCGCCCGCCTGCTGGCCGGCGTCGACCTCGAGGCGCTCTACACCAACGCGCTGACCGCGGGCCAGATCGCCATCGAGCGGCCGCACCTGCCGATGGTCCTGGCCGACGACCGCGATGCGGTGCGCGCCGCCGTGACCGCGGTGGGGCGCTCCCCGCAGGAGACGCGACTGGCGTGGATCCACGACACCCTGCACACCGAGGTCATGGCGGTCAGCCCGGCCCTCCTCGGCGAGGCGCGCGAGCTGGGCCTGGAGCTGCTCGGCGAGCCGCGCGAGCTGCCCTTCGACTCCCGCGGCGAGCTCTCGTCCCTACTCGTATCGTCGTAGCCGTTATGGAAAAAATGGTTCGCGATGTGATGACCAAATCGCCGGTGACGATGGCGGTCGACGCGCTGGTGCAGGACGCCGCCCGCGCCATGAAGGACAGGAATATCGGTGACGTGATCGTCACGCAGGGCGACCAGGTCTGCGGGATCGTGACCGATCGCGACATCACCGTGCGCGCGGTGGCCGAGGGCAAGGATCCGCGGAGCACCAAGCTGGGCGACATCTGCAGCTCGGACCTGATCACGCTCCAGCCCGACCAGTCCGTCGACGAGGCGGTCAAGCTGATGCGCGCGAAGGCCATCCGCCGGCTGCCGGTGATGGAGGGCAGCAAGCCGGTCGGCATCCTCGCCCTCGGCGACCTGGCGACCCAGCAGGACGAAGGGTCGGCGCTGGCCGACATCAGCTCGGCCCCGCCGAACTCATAGAACGGCCTAGGCGGGCCGGCCGAGCGCGGAGCCGAGCGCCAGGCGGAGCTCCTCCAGGTGCTCGCGCTGGTGGCGGGCCATGGCCCGCATCGCCGACGCGATGCTCCGGCCCGCCTCGCTGCCGGCGGGCATGGGTGCGGCCAGGTCGGCCGTGAGCAGGGCCGCGTCCAGGGCCTGAGTGCCGCGCTCCAGCTCGGCGATCAGCTCCGCGGCGGGCGTGTCGTGCCGCCGGCGCACCTGCGAGGCATTCCAGCGATCGGCGTCGAAGGGCTCAGCGCCCGGTTTCGGCGGACCCAGTGCGAGCAGCGGCGCCATCGCCGCCTGGCTGCTCGAGAGATGCGCCAGCAGGTCCTTCGCCGACCATTCGCCGCTCCCCGACGGTGCAGCCCAATCGCCGCTCAGGGTGGCCGCGTCCCGCGCCAGCTCCCGCCAGGCGGCGCGCACGCACAGCCGCTCCACGTCCCGGGCGATTTCGGCGGGAAGGATCAGCGGGATGTCGTGCCCGGAGTGGTACCAGCGCACATCGGCATCGGGGATGGCCGACTTCACCTCGCGCGCGCCCTGCTCCTTCCAGGGCCGGAAGCCGGCGTCGGCGCCGGCCAGCGCCAACAGCACCGGCAGGCCCTCCAGACGCTCGAAAAGCAGCGCCGGCTGGAAGGCGAACAGCTGCTTGAGAATCTGCAGCCGCACCTCGGCGGTCAGGGTCAGGACCCAGGCGTCGCCGTCGCGACGGTGGGAGGCGGCCACGAACGGCTCCAGGTCGGCAGCCCAGGCCGGGCCGAGGAGGTCGGCCGCGACCCGGTAAGCCTGATCGAGCTCCGCGTAGCGCGGGAGGTCCGGCTGCATGACCTGAGCCGCCTGGTCCCAGGTCAGACGCTCGGCCAGGGGCAGGATCGGGCTGTCGATCAGACCCAGGCCGGAGATCCGCTCCGGGCTGGTGGCGGCCAGGTCGAGCGCGACGGAGCCACCCCAAGAGTGGCCGATCAGGACCGGCCGGCCGAGGTCCAGCTCGGTTAGGGCGATCAGCGCGTCCGCCGACAGGTCCTCCATCTTGTAACCGCCCGCCGGCGCGTCGCTGGCGCCGTGCGCCCGCTGGTCGAGCGCGACCAGCCGCCGGTGCGGCAGCTGCTCCGCCAGGCGGCCCCAAAACAGCGCGTTCGAGCTCAGCCCGTGCAGCGCGAGGATGGCGACGCCGTCGTCTTCCTCGGGCTGTGACGGCGCCCACTCCACCCAGTGCAGGCGGACGCCGTCGCGCTCCAGGAATCCCTCGCCCACGGGCAAAGGCTAAGGGTTCAGGCGACGGCCACCTGGGCCGTGGCCGGCTGCGGTTCGCGGCGCCGGCGCTTGATGCCGAGACAGCTGAGCGCAGCCAGCCCCAGCACCAGCACGCCCACCAGCAGCGTTGGCCGCATGGCGTCGATGAACCCATACGCGAAGACGTCATGCGAGATCTGCTGGAGCTGGTGCGCCACCTGCGGCGGCAGGCCGGAAGGCAGATTGGCGCCGCCGCTCTGGCCGCGGCCGACCTGGAAGCCCGACTTGGAGGCCTGGCTGAAGCCGTCGATGAAGCGCTGGCGGAACTGGGCAGGGAGTCCGGCCGAGCGGGCCACGGCCTGGTCGTGGAGGGCGGTGGCCAGGCGGTTCTGGAGGACGGCCCCCACCACGGCGCTGCCCAGCACACCGCCCAGCTGGCGGGTGGTGTTGAAGACGCCTGAGGCGGCGCCGGCCATCCGGGGCTCGATGTTGCGCATGGCCACGGTGACCATGGGCGCGAAGGTGCAGCCCAGGCCCACGCCGGCCACCATCGCGGGCAGTGTGAACGTGTACCAGTCGGCGTTGATGCTGGCCACGAGGTCGATCAGGCCGAAGCCGATCGAGAACATGGTGAGCCCGAAGAGCAGGATGTATTTGCCGCCGATCCGGTCTGCCAGCCGCCCCGCGAAAGGCGCCACCGGCATCGAGACGAGGCTCATGGGCAGGAAGGTCAGCCCCGCCTTGATGGCCGAGAAGCCGAGCACCGACTGCAGGAAGATGGTGACCGGCAGGAACATCCCCAGCATCGTTCAGGCGACGGCCACCTGGGCCGTGGCCGGCTGCGGTTCGCGGCGCCGGCGCTTGATGCCGAGACAGCTGAGCGCAGCCAGCCCCAGCACCAGCACGCCCACCAGCAGCGTTGGCCGCATGGCGTCGATGAACCCATACGCGAAGACGTCATGCGAGATCTGCTGGAGCTGGTGCGCCACCTGCGGCGGCAGGCCGGAAGGCAGATTGGCGCCGCCGCTCTGGCCGCGGCCGACCTGGAAGCCCGACTTGGAGGCCTGGCTGAAGCCGTCGATGAAGCGCTGGCGGAACTGGGCAGGGAGTCCGGCCGAGCGGGCCACGGCCTGGTCGTGGAGGGCGGTGGCCAGGCGGTTCTGGAGGACGGCCCCCACCACGGCGCTGCCCAGCACACCGCCCAGCTGGCGGGTGGTGTTGAAGACGCCTGAGGCGGCGCCGGCCATCCGGGGCTCGATGTTGCGCATGGCCACGGTGACCATGGGCGCGAAGGTGCAGCCCAGGCCCACGCCGGCCACCATCGCGGGCAGTGTGAACGTGTACCAGTCGGCGTTGACGCTGGCCACGAGGTCGATCAGGCCGAAGCCGATCGAGAACATGGTGAGCCCGAAGAGCAGGATGTATTTGCCGCCGATCCGGTCTGCCAGCCGCCCCGCGAAAGGCGCCACCGGCATCGAGACGAGGCTCATGGGCAGGAAGGTCAGCCCCGCCTTGATGGCCGAGAAGCCGAGCACCGACTGCAGGAAGATGGTGACCGGCAGGAACATCCCCAGCATCCCGAAGGCGACGGCCGCGGTGGTGAAGTTCATGAGGCTGTAGTTGCGGTCCGCGAAGAGCGAGAGCGGGATCAGCGGCTCGGCCTGGAACCTCTCCCAGGCGAAGAAGGCGATAACCAGCACCACGCCGCCGGCCAGGAGCAGCGGGATGCTGATGATGCCGGTCACGGTTCCCCAGTCGTACTTCTGGCCCTCGATGAGCCCGAAGGTGATCAAGAAAAGCCCGGCGGTGGCGAGCAGCACGCCCACGATGTCGAAGCCGTGGCGGCGGCCCGGCCGCAGGTTGGGGATGATCAAGGCCGCCGCGACGATCGTGAAGATCCCGATCGGGACGTTGACGTAGAAGATCCAGCGCCAGTTGACCCAGGTCACCAGCGCCCCGCCCAGGGTCGGCCCGGTCAGAGCGGCGATACCGGCCACTCCACCCGGGACGCCGAACGCCGCGCCCCGCTTGGTGGGCTCGAAGATGCTGGTGATGATGGTGAGGGTCTGCGGCGTCAGCATGGCGCCGCCGACGCCCTGGACGACCCGAAAGGCGATCAGCTGGTCGGCGTTCTGTGCGGCCCCGCAGGCCATGGAGGCCAGGGTGAACACCGCGAGCCCGGCGACGAACATGTACTTGGGGCTCCAGAGGTCGCCCAGCCGGCCGGCCGTGATGAGGAGCACGGCGTAGACCAGGATGTAAGCGTTGAGCACCCAGAGGATCTGGTCGAGGGAGGTGTTGAGGTCGCTCAGGATGCTCGGCACCGCGATGTTCACGATCGTGGTGTCGAGCAGGATCATGAAGAAGCCCAGGCTGAGCACCACCAGCACCGCCCAGGGGTTCGCGCGCAACCGGGTCATGAGCTGATCACCTCCATCGTCACCGGCTCGCGAATGCCCGCGAACCACTCCAACCGCCCCGACTCGATCTCCCGGACGAGGCCTTCCAACCAATCGATCTCGGCCCGGCGCAGGGCCTGGGCATGCTCCACCTCGACGATGCAGAGCCGGGAGAGCCCGCCCCGGGCCAGCATCCCCAGCACCCGCTTGGTCTCCTCGATCAGCGCCGCCTGCGCCGCCTTTCGCTGGCGCAGCAGCTTGGCCGCCTCGGACTTCTCCAGGTGGTGCATGAAGGCCAACCCCGCCTCGAAGTGGCTGTATTCCTTGGCCGGCTCCGCCAGCAGGCCGCGCAGGCGGGCGCGGAAGGCCTCGCGGCCGGCGGCGGTGAGCCGGTAAACCGTGCGCTCGGGGCGGCGTCCTTCCCGGCCGGTGCCGGTGGTCTGGATGAGGCCGGCCTGCAGCATCTGGTCGACCGTGTGGTAGAGCGAGCCGAAGTTGAGCTTGACCGCGTCGTGCATGTAGCGGAGCTTCATGGCCTGGGCCATCTCGTAGGGGTGCATCGGCCGCTCGTCGAGCAGGCTGGCTACGGCTACGGCGAGGGGCGTCAGGCGGGCTGCGGGTTTATCCATGGCGAAATACTCCGCGCGGAGTATAACGCCCGGAGCAGCGCTGCGTGAGCGGTCACGAGGCACTGGCGCCGGCGCTCGCGCTGGCGGCGGGCATCCTCTCCTTCACCTCCCCCTGCGCGCTGCCGCTGGTGCCCGGCTACCTGGGCTTCATGTCGGGGGTGAGCGCCGGCCGCGGGCGGACGGTGCTGGCAGCCACGCTGTTCGTGCTCGGCTTCGCCGTCGTCTTCACCGCGCTGGGCTGGGCCGCGGCGTCGGCCGGCTCGCTGCTCACCGGCGCCCCGCGCGATTGGCTCGACCGCGCGGCGGGGATCCTCATCGTGGTGCTGGGCCTGATCGTGATCGGGCTGGTGCCTGCGCCTCTGCTGATGCGCGAGGGCCGGCCGCTGCTGGAGCGCGTGCGGCCCGGTCCGGCCGGCGCCCTGTTCCTCGGCGTGGCCTTCGCCTTCGGCTGGACTCCCTGCATCGGGCCGGTCCTGGGCGCCATCCTGACCATGGCCAGCGTGCAGGGCAGCGCGCCGCGGGCCGCCCTCCTGCTCCTGATCTACTCGCTGGGTCTGGGGATCCCCTTCCTGCTCGCCGCGGCCTCGCTGGAGCGCTTCGCGGGCGTGTCCGGCTGGCTGCGCCGGCACGCCCGGCCTATCGACACGGTGGGTGGGCTGCTGCTGGTGGGGATGGGGGTGCTGGTGTTCACCGGCGACCTCAACCGGGTACTGGCTCCGGCACTGGATCTCTACGCAAGGCTGAAGTGGCCGCCGATCTGAACACGCGGACTAAGTGTGGCCGTAAGGGCTGGCTCTGGCAGCCCGTGTGGGTCCGTGATCCAGGCGTTGGGGACCTAACTCTGAGGTGAAAAGGAGGTAGGTCCGCGGGAGGAACCTTGGTTCTTCCCGCGAAGCGAAGCGTCAGCGGGGCGCTCTGACAAAACGTTAACAACCGGGGTGCAACCGGGCCGGGTCCATCCCGTGTAATCCCTTGCGTGAGTGGGGCGGTGGTATCCCTCGGCCGGATCGCTCCGGTGGAGGATTCCAGCGAGGGGCTGGCAAGGCTGGCGACCGGCGGCGACGACGCCGCCTTCGAGGCGTTGATCCGGCGCTACCAGCGCCGCGTACACGGCTTCGCCTACCAGCACTTGCACGACCCCGACGAGGCCCAGGACCTGGCCCAGGAGATCTTCGTCCGCCTCTATCGCGCGCTGGCGCGCTACGACAGCGCCCGCCCGTTCGAGCCCTGGTTCTGGAAGCTGGCCGCCAACGTCAGCCTCAACTATGTGCGCCGTGGGGTCGACACTCCCTCCCCCGAATCCGGACAGGGCAGAGGTGGGGACGTCCAGCAACCAGAAGCCGCGGGCCTGCGCGAAGCCCTGCTAGAGCTGGAACAGACCAGCCGCCTGGCCCTGGTCCTGCACTACTACTCGGGCCTCTCGCTGGACGAGGTCTCGGCCGCGCTGGGCATGACCGTAGCCGCGCTCAAGTCGCGCATGCACCGGGCCCGGGCCAGCCTCCGCCGGGCGCTCGTGGAGGCGCCGGCGTGACCTGCCGGGAGGCCCGCCTGCGCCTGGAGGCGCTGGTCGACGGCAGCCTGGAACCGAACTGGCAGGCCGCCGTGCGTGCACACCTGGCCGGCTGCCTAGACTGCGCCGAGCAGCACCGCGCGGCGAGCACGCTGCCTGGACGCCTCCGGGCGCTGCCGGCGCCCGCCCCCGGAGACCTGGCGGCCGTCGTTATGGCCCGGGTGCGTGCCGATCGCCAGCATCCCGAGCTCAGCTGGACCCTGGCTACGTTGGAGCTGGTTCTGGGCTGCCTCGTGTTGGTCCAGCTTTCGGGCTTCGCCGGGCTCGCCAGCGCGGCAGGCGGAGCCCTGCGCGACGCCGGCTGGCTGCTCGGCTCCAGCGGCTCCACCCCGGTGCCGGTGCCGGGGGACCTAATCCTGTTCCTGGGCCTGGTCGCGCTGATCGCCTGCAGCACGGCACACCTGGCGCTCCTCTCACGCGGCGCCCGCCGGCGGCTCAGCTAGCCCCGATGGCAAAGCGCTGGACCTGGCCGTTGGTCCTCATCTGTCTGGTCGCGATCGGTGGCCTGCTGGCGGTGGCCGACGCCGCCCTGATCAAGCCGCTGCTGCCGGAACCGGAACCGGCCAGGCTCCTGGCCGCCGGCCGGCCCGCCGAGCCGGCTCTGCTGCCGCGGTTCGGCTTCGGGCTCGCCTTTCGGGATCCGCTGCTCGACTTCGGCTACGGCACGGTGGTGGCCACCACGGTGGCAGTGCTGTTGCTCTGCCTCGCCATGCTGGTGATGGTGCCCGGCCGCGTCCGGGTGGCCGTCGAGCGGCTGGAGGCCCCGCACGGGCTGGTTCGCGCCTACGCCGCCGGGGCCGCGGCCGCGCTGCTGGTGGCTGCGGTGACGCTGCTCTTCCGGTACACGCTGTTTCTGATCGGCATCGCGCCGGTGCTCTGGCTGGCGTCGGCGGCCGCGGTCGCCTTCGGGATCGCGAGCCTTGGACTCTATGCCGGCCGCCGCGTGCTTTCGCGACTGGGCGCGGTCTCTCCCTTCCTGGCCGGCGTGGCCGGGATCTTGATGGTCCTCGACGCCGCCCTGGTGCCCTACCTGGGCTGGCTGTTCGGCGCCGCCGCGGCCTTGGTCGGGCTGGGGCTGGCCGCCAGCACGCGTCTCGGCTCGCCGCGAGGCTGGAGCCTCGACGAGCTGCGTTGGGACACCCACCACACATCCGCTGAGGAGGCCTGAAGCAGTGATTCAGCCGCGCGACAACGTCATCCAGGCGTTCCGATCGCCCAACCGCAACCAGTACATGGCCGTGGCCGGCCTGGGCCTGATCGCACTCGCCTTGGCCGGGCTGATCGGGCGCGACGTGTTCTTCCCGCCCGCCCAGGCCGCGGCTGCCGTGCGCACGGCGGCGGTCACCCGGGGCACCGTGCGCTCCGCCGTCACCGGCACAGGGTCGGTGGTGCCCGCCGAGCAGATCAACGTGGGCTTCCGCAGCGCCGGCCAGCTCACCGAGGTGGACGTGAAGGTCGGCGACCATGTGAGCAAAGGCCAGGTGCTCGCCAAGATCGACACCACCGCCCTGCAGATCGCGCTCGATCAGGCCAACGCCAACCTGCAGACCGCGCAGGCCAACCTCGCCAACACCCAGAACGGCACCGCCCTGGTGCAGGCGCAGCACGCCATCGACATCGCGCGCACCTCCTACAACGACACCGTCAACCAGGTGAACCTCACCAACGCCCAGGACCAGGCCGCGCTCGCCGCCGACAAGGCGCAGCTGGGCGGCGACCAGGCCCAGTTCAACCTGGACAACAGCGCACTCCAGGCGAGCTTCACCTACAAGCTGGACCAGCAGCAGCTGGCGGCTGACCAGGCCAAGCTGACCGCGGACGGCAATCAGTACACGGCGGACGGCTGCTTCACCAATCCCGCGGCGCCCAATTGCGGCGCGGATCTGGCCAACATCAACACCGATCGCACCGCCGTCGGCGCGGACCAGACCAAGGTCAATGGGGATGCCGCCGCAGCCAACGCCGATTCCGCGAAGGTCGCCGCGGACCAGGCCAAGGTCAACGCGGACAACATCAAGGTCGCCCTCGACCAGGTCAGCGGCCAGCGTTCTCTCAACCAGGCCGCCAACGCGATCACCAGCGCGCAGGACTCGCTCAACGCCCAGACCTCCTCGCGCCCGAGCACGATCGCCGCCCAGCAGGCTGCAATCCAGAACGCGCAGGCCGCCGTCGACACGGCCCAGCTCAACCTCAACCAGGCCACCCTCACCGCGCCCATCGGCGGCGTGATCAACAGCCTCAGCGGGCAGGTCGGCGAGTACGTGGGCGCCTCCGGCGGCACCACCGCGCTGGCCCCCGGCACCCTCGCCCCGGCGCCCTCCAGCTCGAGCGCCAGCAGCACCGGCAGCTCCAGTGCCGGCTCCGCCTTCGCCGTCATCAGCAACGACCAGGCCTTCCAGGTCGTCGTCCCCTTCGCCGAGGCCGACGCCGGCCGGATCGCGGCCGGCCAGGCCGCGACGGTGAGCTTCGACGCCGTGCAGGGCCTCACCATCCCCTCCCACGTGCTGGCGACCGCGGCCGCCGCGACCGTGGTCTCCAACGTCGTCAACTACAACACGACCCTGACCCTGGAGCAGATCGACAACCGCATCCGATCCGGCCAGACCGCCAACGTGACCGTGGTGGTGGCACAGGCCAGCAACGTGCTGGTGGTGCCCAACTCCGCGATCACCCGCATCGGCACCCGCGCCTTCGTAAACGTGCTCCAGGCCGGTGGCAAAGAGGTCCGCAAGCTTGTCACCCTGGGCGTCGCCGGTGACACCACGACCGAAGTCACCGACGGCCTGGCTGCGGGCGACCGCGTCGTCCTGCCGCAGCTGCGCAGCACCACGACCAGCACCGGCGGAGGCGCCGGCCGCAACGGCGGCGGCGGCAATGTGCGCATCGGGGGCGGCTTCGGGGGATGACGTCAAGCCCCGACGTGATGATCGCGCTGCGCGGGATCACGAAGATCTACCGGATGGGCAGCATCGAGGTGCACGCCCTGCGCGGCATCGACCTCGAGGTCAGGGCGGGGGAGTTCGTGGCCATCATGGGCGCGTCGGGCTCCGGCAAGTCGACCCTGATGAACCTGGTCGGCTGCCTCGACCTACCCACCGCCGGGACATACATCCTGGACGGCGTCGACGTGCGCGACCTCAGCGATTCCCAGCTGGCGGCCGTGCGCAACCGCAAGATCGGCTTCGTCTTCCAGTCCTTCAACCTGATCCCGCGCTCGACGGCTCTCCACAACGTGGAGATGCCGCTGATCTA
>VBEO01000027.1 GCA_005881825.1 Chloroflexota bacterium | reverse complement strand
CTGTCGACCGAGGCGGCCCGGGCGGCGCTGCCGGCGCAGGTCGAGCGCGCCGACGCCGTGTTCAATCTGGCTCGGGTGGCCTCGCTGGTGCACCTCCTGCACAACCGGGACTGGCATCGGCTGAACGTGGCCCTGGAGGACCGGCTGCACCAGCCGCAGCGGATTCCTCTGTATCCCTGGGTGGAGGCCGTGATGGAGGCGGCCGGCGAGGCGGGAGCCTACGGCTCGGCGCTGGCGGGGGCAGGTCCCAGCGTGGTCGCCTTCTGCGAGCGGCACCTCGGCGTGGAAGTCGCCGAGGCCATGACGCAGGCGGCGCCGGCGGGCGGCCGCGGCATCGTGACGCGCGTCACGCCGCACGGCCTGGAGGCCTGGTGACGCTCGTCGTCCAGAAGTACGGCGGCACTTCGGTCGGCACCGCGGCGCGCATCCGCCGGGTCTCACGCCGCATCGCCGACACGGCGGCGTCAGGCTGCCAGGTGGTGGCGGTGGTTTCGGCCATGGGCCACACGACCGATCGCCTGATCGAGCTCGCGCACCGCGTCAGCGATGAGCCGCCCGGCCGCGAGCTGGACATGCTGGTCGCCAACGGCGAGACCATCACGGCTCCCCTGGTGGCGATGTGCCTGCAGGGCATGGGCGTGCCCGCCATCTCGCTGACCGGGCAGCAGGCCGGCATCCGGACCGGGCCCCAGCACAGCAAGGCGCGAATCCGCGAGATCGACCCGGTGCGGATCCGGCAGGCGCTCGACCGCGGCCAGGTGGCGGTGGTGGCCGGGTTCCAGGGCGTGACCGAGGAGCTTGAGATCACCACCCTCGGCCGCGGTGGCTCCGACACCACGGCGGTGGCCCTGGCGGCCGCGCTCGATGCCGCGGAGTGCGAGATCTACACCGACGTCGACGGCATCCTGACGGCCGACCCGCGGGTGGTCCCCGAGGCGCGCCTGCTCAGATTCATCGCCTACGAGGAGATCCTGGAGCTGGCGGCGGTGGGCGCCAAGGTCATGCATCCGCGCGCGGTCGAGATCGGAGAGCTGTACGGCGTGCGCATCCACGTGCGCTCGAGCTTCCACCAGCGCCCCGGTACGATGATCGTCGCCGAGCTGCCGATGGAAGAGCGCAACCGCGTGCGCGGAGTGGCGCACGAATCCAACGTGGCCAAGATCACCGTGATGGGCGTGCCCGACCGGCCGGGTGTGGCGGCCGCGATCTTCGAACCGCTGGCCGAAGCCGGGATCTCGGTCGATGTCATCGTGCAGAACGTGTCGACCGACGGCATCACCGACCTCACCTTCACATGCGCCGATTCCGACCTCCGCCACGCCAGCAAGGTGATCGAGAAGGTCGCGCGCGAGATCGGCGCACGCGAGGTCGTACACGCCGGCGGTGTGGCCAAGGTGTCGATCGTCGGCACCGGGATGCTGGGCACGCCCGGCATCGCGGCGCGCATGTTCCGCACCCTGGCCGCCGCCAAGGTCAACATCGAGATGATCTCCACCGCGGAGATCCGCATCACCTGCCTGGTCGCGCGCAAAGACGCCGAGAAGGCCGTGCGCGCTCTGCACAGCGCTTTCCAGCTGGACCAAGTCGCCTAAGTGCCCGTCTCAGTCGCACTGATTGGAGCCGACGGCTCCGGCAAGACCACGCTCTTCAACGCTCTGACCAGGGGGCGCGGCGCCGACGGGGTGGGCATGGTCGACGTGCCCGACGAACGCCTCCAGCGCCTGGCCGACGCTGTCAAGCCGAAGAAGGTGGTGGCTGCCCAGGTGCGGATCGCCGACGCGCCGGCCGGCTCCAAGGCCCAGCGCATCGGGGCGGCGCGGGAGGCCGACGTGGTGCTCAAGGTTGCGCGCTGCTTCGGGCCCGAGCCAGACCCCGCAGCTGAGCTGGCGACGCTGGAAGTCGACCTGGCCATCACCGACCTGGCCACGGTCGAGAAGCGTCTGGAGCTGGTGGAGCGCGAGGTGCGGGTGGGCAAGAAGGCCGGCACAGAGGAGCTGGAGGTCCTGCGCCGTGCCCGCGAGCATCTCGATGCGGGGCGGCCGCTGTCGGAGCTCTCGCTGGAGCCCGGCCAGCGCGCGCTGTTGGCGCCCCTGTTCCCGGTCAGCGCCAAGCCCGCGGTGGTGGTGGCCAACGTCGACGAAGCCCTGCTGCCGGACGGCGGCGCAGCGGCGGCCACCTTGGGACCCGAGGCGGTGGTGGTGCCGGCGCGGCTGGAGGCCGAGCTGGTGGAGCTCGACCCCGCCGAAGCCGCCGAGTACCGCTCCTCCTACGGCCTGCGCGCGGGTGGCCTGGACGCCGTGGCCGGCGCCGTGTGGAGGGCAGGCGGACTCATCACCTACTTCACGGCCGGGGAGCCGGAGGTCCGAGCCTGGCCGTGCGACCGCGACTCACCTGCACCGGTGGCCGCAGGTGTGATCCACACCGACTTCGAGAAGCACTTCATCCGGGCCGAGGTGACCTCGGTGGACGATCTGGTCGCCGCCGGCTCCATGGACGCTCTGCGGGCGGCGGGCAAGCTGCGCGTCGAAGGCCGCGAGTACCGGGTTCAGGACGGCGACGTGGTCTTCTTCCGCGTGGGCCGCTAGCCCCTGAGCGGCGCCAGGTCGGGGTCGGTGCCGGCCGCGGCCGCGATGTCCGGCCGCTCGCGGCGAGCCTCCTCGACGAGGACCCGCGCCTCCTCCAGCCGGCCCTGCTTCACCCGCGCCACGGCCAGGTTGTAGAGCGGGCCGCCGATCATCGCCGGTCCCAGCTGGAGAGTTCGGTATTCCTTGACGACGGTTTCGGCGAGCTCCGCCGCGGCCTCTACCTGGGCGAGCTCCAGCAGGTGCTCGAGCATGTGCTGCGAGGGGTGGCCAACCGTGTTCCGGAGGACGGCCTCGCCCAGGGTGTTCACCGAGTACCAGCGCAAGGGCGTGTCGGGGCCGCGATCGCTCACGGCAGACCGCAGGCGCTCGAGCAGAGCCCCGGCGCGCGCCGCGGCAGCGGCCGTGTCCTCTCCGCGCAGCGCGGGAATCTCGGCGTCGTTGATTTCGTCCGCGCTGGTGGGCGGCGGCTCACCCGTGGCCAGACAGTGCAGGAGTCGCTTGCGCCACGCGGCCAGGTGACCAAACAGCTGGCCGCCGGTCCAGCCGCCGGGTGTCTCATGCCAGTTGGCGGCGAAGTCGCGTTCGCGCTCCCGCTGCCGCTCCAGCACGCCCAGCAGCTCCGAGGTCTCCATTCCGTGGAGCCTATCCTGAGCTCCGATGGCTGATTTCGACGTGGTCCTGGTCGGCTCCGGGCCGGGAGGCTATGTGGCCGCCATCCACGCCGCGCGCCAGGGCGCGCGGGTCGGGATCGTGGAGCAGAAGGAGACGGAGTGGGGCGGCACCTGCCTCAACTGGGGCTGCATCCCGACCAAGACCTTGGTGCAGAGCGCGGAGGTGCTGCGCACGGTGCGGCGCGCCGCCGAATACGGCGTCAAGGTCGCCGAGCCGGAGATCGACTGGGGCGCCATGCAGGCGCGCAAGGACAAGGTCGTGGGCGGGCTGCGCCAGGGCGTGATGGGGCTGCTGAAGGCAAACGGCGTCGAGATGATCACCGGCCGTGGACGTCTTGCCGGCCCCGGCCGCGTGGCCGTCGACGGGCGTGAGCTGGCCGGCCGCAACGTGATCCTGGCGCCGGGCTCGGTGGTCGCTCGGCCGCCCTTTCCTGGCGCCGACCTGGGCGTGAGCAGCGACGAGATCCTCAGCCTGCCCAAGGTGCCGGAGTCACTGGTCGTGATCGGCGGCGGGGTGGTGGGGATGGAGTTCGCCGGCATCTTCTCCCTGCTCGGCACCAAGGTCACGGTCGTCGAGATGCTCGATCAGCTGCTGACCCCACTCGATCCCGACATCGCGCAGCGCTTCCAGCAGCTGATGGCGAAGCGTGGCGTGACCTTCCACGTGGGCGCGCGCGTGCAGGCGGTCGAGAAGGGCGAGGCGGGCTTCCGGGTCAATCTCGAGGGCGCGCAGCTGGAGGCGGAGCAGGTCCTGGTGGCCACCGGCAGGCGCCCGAACACCGCCGACCTTGGACTCGAGGAGGCCGGGGTGGCGGTGGAACGCGGTGCGATCCAGGTCGACCGGCACCTGCGCACGAACCTGGAAGGCGTGTACGCGATCGGCGACGCGACCATGATCTCGATGCTCGCCCACACCGCCAGCTACCAGGGAGAGGTTGCCGTCCACAACGCGCTCGGCGAGCACCCGGTGAGCGCGGACTACACCGCGATTCCCGCCTGCATCTACACCGAGCCCGAGATCGCCTACGTGGGCAAGTCGGAAGCCCAGGCCCGGGCCGAGGGCCTGGAACCGCGGGTCGGCAGCTTCCCCTTCGCCGCCCTGGGCCGGGCCCTGGTGCTCGGCGAAACCGACGGTCTGGTCAAGGTGGTCGCCGATCCGGAGGGCTATGTGCTGGGCGTCACCATCATGGGTCCCCGCGCCACCGACCTGATCGCCGAAGGCGTTCTGGCCGTGCACCAGGGGATGTCGGCCGCCGAGCTCACGCACGCCGTGCACGCGCACCCAACCCTGCCTGAGGCGCTGGCCGAGGCTGCCCTGGACGTGGACGGGCGGGCGGTGCACATCAGCCCACGCCGTAAGCGCGCCGGGTAGACGGCCTCAGCAGCACCGCCAGCACCGGTATCCCGACCAGCACCAGCGACCAGGCGCCGGCCACCGTCACGGCCGCCAGCCAGCCCCAGCGCCGGCGGGCGCGCAGGCCGTAGAAGGCCGTGGCATGGAGCGCGGCCGCGCCGAGCGTGAGCGCGATCATGACGGCGCCGTAGATCCACAGCAGGGTGGCGGCGTCGGCGGCCGAGTAGCCACCCCTGACGATCTGGTCGAGCAGCTGGGCCCGGCCCTTGCTGGCGGCCAGGAAACCGCCGAGTTGGGCCAGCGACAGCAGCCAGACCACGGCGCCGCCCCCGTAAAGCCAGGCCAGGCCAGGCACGGGTGTGGCTTCGGCCGTGGGCGCGCGCGGCACCGGAACGCTGGGGATCAGAGCCGGCGTGCCCGGGCTGGGGGGTGGCCTGCCGGCCGCTTGTGGCTGCTGCGCCGCCGGCGGCCTCCAGCGTTCGGCGCCGCACGCCCAGCAGAAGCGGTGGCCCGGCTCCAGGCGTTCACCGCAGGCGATGCAGTAGCCCGTGCCGGGCGGCGTCTCCACGAGCCTGATTGTGGCAGTGCCCTGGACGAAGCGTTGTCCTGTTGACAGGAACTACATACGGGTGTAGGGTTCCTGCCGGAACACAACATATCGTAGTCAACGTCACATCAGGTTGTGTTCTCGGCTCAGCGGACAGGCAGGCGGTCTTCCCCCAGTCGCACTCCACATCCAAGAACAGGTATCCCTAATCGCCTGCCTGTTCATCACCTGTAGACTCCGGCCCTAATGGCGAAAAGGAGCAAGCGCCGCCAGCAGGGCAAGCGCCCGCGCCCGACCTTCGCGCCCCCGCCGGCCGCCGGCGGGCCCAGCGGGGCGGCCGCTGCCCGGCCCGCCGCGCCGGCCCGAGTCGGGGGCAACGAGGCGCTCGTGCGCTCCG
>VBEO01000136.1 GCA_005881825.1 Chloroflexota bacterium | reverse complement strand
GCTGCGACTGCACTTTGACGCGGGTGGTGCTGGGTTCGGAGTCGGTGGTGATCGACGTCGGCCGGGGCAGGCGCATCGTGAGCGCTCCCGGCCGGCGCGCTCTGCAGGCCCGCGATCAGACCTGCCGCTGGCCCGGCTGCAGCCGTCCCGGGTACTGGTGCACTCCGCATCACCTGGTGCCTTGGGCCAAGGGCGGCAGCACCGACCTCGGCAACCAGGTCCTGGTCTGCTCTCGCCATCACTGGATGCTTCATGAAGGCGGCTGGCAGATGGTGATCAGCGGCGACGGCCGGATCATCGTGGTCCCGCCATCGATGCCTATCTACTGCCGCGGGCCCGACCTGCCCGCAGTGGCCTGATTCCGCCTCGCCTACCGCTCAGTGTCCGCTCAGAACCAGGTCGGCGGGTACCGCGCCGGCGGGCACCGTCAACTGGCAGGTCAGGTCCGCAGACCCGGCCGCCTGCACCGTCGGGACGTCGGGTGTGCAGGTGGCCTGCTGGGTCTGGCCGCCGCTGTGCAGTGAGTAGTAGAAAACCTGCCGAGAGGTGCCGGTGGCGCCCTGGTTGCGGATGGTGGCCACCGCGCTGCAGGTCGTGGGCGCCGCGACCGGTGCGGTAGGGCACCCTGAGAAGTGCACGTTGCTCTGCTCGAAGATCGGCACGCCGCCGCCGCCGCCGCCGCAGGCGACGATCAGACTCCCCAGCAGCAGAGCCCCCGACAAAAGGAAATGCCCCAAGCGACCTTCCTGTTTACCCTGAAGTCCCCTATGCGTTTTTCGGCTTCTACCTTGCGGCTTCCACCTACTCGACGTTCGGTATCCTCAGGTTTACCGTACTCAGCCGGTTGGGGCGTGCGGAAACGTATCAGCGACCCGGCGGGTGGGGATAGATCCAAAAATCAGTTCGCAGCCAGGCCACTTTCTGCTGCTTGGCTAAGGAGCGTTTGAGCATGCGCGAAGTGGTCATCGTCGAAGCCGTTCGTACCCCCATGGGCAAGCGCAACGGCAAGCTCAAAGACTTCCACCCTGTCGTCCTGGGATCCATGGTGCTGAAGGAGCTGGTCAACCGCGCCGGCATCCAGCCCGGGCTGGTCGAAGACGTCGTCTTCGGGAACGTGATGCAGACCGGCGAGCAGGCCGTCAACATCGCCCGCAACGCCTGGCTGGCGGCGGGCTTCCCGGTCGAGACACCCGCCACCACCGTCGACCGCCAGTGCGGCTCCAGTCAGCAGGCCATCCACTTCGCGGCCAACCTGATCCAGGCCGGCGTCTGCGACGTCACCATCGCGGGAGGCGTGGAGTCGATGACGAGGGTGCCGATGGGCTCCACGGTCGTGCAGGGGCCGGGCCACCCCTTCCCGCCCGAGCTGACCGAGCTCTACGACATGGTGCCGCAGGGCATCTCCGCCGAGCTGGTTGCCCGCAAGTACGGCATCGAGCGCAAGGCCATGGACGAGTTCAGCGTGCAGAGCCACCTGAACGCGGCCGCGGCCAGCGACCAGGGCTACCTGCAGTCCCAGATCATGCCCATCGAGATCCCCGCCAACGGCCACGCGGCCGAGGTCATGACACGGGACGAGGGCATCCGCGGCAACGCCTCCTACGAGGCGGTGGCCGCCCTCCAGCCGGCCTTCAACCCCGAGCACTCGATCACCGCCGGCAACTCCTCGCAGATCACCGACGGCGCCGCCGCTGTGCTCCTGATGTCGAAGGAGAAGGCGGCCGAGCTGGGGCTCAAGCCCCGAGCCCGGATTGCGGCCCAGGCGGTGGTCGGCTGCGACCCGGTCCTGATGCTCGAAGGTCCCATCCCGGGCACCGCGGCCGTGCTCAAGAAGGCCGGGCTCGAGCTCAAGGACATCGACCTCTACGAGGTCAACGAAGCCTTCGCCTCCGTCCCGCTGGCCTGGCTCAAGGAGACGGGCGCCGACCCCGGCAAACTCAACGTCAACGGCGGCGCGATCGCCATCGGGCACCCGCTGGGGGCCTCCGGGGCGCGGCTCATGAATCACCTGCTCCACGAGCTGGAGCGGCGCGACCTGCGCTACGGGTTGGAAACCATGTGCTGCGGCGGCGGCATCGGCACCGCCACCATCATCGATCGCAAGGTCTAGCGGCTATGAATACGTTTGACGCGCTCGATACCGTAAAGCCCTACAAGATCTGGGACGGCGCGGTCGCGCGCGCCGTCAAAGGCGACCGCATCTCGCTGGCCGTCGTGGACATGGAGCCGGACGTCGCGGTGCCCACACACCAGCACGCCAACGAGCAGGTGGGGTTCGTCCTCCGCGGCACCATGACCATGACGATCGGGGACGAGACCCGCGAGCTTCACGCGGGCGAAACCTATGTGATCCCGAGCGACACCCCGCACGGCGGAGCCGCCGGTCCCGAGGGCGCCAGCGTGGTCGACGTCTTCAACCCTCCCCGGGCGGATTGGGAAAAGCTGGAGAGGCTGGAGCCTTCCGCCGGTAACTGGCCTTAGAGGCGGTACAGCCGGCGGGCATTCTCCTCGAATAGCGAACCGGCCAGCTCGCGCACTATGCCGGCCCATTCGGCGAAGCCGACGACCGCCTCGGCCACCGGCCAGTTGCTGCCGTAGAGCAGCCGCTCGGGGCCGAAGCACTCGAGCAGATGCCGCACGAACGGCGCCAGCTGCTCGGCGGTGAAGTGCTGATCGCTGTCGCTGTGCACGACCGGCGAAAGCTTGCAGTGCACGTTGGGTAGGGCGCCCAGCTCCTCGATCGCGTGCCGCCAATCCGGGGCGGGCGGCTTGCGGAGGTCCGGTTTGCCCAGGTGCTGGAGCACGAAGACGGTGTCCGGGCAGGCGCGTACCAACCGGGGCAGGGCCACAATCTGCTGCAGGCGCACGCAGATCTCACAGAGCAGGCCGCGCTCGCCCAGGCGGCGCGCGCCGCGGATGTAGGCCTCCGAAGCGCAAAACTCCGGATCCTTCTCGTACTGGCAGGTGCGGCGGACGCCGCGCACCAGGTGCAGCGGCTCCAGGTCGTCGAGCTCGTCCTCCAGGTAGGGCTGCTCGACGCCTGCCCAGGTGATGTAGGCCCCCAGGCCCGGCTCGGACTCGGCAACGCCGGCCGCAAAGGCGGCCTCCCACAGTGGGTCGACGAAGTCGTTGACCTGGACCTGGACCGCCCGCTTGACGGACTCCCCACCCCAGGCGGCCCGGTAGTCGGTCCACAGGAAGTCGCGCTGCAGGTACGGCCGGGCCAGGATCCCGCTCTGCTTGGCGTCGGCCCGCCGCCAGAGGTGGATGTGGGTGTCGATCACGGGCGGCCGATACTAGTCGCGTTGGCGAGCGTGGTGGGGTTCGTGGGTCTGGGGGCCATGGGCGGGCCGATGGCGGCGAACCTGGTCCGGGCCGGCTTCGAGGTGGCTGCGTACGACGTCGATCCGGGACGTGTGACGCCGCCGCTCCAGCGCTGCGCCTCGGTCGCGGAGGTCTGTGAACGCACGAGCGGCCTGGTGGTGAGCATCGTGCGCACCCTCGACCAGACCGCCGCCGTTCTCTCCGAGGTGCAGAGGGCGGGGCTGCTGCTGGTCGTCATGAGCACCATCAATCCCCAGTCCATGGCCGACCTGGCCGCCGAGCTCGAGGAGCGTGGCGTGGAGGTGCTGGACGCGCCGGTCAGCGGCGGCGTCGCCGGGGCCGAGGCAGGCTCGCTGGCGATCATGGCGGCCGGGTCCGAGGCGGCGCTGGCGCGGGCGCGGCCGGTCCTCGACGTGCTGGGCCGGACCGTCTTCCACGTCGGCGCCCGGCCGGGCGCGGCGCAGGCGGTCAAGCTGGCCAACCAGGTCATGCTGGCGGCCAACATCGTGGGCGCCCGCGACGGTCTGCGCCTCGCGCAGAGCCACGGCCTGACGCCGGATCAGGTGCTGCCGGTGATCGCCGAGTCGACCGGGGCCAGCTGGGTCTCGGAGCACTGGGAGGCCGTGGCCGGCTGGTTGGACGATCCCAGCGGAGCGTTGGGCATCATCCTCAAGGACCTGCGCTCGGCCGGCGCCGAGAGGCTGCTGCAGGAGCTGGAACCTTGATCCGGAAGCGCCACGGCCGGTCCGCCCACTCGCCGGCGTAGGCGACCCCCACCCGCGGTCCCGTCACCACGGCGGCCGGGTCGACGCGCAGCCCGTCGTCGGCGACGTACAGGTCGGGGGGCACCAGCGGCCGCCCGTTGAGGGTGCGGTCGATGGCCAGAGCCCTGCAGACCAGCCCGGGGCCGCTGGCGCGACCCACCCCCGGCCCGGGCTCCAGCGCTCGCACCAATACCGCCTGGGGACTGCCTTCCGGGCGCGTCACGAAGTTCAGGCAGTGGTGCATGCCGTAGATGAAATAGACGTAGGCGTGGCCCGGCGGACCGTACATCACGCGGGTGCGCGGGGTGAGGCCGCGCGCGGAGTGGGCGGCCAGGTCCTCGGGTCCGCAGTAGGCCTCGACTTCGATCAGGCGCCCGGTCAGCTGCCGGCCGTCCAGCTGCCGCACCAGGACCTTGCCCAGCAGCTCCCGCGCCACCACCAGGGTGTCGCGCGCGAACCACTCGGGCGGGAGAGCTTTAAGCCCCCCGGCGGTCACGCTCGCGGTGGTGCTTGCGCTTGTTCTGGTAGAGGCGCGCGTCCGCCTTGCGCTCCAGCGCGGCGCGATCCATGCCCGGGCCCCAGCTGGCGATGCCGGCCGAGATCCGGTAGCCCTGAGGCGCCAGCAGGCCGTCGACGCGGTGCAGCACCTCGACGGCCTGCTCGATGGTGGTCTCGGGCATGGCCAGCCCGAACTCGTCCCCGCCCAGGCGGGCGCTGGTGTCGCTGGCGCGGACGGTGCGGTGCAGTGCGGCGCTGACGGCGTTGATGGCGGCGTCGCCGGCCTGGTGGCCGTGCAGGTCGTTGATCTGCTTCAGGCCGTCGAGGTCCAGCAGCACCAGGGTGAGCGGCCGCTTATGGCGGCCGGCGGCGGCGATCGCGCGGTCCAGGGCGCGCTCGAACTCCTTGCGGTTGGCGAGCCCGGTCATGAAGTCGGTGCGAGTGTCCCGGCGGTGCTGTTCGGCGCGGCTGAGGGCGGCGGCGAAATGGTCGGCGACCGCGTCGAGGAAGGCAACCTCGGCATCGTCGAACTCGCGCAGCTCGCGGGTACCGACCACCACCACGCCCACGAGGCGGGTGCGCACCGACAGCCGGACCGCCATGGCCGACTGCAGCAGCGGCCGCCCGCCGGCGCCCAGGCCCGCACCGGTGATGGCGGAGCGGCTGTGGGCCGCGCGCTCCACGAGCTGGAAGGGCTCGACCGCCGCTGTCCGCAGGCGCCGGTCCTCGTCCCAGCGCAGGCCGTGGGTGTAGGCCAGGCCGAGCTCCCCGGGATCCTCGGAGCGCAGCCAGAGGGCGCCGGCCTCGGCGTTGGTCGACTTCACGATGGCGGCCAGACCGGACTGGGCCACCTCGCTCAGCTCGACCGGGCGGTTCACGGCCGCCGCCACCGCCACCATGGCCTCCATCAGGTGGCGCTGGTTGCGGCTGCGCTCGTGCATGGCGTCCATGTAGCCGCGGGCCAGCTGCACGACCATGGTCGTCTCCACCCGCTCCAGGCGCTGGATGCCGACCAGAATCGCGTTCTCGGTGGCGCCCTGGCGGCGGGCAGCGCGCTCGAAGGCGCGCGAGAGGTGGGCGCGAACGATCGTGATGGCCTCCAGCAGCGCGTCGAGTGGGACCCCGACCTCCGAGCGAGTGCGGCCCATCTCGCGGACCACCGGCCGGACGCGCGACAGGAGGTCGCGATCGCGCAGGCCCTGGAGCATCAGGCCGAGGGCGCCGGCGACCAGCGCCGAGGGGTCCTCGCCGGCGTGCTGAAGGGCCCGCGTGTAGTCGGGCACCCGGGTCGCGATCTCTTCCACGGCATCCGCGACCAAGCGGTCCAGATCGACCGCCAGTTCCCCCGCAGCCTGTTCCACCATGACCATGGACCTTGACAACAGTCCAAAATCTAGAACGGGTTCCCGGACCGGTTTCCGGTGGGAACGAATACTCGGAGGTGAGCATGGCTACAGCGACCAAGGCGACGGCGGGGCGGATCGAGGAGCTTCTCGGTGACGCGGCCGACGATCTTCTGAACCATCGCTGCGAGACCGTGCCGTCCAGCCAGCTGCACCTGCCGGGGCCGGATTTCGTGGACCGTGTCTGGAGCCTCAGCGACCGGCCCACGCGCGTGCTGCGGAGCCTGGAGTCGCTGCTGGAGCACGGGCGGCTGGCCGGGACCGGCTACCTGTCGATCCTCCCCGTCGACCAGGGCATCGAGCACGCGGCGGGCGCCAGCTTCGCCCCCAACCCCGCCTACTTCGACGGCGAGAACATCGTCAAGCTGGCGATCGAGGGCGGCTGCAACGCCGTGGCCTCGACGTTCGGGGTCATGGGCTCGGTAGCGCGGAAGTACGCCCACAAGATCCCGTTCATCTGCAAGATCAATCACAACCAGCTTCTGAGCTACCCGAACGAGCACGACCAGATCCTGTTTGGAACGGTACGTGAGGCGTGGGAGCTTGGGGCGATGGCCGTGGGCGCCACCATCTACTTCGGCTCCGAGCAGTCGAGCCGCCAGATCATCGAAATCTCGCGCCTGTTCCTGGCCGCCGACCTCACCGGCCAGGCCAACCACCTGGGAGTCTCGATCGAGGCCGACGTCATCAAGCAGAAGCTGCCCGAGAACAACGGCGGCTTCAACGCCTTGAAGTTCGGCAAGACCTCGAAGCTGGTCTACGACAAGCTGACGACCGACCACCCGATCGACCTCGCCCGCTACCAGGTCATCAACTGCTATATGGGTCGGGCCGGCCTGATCAACTCGGGCGGCGCCTCCTCGGGGGAGGGCGACCTGAAGGAGGCGGTCCGCACCGCGGTCATCAACAAGCGCGCGGGCGGCATGGGCTTGATTTCCGGACGCAAGGCGTTCCAGAGGCCGATGAAGGAAGGCGTGGAGCTCCTGCACGCGATCCAGGACGTGTACCTGGACAAGAGGATCACCCCGGCATAGCGTCTTGAGGCTTGCCTTCCTGGGGAGCGGGGCCGCCTTCTCCCAGGAGCGCTACAACGGCGCCGTGGTGGTGGACGGCCGGATCCTGCTCGATGGCGGCGCGCCACTGCTGCCGCACATGCACCGGCTGGGCATCGACCCCGGCGCGGTCCAGCTCCTCTTTCTGACGCACTTCCACGGCGACCACCTGCTGGGGCTCCCGCCCTTCGTGCTCCACCACGCGCTGGTTTCTCAGACGCCCCTCACGGTGATCGGGCCCGCCGGCGTGGAGAAGGTGCTGGAGACGCTGTTCGGGCTCTGTTGGGGTGAGGAGTGGGAAGCCGAGTTCCGCGGCCGCTTCGCGCTGCGCTACCTGGAGGCGGAGGCGGCGGGGGAGGTCGACGGCGTCCGCTATGAAACCGTGCGCCTCGACCACGGCCGCCGCGGCTGCACCGGGTATCGCCTGCACCTCGCGGACCGGGTTCTGGCCTACGCCGGCGACACCGAGATGACACCGCCCCTCGAGCAGCTGGTCGCCGGCGCCGACATCGTGATCACCGAGGCCACCGGTCCCGGTCATCCGCACACTCACACCGGATGGGAGGAGGCTGAGGCCCTGGCGGTCCGGCATCCCGGCACGCGCTTTCTCTTCAACCATGTCTATGCCGGAGAGCTGACGGGTGCCGTGCATGATCTTGACGTGGTCGATGTCTAGAGAAAGTGACAAAGTCATTGACACCTGAGTCGGCGCTGGCCGACAATCCCGGCCGTGGGGGAAACTGGCCGGGCCAGCACCGAGCCTCGAGACATGCGCGATCTTCGCAACGGGCTGGAGGACTTGGCCCGCTCGCTTCACGCCAGCTACCTGGACCGCTGGGGCCGCCATGACCCAGCCGGACTCGAGCGCCAGGCCGTCGAACGCAGCGACCGGGAACGGACCGGCCGCCGGATCACCGCAGCCTAGAAAATCGGCCGGCCGGCGCCTGGGCGCGGCCGTGGTGGCGGGAGCAGCCGGGGTGATCGCTTGTGCGGCGCTCTTCTTTTTGGGCGCGCTCGTGTACCAGCGCCTTTTCCCGAGCTCGCTGCCGGCGCTGATCGGCATCGTCCTGGTCTTCGGCGGGGCCGGCCTTTACGCGGGATGGCTGGCGGGGACGATGGCCTTCTCCGCGGTGCGCGGCGATGCCTGAGCGTCCTCTGCTGGACAAGCTGGGCGTCAAGCCGCGGATGCGCGTATCCCTGCTCGACGTCGGCGAAGACTGGTTCCGGGAGCTGCTCGCCGAACGGACCGGCGACCTCCACGACGCGCCCGTCCAGGGGAGCGACCTGGTCTTCATGAAGGCGGAAACTCCAGCCGACCTGGAACACCTGGGCTCGCTGCGCCGCCTCATCAAGGAGGACGGCGCGATCTGGGTGCTGCGGCGCAAGGGAGCAGGTCGAACCCTGAGTGAAACCGATTTGATCGCCGCAGGCCCGGCCGCGGGCCTGGTAGATAACAAGATCGCCAGCTTTTCGCCGGAATTGGGCGCGATGCGCTTCGTAATTCGCCTCCGGGACCGGCGTGGCTCAGGATCTTCAACAAACGCTTCGGAGGAGTGAGATTCAGATGAGACGAGTCGGGGTTGCGATCCTGCTGTTCCTCTTGGCCACCGCCTGCGGTGGCGGCACCGGAGGCGGCTCAACCAACAGCGAGGGGACGCCCAAGTCCGGGGGCGTGCTTACCTTCGCCCTGGAATCGGAGCTGCGCACCCTGGACCCGGTGCCCTCCACCCAGCTCGTGGAGCGCACGGTCTTCTACCAGATGTACGAGTCGCTGGTCACGATCGACGACAAGCTCAACATCAAGCCTGGGCTGGCGACCTCCTGGACCACGGCTTCCGACGGCATGAGCGTGACCTTCACACTGCGCAAGGGCGTCAAGTTCCACGACGGCACCGATTTCGACGCCACCGCGGCCAAATTCAACTTCGACCGCATCGCGTCGGCGGCCACCTCACCCCGGAAGTCCGAGCTGGCCAGCGTGGCCAGCGTCGAGGCCAAGGATCCGCAGACGCTGGTCCTGCACCTGAAGAAGCCGGACGCCACGCTGCTCGCGCAGCTGGTCGACCGGGCGGGAATGATGCTCTCGCCCGCCGCGGTCCAGAAGGCCGGCGCCAACCTGGGCCTCGCGCCACTGGGCGCCGGGACCGGTCCCTTCATGTTCGTGGAGTGGAAGCGCGACGACCATCTCACCCTCAAGAAGAACCCCAGCTACTGGGGCAAGGCTCCCTACCTGGACCAGATCGTCTACAAGCCGATCGTCAACGACGACGCGCGCGCGACCGGCCTCAAGACCGGTGACTTCGACATGATCCGGGTGGCGGCCGGCAAGGACGTCGCCGGCCTCAAGACCGACAGCAACCTCACCTACAAGGACATGCCCAGTCTGGGCTTCGGTGGCATCGAGCTCTTCCACGGCGCCGGCAGCCCCTTCGCGGACAAGGCCAAATCGCAGGCGGTCGCGCTGGCGCTCGACCGCTCGCAGGTGCTGAAGAACGTGTTCTTCGACGTGGGCGTGGTGTCGCACGGGCCCATCCCACCCGGCAGCTGGGCGTATGACGGCGGCGAGAAGATCTATGACAAAGCCGACCCCAGCAAGGCCAAGTCCACGGCGACCGGCTTCAGCTTCACGCTCAAGGTGTCAAACACGCCCGACAACATCCAGGAGGGGCAGCTGATCAAGGACCAGCTGGCCAAGGCCGGGATCACGGCCAACATCCAGACCGAGGAGTTCGGCGCCATCCTGACCGACACCGAGGGCGGCAAGTTCGAAGCCGCGCTGGTCGGGTGGTCGGGTCGCATCGACCCCGACGGGAACATGTACTCCTGGTTCCACACCGGGGGCGGGAACAACCAGGGCCAGTACAGCAACCCGCAGGTCGACAAGCTGCTGGAGGACGCTCGCGCGACCACCGAACAGGCCAAGCGCAAGCAGCTGTACGACCAGGCGCAGTCGCTGCTGGTGCAGGACGCCGCCTACGTGTTCATCAACCATCCGGTGGCCATGCAAGCCGCGCGGTCGACGGTGCACGGGTTCGTCCTCTACCCGGACACCATGCCGCGCTTCGGGACCGTCTGGAAGTCATAAGCCTCTAGTTGCTCGGGTACCTCGGGAGGCGGCTGGCACTCATGGTGCCGGTCGCCTTCCTGGTCAGCGTGGCCGTGTTCCTGCTCGTCCACCTGACCCCCGGCGACCCGGCAGCGATCATCCTGGGCGAGGAGGGCTCCTCTCAGACCATCGCCGCCCTCCACCACGAGCTGGGCCTCGACCAGCCGCTCACGACGCAGTACGCGATCTGGATCTCGCGCGTGCTTCATGGCGACCTCGGGCGCTCGCTGCGCACGCACCAACCGGTGACGCAGGCCATCGGGGAGCGGCTGCCGGCCACGCTGGAGCTGGGCCTGGCGGCACTGCTCTGGTCGCTCGCACTGGCGATCCCCCTCGGCACCGTGGCCGCGCTGCGCCGCGGCTCGGTGCTGGACGTGCTGGCTTCGGGCTTCACCGTGGCCGGGGTGTCGGTGCCCAACTTCTTCGTCGGCATCCTGCTCATCCTCTTGATGGCGCTGGTGCTGCGGATGTTCCCCGTCGGCGGCTTCACGCCGCTGACCGTCGACCCGCTGGAGAACCTGCACCACCTGCTGCTGCCGGCGATCACCCTGGGCACCGCCGGCGCGGCCATCAACATGCGCTTCACGCGCAGCTCGATGATCGAGGTGCTCAGCCAGGACTACATCCGCACCGCCCGCGCCAAGGGCGCCCCGTGGCTGCGGGTGGTGCGCGGGCACGCCCTCAAGAACGCGCTGATCCCGGTGGTCACGGTGGTCGGGATCCAGGTCGGCTCCATCATCGAAGGCGCACTGGTCACCGAGACGGTCTTCAGCTGGCCGGGCGTCGGCAAGCTGGCCGTGGACGGCATCTTCGGCCGCGATTACCCGGTGATCCAGGGCATCGTGCTCTGCGCGGCGCTCTCCTACATGCTGGCCAACCTGGTGGTCGACCTGGCCTACGCCTATCTCGACCCGCGGATCACATATTCATGAGCACCGCCCTCGCGTACGAGCCGGCGCAGCCTGAGGAGGCCACCGCCGCCGGGCGGCCCTCGCTTGCGGCGCTCGTACGCGCCCAGCCCCGCATCGTGTTCGCGGCCGGCCTGCTGCTGCTCTTGATCCTGGCCGCGCTGCTGGCGCCGCTGATCGGCGGCCACGATCCCATCGCGACCGACCCCGACCACGCCCTGGTGGGTCCCGGACCGGGGCACTGGTTCGGAACCGACGAGCTGGGGCGGGACATCCTGGCCCGGGTGATCTGGGGCGGTCGCGTGTCCCTGCCGGTCGCCTTCGTGGCGGTGGTGGTCGGGCTCTCCGTGGGCGGGATCACGGGCTTGGTCGCCGGTTACCGGGGACGCGCCACCGACCTGCTGCTGATGCGGGTGGTGGACGCCATCCTGGCCTTCCCCGCGCTGATCCTGGCCATCGCGATCGTGGCCGCCCTGGGGCCGGACCTGCGGAACGCCATGATCGCCATCGGGATCGTGCAGATCCCGGTCTACGCGCGCCTGACCAGGGCCCAGGTGCTGCAGCTGAAGGGGCTCGACTTCGTGGCCGCGGCGCGCGCCCTGGGCGCCTCGCCGCTGCGCCTGGTGCTCCGGCACCTGCTGCCCAACCTGTTGAACCCGTTGATCGTTCAGCTCTCGCTCTCGGCGGCCTTCGCCATCCTGGCCGAAGCAACGCTCTCCTTCCTGGGCCTGGGGGCGCAGCCGCCGACCCCGGACTGGGGGTCGATGATCAACGACGGCAGCCGGTTCCTCTCCAACGGCGACTGGTGGCTGGCGATCGGTCCCGGGCTGGCCATCTGCCTGGCGGTGTTCGGCTTCAAGTGGTTGGGCGACTCGCAGCGGGACGCGCTGGATCCGCGGCTGCGACGAGAGGTCGTTGCCGATGGCCATCCGCGAGGCGAAGCCGGCCGACCTGCAGCTGATCGCGGGATTCATCCGCGAGCTCGCCGAGTACGAGCGGCTGGCCCACGCGGTGGCCTTCGACGAAGCCGAGCTGGGGCGGTACCTGTTCGGCGAGCGGCCCTCCGCCGAGGTGCTGATCGCGGAGGACGGCGGCGGCGAGCCGGTTGGATTCGCTTTGTTCTTCCACAACTTCTCGACCTTCTTGGGCCGGCCGGGGATCTACCTGGAGGATCTCTTCGTGCGACCTTCAGCCCGAGGCAGCGGCTATGGGAAGGCGCTGCTGGTGCGGCTCGCCCAAATCGCGCTGGAGCGCGGCTGCGGCCGCGTCGAATGGGCGGTGCTGAACTGGAACCGGCCCTCGATCGACTTCTACGAGGCGCTGGGGGCGCGACCCAACGACGAGTGGACGGTCTACCGGCTTAGCGGCGAGGCGCTCGAGGCGCTGGGTGAGGGCTATCGGAGCCTGGAGCCGGGCACCAACTACTCTGTTCAGCGTGATGAGCACGGCCGCTAGCGCGTCCATTTGGGCCGCCGATTTCAGCGCTCGTCGCCTCCCGCAGGTCTCACCTTTTTCTGGCCAACCCGGCGTCGTGCGTCAGAAGGTCACCTACCGAACGGCGCCGCGCTGGACCCTGGGGCCGCATGCGGCTCCGAGGTCTGATCAAGTGGGCGGTCTTGCTGCTCGCTATCGTTCTGTTCGGCCTGACCGCAATCCCGAGCCTTCCAAATGGGATTCCCGCGCTCTTCTTCTTCTCCTCGCTCGCACCCTCCGGATTGTTTGTGACGTTCGCCGGCGTGAGTCCAGCGTTCGCAGAGGCGGTGAGAGCGATGTACCAACCACAGACAGGGGGGACGTGAGGCTGACCGGGATGCGCGTCTGATGGGGGTCGACGTGACCGGGGTCAAGGGTCCTTACCCGGCGCAGGATCTGGTGGCCTGGGGGCGGTCTCAGCTGGAGATCGCGCGCTCGATCCTGGACAACCCCGGCGGGGGGCTGCTGTTCGCGACGCAGGCCATCGGTCAGGTCAAGGCGGCGCTGCAGGAGCGCGACGAGGGGCGCTTCGCCGAGGTCGTGGAGAAGCTGGACCGAGCCGAGGACCGCGGGATCAGGCGAGAGTTCGACGCGGCTCGGAAGCTGCTGGACGAGGCGCTCTCGAAGCTGAGCTAGCCCGCTTCACCAGCCACTCGAACAGGCGGCGGCTCTCGGGACGGACCTCGACCAGCTCTTCGGGGTGCCACTGCACCGCCAGCAGGTTGCCGTCCGCCGACTCCACCGCCTCCACCTCGCCGTCCTCGCTCCAGCCGCTGGCCCGCAGGGACGGGGCCACCTTGCCGACGCTCTGGTGGTGCAGGCTGTTGACCGGCAGCTCGGCGGCGCCCAGCACCTCGGCGACCTCCGAATCGGCGTCCAGGCGGACACCGTGGGCGAGCTTCTGGCGCGGCTCGCCGGTGCTGTAGTGGTCGTGCTCGGGAACGTGCTGCTTGAGGTCGCCGCCCAGCGCCACGTTGACGACCTGGATGCCACGGCAGATTCCCAGCACAGGGGTCCCCCGCTCGACCGCAGCCCGCACGAGGGGTAGCTCGAAGGCGTCGCGATCGGGCGCCGGCACCGTCTTGGGATGCGGCTCGGCGCCGAACTCGACCGGATCGATGTCGGCGCCGCCGGTGAAGAGCAGGCCGTCGAGACCGTCCAGGGCGGCGGCGCCGTCCGCTCCCGGCCCCAGCTCGACCACCTCGGCGCCGGCGTCCTGCAACGCCCGCACGTAGGTCGAGTTGAGTTTGTCGGCGGCGCGGGTAACGCCGATCCGGGGCTTGCGCGTCATGCGGCGATCGCCACCTCCAGCGTCTCCTCGAAGCCGACCGCTCCGGCGGACTTGGGCAGGGGACCTAGTGCCGGCAGGGTCACGCCGGCCTCGCGGTACCGAGCCACGGCGTCGCGCACCGCGGCCGCGTCGCCGATGCCGGCCAGGTCGTCCACCATGCCGTCGCCTACCTCGCCGCGGGCCAGCTCCTCCGCATAGCCGCTGGCGTCGAGCACCTTGCGGTAGAAGGGCAGGCCTGCGTAGCGCTTGACGGTCTCCCGGAAGGCGTCGCGCGCCTTAGGCGGGTCGGCGGCGAGGCAGACGGGCACCGCGGCCATTATCTCGAAGCCCTCGAGGGGCTTGCCCGCGCGCTCGCGGCCGGCGCGGACCTGCGGCACCACCTGGTCGCGCACGTAGGCGGGCGGGCACATCCAGAGCGAAACACCGTCCGCCAGTTCACCCGCCAGCCGCAGCATCCGCTCGCCCAGCGCCGCCACGTAGATCGGCAGCTGCGCGTTGCGGGGAGCGGAGTAGGACCAATGGGCGCTGAAGTGCTCGCCGCCCTGGTCGGCCGATCCCTCGCTGAAGGAGGCGCGCAGGATCTGCAGGTACTCGCGCATGGCGGCGACCGGGTTCTCCAGACGCAGCCCCCACATGCCCTCGACCGTGACCTGGTGGCTGACGCCGAGGCCGAGGATGAAGCGGCCGCCGGAGAGCTCGTCCAGCGTCAGCGCCATCTGCGCCATGGCGGTCGGGTGGCGGGTGTAGATGGGCAGCACGGCGGTGCCCAGACGGACGCGCTCGGTGGCCTGCGCATAGGCCGCGAGCACCAGCGCCGTGTCGCGGCTGCCGGGGAGCTGGCTCGACCACACTGACTCGTAGCCCAGCCGCTCGGCCGCCCGCACGCGCTCCAGGGCTTCGGGTAGGGAGCGGCCGGCCTCGACCGCGCAACCGAGCTTCACGCGAACCGAGTCTAGAGGGCCGGGGCTTTGGCCTCGCTGCGGAGGATGCTGCGGGCGGCCTCCAGCCAGGTCGGGTCCCCGTTCGCCAGGCTCCAGTACCAGTACTCGGCACCCCAGAGCAGGACCGTGGTCTGCCCGGCCAGCTTGAGGTCGTGGAAGGTCCGCTCGACGTCGGGCGGGCTGAAGCTTTGCGGGTCGGAGACCGTGCTGTCGTCAGCCTCCCACGGCTCTGCCTGGGCTTCGGTCACCCAGGCCGTCTTCTGCTCGGCGAGGGCGCTCTTCTGCCAGTCCGCGACGCGGTCGTCCCAGTTGGAGTCGGCCTCCGCGACTCCGTTGTGGCCGAGGAAGCTGTAGCCGATCCGGGTGTAGACGTCGCTGCCCAGCACGTCGCCCGGGCGCAGCACGGACAGAGCATCGCGCTCGGCCGAGTCGGAGTCGAAGCCGAGCAGGCTGCCCAGGGTCTGGCCGCTGCGGCTGGAGGCTGCGTCCAGCTGCATGTTGAAGTGCCCGAAGACGTTGACGATCAGCGGGTGCCGGGCCTGGTCGGTCTCCCGGACCACGGCCAGCTCGCTGGTCAGGAGGTCCTTGCCGATCCACCAGCGGTTGGGCCCTGAGGGATTGAAGGGTTCGTTCTCGACCTGCCAGGCCACCAGGTTGGGATAGGCGCCGTAGCGCTCCACGGTCTCCTGGATGAAAGGCAGTACCGCTTCGCCGAGCAGCGGGTCGTGGGACACCTCGCCGCCGTTGGCGATGCGCGGCAGGTACTGGTCCGGGATGTAGAACTCGGGCCAGCCCAGCGACTTCATGCCCACCGTGAGCACCACCGGCTGGCCGGCCCTTGCCGACTCGTTCATCAGCCAGTCGAGCTGGTCATAGCCGTCGGCGTCGACGTCCGACCAGTAGACGCCCAGCCGGATGACCTTGAAGTGCATGTCCAGCAGCTCGTCGTAGGTCACCTTCCAGTCCAGGCCCAGGGCCTCCGCCCGGCGGATGCTGTAGCTGGTGCCCACCTGGACCGGGCCCACCGACTCGTGGGCGCGCGCCCGGTTGGGCGTCAGGGCATGGCCGGCCAGCAGCGCCAGGGTCGTGATGAGGACCAGCGCGACCTGCGCGGAGTGTCGATGAGCGCCTCGGCGGAAAGGACCCCAACCCATGGAATGAACCGCCATTGAGCGTGGCGGGCCATCACTGCCTGGCCTCGCCGGGAGGGATAAGAAGTGTTAAGCGCTTAAGACGCGACCCGGGAGGGAACCCGGCGACCGGTCTTGTCCTCGCCGTCGCGGACCTCCTCGTGGTACTCGGCGTCGGCGTTCACGTTCCAGGGGTCCAGATCCGAGACGCCGGCGATCCGGCGCGCGACCAGCAGCGCGGTCATCATCGAGTGGTCCTGGTTGTTGTACTTGTGCATGCCGTTGCGGCCGCACAGGTGCAGGTTGGGCACCGTCTCCAGCCAATCCCGGATCACCTTCAGGTGCTCCTGGTACTCGTCGTCGTAGACGGGGTAGGCCTTGGGCATGCGCACCACGCAGCCGTCGAAGACCTCCTCCGGCCGGCACATGCCCAGCTGCGCCAGCTCCCGCTTGCCCAGCTCGATCAGCTCGGCGTCGCTCATGGTCCAGAGGCCGTCGCCCTCGAAACAGAAGTACTCCATGCCCAGGCAGGTCTTCGACTGGTCCGGGACCATCGACGGGGACCAGTTCTTGAAGTTTTGGAGGCGGCCGACCTTCACGCCCGGCTCGTGGATGTAGATCCAGTTGTCAGGGAAGAGGTCGCCGCGGTCGATCATCAGCGTCACGCTCAAGAAGTCGCGGTAGCCGAGCCTGGTGGCCGCGATCAGCACCTCCTCGGGCGGCGGCGGGTCCATCAGCTCCACCAGCGTGCGCACGGGCAGGGTGGACACGAACTCCTGGCCGGTCAGCTCGTGCTCCTCGCCGGCCTGATCGACCGCCAGGACCGAGGTGACGGTCGGCCCCTGGCGGCGGATGCCTGTGACCTTCCAGCCCAGCTTGACCGGGTGCCCCTGGCGGGCGAGTCCGGCGGCCACCGTCTCCCACATCTGCCCGGGGCCGAGCCGCGGGTAGCGGAAGCGGTCGATCAGGGTCTTGATGACCTCGCCGCGACCGCTCGCGCGTTTGGGGAAGAGGGCGCCCTTGATCGCCTCCACCATGTTCAGGCCCTTGATCCGCTGGGCCGCCCAGTCGGCCGAGAGCTCGGTGGTGGGGATGCCCCAGACCTTCTCGGTGTAGGTCTTGAAGAAGATGTTGAAGAGGCGGCGCCCAAACTGGTTGGAAACCCAGTCGTCGAGGGTGTGCGGGTTCTTGACCGGGCGCAGCCGGGCCCAGGCATAGCTGGACATGCAGCGCACGGTCTCCACAAGGCCCAGGTTGCGGAGCGCGTTCATGGCCTTCAGCGGGTAGTCGAAGTACTTGCCCCGGTAGTAGATGCGGGACAGCCGCCCCCGCGTCAGCATCTCCTCGCCCAGCACCTCCGTCCAGAGGTCCTCGATCTCCTGGTTCTTGCTGAAGAAGCGGTGGCCCCCGATGTCGAAGCGGTACCCGTGGTGCTCGACGGTCCGCGCGATGCCGCCCACGTAGTGGGGATCTGCCTCCACCACGGTGCTCGGGACCTGGTGCTTGGAGAGCTCGTAGGCGGCCGTGAGACCCGCGGGGCCGGCCCCGATCACCACGACATGCTTCGACGTCGGGCTGGGGAGCACGCTCACACGCACATGATAGCGGTGATGTAGCTTTAGGCTTGGTCGTCTGTATGAAAACGTCCTCATCCCTACGTATCTCTGCGTCTTCACGAGCCCTCGAACTCGAAGTACCTGACGCTCTCAAGATCGCGATCCTGCCCTTCCTGGTCTCGCGGGCCCTGCTGGGCCTGGCGGCGGGCCTCGCCAACCTGGGCTTGAGATACGGCCGTCCCCAGGATCCTCATCACGTCTGGCCGCTGCAGCCCTGGCTCTCCTGGGATGCGGTGCACTACCTGCAGATCGCGCGCGCGGGCTACCCCGCCGGCCCGGGCGCGGTCGAAGACGGCTTCTTCCCGCTGCTGCCGATTCTGCTGCGCATCCTGGGCGCCTCCGACTGGACGGCGGTGGCGCTGGCCTTCCTGCTCGGCCTGGGCGGCCTGGCGGTGCTGGCCGGACTCACGGCGCGCGTCTGGGACCGCGAGACGGCGGTGCGGGTGACCTGGATCGCGGCCTTCTGGCCGGCCGCCCTGTTCTGGTCCGCCGTGTACACCGAGGGCCTGTTCCTGGCCCTGGCGGCGGGCTCGCTTTGGGCGGCCTGGCGGGGCCACGTGACGGGTGCCGCCCTGCTGGGCGCCGCGGCCGGGCTGCTGCGCCCGAACGGACTGATGCTGGCCTTGCCGCTGCTGTTGCTGCTGCCCGCGGGCCGGCCCCGGCTGGCCGCCCTGGCGCCGGTGCTGGGGGCCGCGGCCTTCGCCCTCTACCTGTGGGCCTTCAGCGGCGATGCGCTGGCTTTCGTGGGCGGGCAGGCCGGCCACCACCCGCTGGCTGTCGGCCGCCCGCTGGCGCGCGTGCTGTCCGGGGACCCTGTGCAGCTGGTAGGCCTGGGCTTCCTACTGCTGGCGGGCGCCGGCGCGGTCTGGCTCTGGCGGCGCCGCGACCTGGGGGCCTGGCGCCTGGCCGGACCGGTCAGCGTGGTGGCGCTGCTGGTCGCGCCTCTGGCCAGCGGCAGCCTCGCCTCCTTCGGCCGCTACACGATGGTGGCCTTCCCCGTTTACTGGTTCGTGCAGCGCTGGCCGGCGCCGCTGTTGCTGGCGATCGGGCTGCCCGCGACGCTGGCCTATACCGTGCTCGCCGGCACCGGGCGGCTCACCCCATGATCCCGGAGACCCCGGGCGGAGTCCTCGCCCCGAGCCGGCCGCGTCTGCTCGCGCTCGACCTCAGCCGGGTCCGCCTCAGCCGGGCGCTGCAACTCGCCGTGGCCTACCTGGCGGTCGCGGTGCCGGCGGTGGCGATGGCTTTCGTGCAGCCGGTGTGGCAGCTGACAGACGAGGCCCAGCACACCGACGTGCTGGCGCAGTACGCGCACGGCGTCTATCCCATCGAGGGCGTGACCACCCTGCGACCCGAGACCGTGGCGATCATGGTCACCACCGGCAACTACCGCTGGAGCCCGCCCGAGACGGTGCCCCGGCCGGCCGTCGTCGATCCCGCCCAGTTCGGGCCGCCTCCGCCGTATCTGTCCGGGGACACCTTCAAGCTCTGGGTGCGCCGGCACATCTGGTGGTTCTCCTACGAGGCCATGCAGCCGCCGCTCTTCTACGCCCTCGCCACGCCGCTGTGGGCGGCCGGCTACGGCGCGGGCGGGCCCTTTGTGGCCGTGTACGTGGTGCGGGTCTTCAACGCTTTGCTGCTGGGCCTGCTGGGGCCGCTGGCCCTGGCCACTGCCTGGCTGCTGGCGCCCGGGCGCCGCTTGCTGGCTGTGGGATCGGTGGCCATGACCGCGTTCCTGCCGGGGCTGATGCTCAACGGCTCGCAGGTCACCAACGACACTCTGGGCGCGGTGCTGGGCTCGGCCTGCGTGCTGGTCGCGGCGCGCATGAGTCGCGGCGCCTGGTCCTGGCGCGGTTCGCTGGGCCTGGGGGTCCTGTTCGGGCTCACGCTGCTGGCCAAGCTGACGGACGCCGGGCTGGCCGTGGGACTGGCCATGGCCTGGGCCTGGCCGGCGCTCAAGCTGCGTGTGCCCTGGCGCCACCAGCTGCTGGTCGGCGCGGCATCGGCCGGAATCGCCCTGGCGGTGACGCTGCCCTGGTTGGTGCTCAACCTCTCCACCTACGGCCATCCGGTGCCTTCTGAGGAGGCGGCGCGCCTGATCGGCGCCGGCACCAGCGGCAGCCACTTCAGCTTCGCGCAGAGCCTCAACTACGCCTTCCAGACCTTCTGGACCGGAGAGCACAAGGACACGCTGCCCTACACCGGCGTGGTGGTCTGCGCGATGCTGGGCATCGGGCTGGTGGCGGCGGTCGGGCTCTCCCGGCTGCTGCGCGGCACCGCCTGGCTGCGCGTTGAGCGGGGAGCGCTGATCGTGCTCTTCGCCGCCCTGGCCGGACAGTCCGCCTGGGCGCTGGCAGTGCCCTCCACCTCCGGCCTGGGCGGGATGACGCCGGGCCGTTACCTCTACCCGGTGGTGGCCGCCGCCATGGTGCTCTTCGTGGCCGGGTTCTGGTCCCGGGTCCGCTCGGCGGGCTGGCTCACCGCGATGGTGGTGGTGTTCATCGGGATGTCGGTGACCAACCAGGTCGCGTATGCCTTCGGCAAGACCGCCATCGGCCATGCCCAGCGCAACGGTCCTCCGACCTACGCGGTGGTGCGCGACGTGAGCGGCGAGGACACCTACCGTGGGGTGACGGTTTCGGTCGACCGGATCGTCACCGACCGCCGCGCAGGCGGAATCTGGATCCACGTGCACGTGCGCAACGAGTCACTGCTCTCCGCCGACTGGTCTTCGAACCCGCAGGTCAAGTTCTCCAACGGCGTGCGCGCGTACGGCGACTACCCGTCGTCGGCGCCCTTCCCGGAAACGCTGCCCGGCGGCAGCGACTATTGGGGATGGGTTCGGCTCGGGGTGTCGCCCAAGCGGGTGCCGGCGGGCACCACGATGACGCTGATCTTCCACGACGTGGCCGCCAACCACTATCGCGACGTGCGCGACCTCACGATCAGGCTGAACACTCCGTAACGGGAGGGGCGAGCCCCTCCCCTACGCGGGCAGTTCCACCGGCGTCGCGGTCAGCTCCTCCACCTGGTCGGCGCGGAGTACGCGCACCGGCAGCGCCCGGCCGATGACGTCGCCCAGCATCAGGCGCTGGAGGTCGCCGGCCTCGGCCACGGAGCCACCGTCGATGTCGAGGATCAGGTCGCCGGTGCGCAGGCCGGCGCGGGCGGCCGGGCTGCCGGCCACCACCTCGGCGACCTGGATCGCCGCCCGGCGGCCGAAGCGGCTCGCGTGCTCGGGCGGCAGCGGCCGTTTGCCGCCCGCGATGCCGAGGTAGGCGCGCCGGACGCGACCGCTGCGCATGAGCGCGGAAAGGATCTGCTGCGTGACCGGGTTGACCGGCACTGCCAGTCCCAGGCCGACGCCGGCCACGGCGGTGTTGACGCCGATCAAGCGCGCCCGGCCGTCGACCAGCGCGCCCCCGGAGTTGCCGGGGTTGAGGGCGGCGTCGGTCTGGATCACGCTGTCGATCACGCGCGAGACCTGCCCCTGGCGCGCGGGCAGGCTGCGGCCGAGGCCGCTGACCACTCCCGCCGTGACCGAGCCGGCCAGGCCCATCGGGTTGCCGACCGCCACCACCAGCTGGCCGATGCGCAGCTTTTCGGCGTCGCCCAGCTCCAGAGGCTGAAGTCCGCCGGCCCGGGCCCGGACCACGGCCAGGTCGGAGAGCGGATCCGCGCCCACCACATCGATGGGCAGCTCGCGGCCGTCGATGAAGGCGGCCCGGCCCTGGGCGGCGCCCGCCACCACGTGCGCGGAGGTGACCAGGAAGCCGTCGGGCGTGAGCGCCACCGCCGAGCCGCTGCCGCCCCCGCGCTCGCCACCCCCGCGCCGGACCTGGATGCTGGCCACGGAGGGCAGCACCCGCTCGGCCACGGTGACGATCAGGGTGGAGTAGCTGTCGAGCGCTTCCTGCTCTTGGGGGTCGGGGAGGACCTCGATCGCCATGGCTAGGCCGGCCCCTGGCCTCGCACTTCACCGACCTTGACCAGCGCCTCGCGCAGCTGGTCGATCCACTCACCCTGGTGCTTGCCGACCAGTCGGACGCACCAGGCCAGGGCCTCGCTGCGGCTGCGGGCGACGCCGCCCTCGACCAGGGTGTCGAGGACTTTGCGCTCGGGCATACGCAGGCGGGTCATGACCGGGATGCTGAGTGTGGTGAAGGTCTTGTCCTCCCCACCGCAGCCCGCCGCCCAGGCCACTTTGCGCCCGAACTGGCGCTCGGCCTCGTCGGCGATCTTCATGCGGCCCTCTCGGGTCTCTTCACGAAAGCGGTCGATGCGCGCCTGGCGGGCGGCCGCTTTGTCGGCGTCGGAAGTGCCCGCGGCCAGCTCCACGTCGGCCAGCTCTCCCCTGACCAGGATCTCGTCGTTGTCGCTGGAGACGTCCGGTGGCCCGGTGAACCAGCCGTCGGGCAGGCGGCCGGTGAACCAGGCCCGGACCTCGTTCTCGTTTTGCATGAATTACATAATTACATGATTGCGGACGTTGTCAAGCATATGGACAGCCGGCCGGCGGTCGAGGGCCGTTGGCCACGACCAGCTGGTACTGGCCCGGGCCTACGTCCGCCTTGAGCTCGCCGGCTCCCGCCAGCTCGATCACCGCCTGGCTCCTGGCGGGGGTGGAGCCGGACAGCTGGAAGGCTCCAGTGGCGACGTCGTAGTGGTAGCTCGCCGGTCCGGGTGGCAGGTGGGACGGCCAGATCCTCGCCAGCAGCCGTTCGCGGTCGGCCAGCAGACAACCCGCCTGCGGCTGCTGTGCGGTGTCAGGAGTGCCGCGCTGGTAGGCGCAGCGCTGGTCGGAGGCGGTCCCGTAAACGCCCTCGTAGATCCCCCAGGGCCGCTTGTAGCCGCAGTTCTGCTTCCAGACCCAGAAGGTCGAGCCGACCTGGTGCCGCTCCTGCTCGGCCAGCTGGTTGACCAGCAGGTCCTGGTCCTGGCCGGGGTCGTCGCCGAACTCGGAGACGAAGAGGGCCGCGCGCAGGGCCCGGGCCTCGAGCTCGGCCCAGCCGTAGCTCTGGTCGTAGGGCGGGCTCGTTTTCGACGGATGTCCAAGCTGCACGTCGAGCGTGTAGATGTGGGTGTAGGCGTGCATGGAGAGAACGAGGTTGGGATAGGAGCTGAGCGGGATCGGCAGATGCGTCGGAAAGTCGGTGATCTGGCGCCAGAGCCCGGTTTCCACGAAGAACAGGTGCGAGCGGTCGTGGACGCCGAGGTCGGCGTGGCCGCAGACGGCCAGGGCGGCGCAGGGCAGACCGTCGGGCGCGCCCGTGATGGCATCGATCAGCCGCCGGTAGAAGGGGTAAAGCTGGAGGTCGTCGAAGTAGGGCGGTAGCGACCAGCCCGGCCACGGCTCGTTGTAGAAGCTGTAGCCAACTACCGTGCTGTCGTCCTTGAAGCGGCGGGCGAGGGCGGCGGCGGCCTCGATGTACTCGTCCTGGATGCCGGCGCGGTCGAGCCAGAAGGATGTCTGCGCCTCCCAGAACGCGAGGTTGAGCTCGCGCTGGTTCCTGAACTTCTCCGAGGGTAGGAAATCGGGGAAGGTGGCCCAGGCCGGAGCGCCGTCGTAGTTGTCGAGCCCGGGCGCCTGGCCGCCGGGCAGCGGCAGGTGGGCGGGGTCGGCGCTGCCGATATAGCGCGAGTAGGCGTTGGAGTGCATGTCCAGGAGCACGTAGATCCGCTCCTCGCGCGCCCAACCGACCACCTGCGCGATGCGATCCAGGTAGGTTGTGCTGATCTCGCCGCGCCGGGGCTCCAGCAGGCTCCAGGACATGGCCAGCCGGACCACGTTGAAGCCCAGCTGCCGCATCTCGGTGAGGTCGTTGCGGCACAGCGGCGGGATCCAGATCTCGGTGCTGTTGGGTGGGCAGGCGCCGTTTGCGTAGGCGCCGGGGTCGATCGGGAAGTGAGGCTGCGGAGTGAGCTCTTTCCGGAGGTCGGTGCCAGTCTCGACGTGCAGCCAGGGCAGGGGGCCGGCTCGGCCCGGGGCGCTCGACGTGGACTGGGTGAGGGCGTCGAGCGAGGCCAGGCCGGCTCCCGGGTAGCCCGCCGCCAGCGCCAGCCCAACCACCAGCCAGAGCAGGACGCGGCGTGCGGAGCGCACGCCGCGCATTGTCAGGCCGCCGCTGAGTTCTGCTCCTTGCCGCCCAGCATCTGCATCGTCTCGACCACGATCTCGGTCGAGAGGTGCTTGGCGCCCGCGGCATCGTCCCAGCTGCGGGTCTGGATGCGGCCTTCGGCGTAGATCAGGCGACCCTTCTTCAGGTAGCCGTGCGCGACCTCGGCCAGCTTCCCGAAGAGGACCAGGCGGTGGTACTCGGTGTGCTCCCTGCGGTTGCCCTCCTCGTCCTTGCCGATGAACTCGTTGGTGGCGACGCGCAGGTTGGCGACCGCCTTGCCCTGCTGCGTGGTGCGCAGCTCGGGATCGGCGGTCAGGCGCCCGATGACGATGGCCTTGTTGATCACAGTGAACCTCCTCGCTGATGGGCCGCCGGCAGAAAGAGCTCGGGGTCGACCGGACGGCCGTCGGTGCGGACCTCGAAGTGGAGATGGGGACCGGTCGACATCCCGGTCGAGCCGACCCTGGCGATGGGGTAGCCCTTGAAAACGGGCTCACCCAGCTGGACGTCGAATTCCTGGAGATGGGCGTAGAGCGTGGTGAGCCCATGGCCCGCGTCGAGAACGAGGTAGTTGCCGTAGCCGTTGGGGTCGAAGCGGGCTACCGTGACCAGACCCCCGGCGGCCGCCAGCACCGGGGTGCCCGCGGGCTTTGCCAGGTCGATGCCGGAGTGGAAGTGGCGGCCGGGGCACCCGGGAACCAGCGGCTCGAGCGCGAATGACGTGCAGCCGAAGCCCTGGGTGAGCACTGCGCCCGGCACCGGGGTGAGGAACCCGACCACCTCCTCGGAGACGGGCACTGGGAAGCTGGGCGTGGTGCTGTCGCATCCCGCCACCAGCAGCAGGACAGCGGCGGCGAGCACTGCCGGCGTCCTCATTTGAGCAGCACCGCCATGGCTTTCTTGAGGTGGCCGCGGGCCATGCTTTCGGCGTGGGTGCCCACCGAGCTGACCGAGTGCAGGGCGCCGGGCACCTTGAAGCAGAGCCACAGCGTGGCCAGCGCAAAACCGTGGCTCCACCAGTTGGTGCCCGTGAACTCGAGCTCCAGCCCGATGGCCAGGATGAGCAGCTGCAGCGGCTGCATGAGCAGCGTGCTGATGAAGAGGCTCACCCACTCCTTGGCGTAGTGGGCCGTGTCCGGCAGAACCATCAGCAAGGCCGCGAGCGGGGCCAGGATGGCGAGCAGGACCAGGAGCGCGTAGCGGACCACGTAGCCCAGGGCCAGCAGCAGGTAGCCGACCGCCACGCAGCCGGCGATCAGGGGCGAGAGCAGTGGAAAGGGAGAGATGTCGTTGAGGGTGCGCAGCACCTCATCCGTGAAGGAGAGACGGCCGAAGATGTCGACCACCGAAGCCGAGAGCGCGTTGTCGAGGTCGACGGCGGCCTGGAAGAGCTGCGGTGAGAGGTTGATGAGGGCGGCGGCCGCCGCCAGCCGCGGCAGCATGATGCGGACCGTGTACTGGCTGAAGCTGCCGTGGCCCCACATGATCCGGTAGAAGGCGACCATCGCGATCACGACCAGGGCGGCGTCGGCCAGCGCCTGGATCTTGGGTTCGAAGAGCCGGATGGTGGGGTCGCCGGTGAACGGCCCGCCCGACCCGTGTACGTCGACCGTGGCGGTGATCAGCGAGGGGATGGCGTCCCGCAGCAGCGACCCGATCTCCGAGCGCGCCTGGTCGAGGGCGTGGCTGACGTCGAGCGACCTTTGAAGGGCCGCCAGGGTTTGGGCCAGGCGCTCGAGCTCGGCCAGGAAGCTATCCACCGGTATGGATGGACCCCGCCAGGATTTTGACCAGCGAGCTGGCCATCTCGACGCCGATGGTTCCGACCACGATCCGCTGGATCCACTGCTTGGCCTGGGTGATGGAGCGGGAGTCGACCGAGGTCATCTTCCAGAGAAAAGCCAGGACAAAGGCCAGGGCGCCGATGGACCCGACCAGCGCCTGGGCGATGGTGATCCAGGTGTTGATCAGGTCGATGACGGGCTTGATGGCGTCGAGGTTGGGGTCGCCGGATGTGGCGACCAGGAAAACGAGCATCGATGGCACCTCCGTGGTTTGGTGCCAGCGAGTCTCAGGGGCCCACCGGGCCCTGGGGAACGTCGGTTGTTAAGGCTTGGGCAGCGGCGCCGAGCAGTCCCCGTTCTTGCCCAGGTCGCCGCGCGCGACCGAGCTCACAAAGCCGCCGCCCTGGTGGGCGTGCGCGGCTTGGGACACGTAGAACCCGTGGTTGCAGGGATGCGCGCCCTTCTGCCCACCGCCGCCACCGCCGCCACCGCCGCCGTCGCCGTCGTCGCCATCGCCCGGCTCCGGGCTCTCGGCCGGTTCCGGACTCTCGGCGGGCTCGGGGTTGTGTGAAGGCTTGGCCTTAGGCGCGGGGGAGGTGTCGGGACCACTGGCCGCGCCAGTCAGACCGGCCACCGGTGAGAGGAGCAGCGTGTGGCCGGACGCGTTGACGCCCAGCACCAGACCGGCGGTGAGTGCACCGGCGACGATCAAGCTGAAGAGGAGATGACGCTGCATCGCTGGATATAACGGAGAAAGCCCGGGAAATACCCCGGGGCGGGCCTAGACGGCGGTGGCCAGCAACTCCGAGTGTCGCACGTCCTCAGGCAGGAAGAAGGCGGGCTCCCACCAGCCGCCGGCCTGGCGGACGGCGACGCCCACCACGGGGTGGCGGGGGCCGCGGACCAGCATCCAGCGGACGTCGGGGGAGATCACGACGGCCGGCACCAGGGCTATGCCCACGGACACCTGGTCGCCGGGCGCGAAGGTCTTGCTCATCACTTGCGGGCTGAATTGAAGTGGGCGCCGGCGATGATCCGGCGACGATCTGAAGGATTCCAATTGAGGTAGCCGCTAGTCTCGTCTTCGTGGGGAAGCTGCGGGAGTACGCTCGCAAGCGCGACTTCAGCCGCACCAAGGAGCCCAAGGGCGGGCCGAAAGCCGCGCCCAAGCGCGCCCCTACCAAGGGCCCGCGCTTCGTGGTCCAGGAGCACCACGCGACCCGCCTGCACTGGGATTTCAGGCTGGAGCGCGACGGTGTGCTGGTCAGCTGGGCGGTGCCCAAGGGCATCCCGCCCGATCCCAAGCGCAACCACCTGGCCGTGCATGTGGAGGACCACCCGCTGGAGTACATCGACTTCGCGGGCGAGATCCCCAAGGGCAGCTACGGCGGCGGCCAAGTCTACATCTGGGACCGGGGCACCTACGAGGAGCTGAAGTGGCAGATGGGCCCTCGCGGCAAAAAAGAGGTGCAAGTGGCGCTGCACGGCGAGCGCCTCCAGGGCCGCTACGTGCTTTTCCAGACCAACGGCGAGAACTGGATGATGCACCGGATGGACCCGCCCCAGGACCCGGAGCGGGAGCCGATGCCCGACCGCCTGACTCCGATGGCCGCGCAGCTGGCCAAGGGGCTGCCTCACGACGAGCAGAACTACGGATTCGAGTTCAAGTGGGACGGCATCCGGGCAGTGGTCTACAGCCAGGGCGGGACCATCAAGATCCAGAGCCGGAACCTGGAGGATGTGACGCGGCGCTACCCGGAGGTGCGGCCGCTCTCCGAGGCGCTGGGCTCGCACGAGGTCGTGCTGGACGGCGAGCTGGTGGCGCTGGACGCCAAGGGGCGCCCCAGCTTCGAGCAGCTTCAGCAGCGGATGGGCCTGAACTCGGAGACGGAGATCCGGCGCAAGGCGCGCGAGGTGCCCGTCTACTACATGATCTTCGACCTGCTCTACCTGAACGGGCGGTTGCTGCTGAAGGAGCCGTACCGCGAGCGCCGGGCGCGGCTGGAGGAGCTCAAGCTGGCGGGACCGGCCTGGCAGACGCCGGCTTACGAGCGCGGCCAGGGCAAGGTGATGCTGGAGGCCAGCGAGCGCGGCGGCCTGGAAGGGGTGATGGCCAAGCGATTGGACAGCGCATATGAGCCCGGCCGGCGCTCGCCTGCCTGGTTGAAGGTCAAGAACCACCAGCGCCAGGAGCTGGTGATCGCGGGCTGGCTGGACGGCCAGGGCAAGCGCCAGGGCCTGCCCGGCGCGCTGCTCACCGGCTACTACGACGATGCGGGCAAGTTCATCTACGCCGGCAAGGTGGGCACCGGTTTCACCGAGAAGATGCTGGAAGACCTGCAGCGCAAGATGGCGCCGCTGGGTCGCTCCAGCTCACCCTTCGAGGGCGGCGAGAAGCCTCCGACCAAGGCGCATTTCGTGGAGCCCAAGCTGGTCGCCGAGTTCGAGTTTTCCGAGTGGACCAAGGCCGGCCAGCTGCGCGCGCCGGCCTTCAAAGGCCTGCGCAACGACAAGGACGCGCGCGCGGTGGTGCGTGAGAAAGAGGTCGCGGTCTAGTGGCCAAGGGCGACGTCGAGGTCGAGGTCGAAAGCCGCAAGCTCAAGCTGACCAACCTGGACAAGGTGTTGTATCCGGTGCCTGGTTTCACGAAGGCGCAGGTGATCGATTACTACACGCGCATCGCGCCCGTTCTGCTCCCGCATCTGAAGAACCGGCCGCTCACCTTGAAGCGCTATCCCAACGGCGTGGACGAGGAGTTCTTCTATGAGAAGAACTGCCCCAAGCACCGGCCGCCCTGGATTTCCACGGCGAAGGTTTGGAGCTGGGGCAATGACCGCTGGATGGACTACTGCGTGGTCGACGACCTGCCCTCACTGGTCTGGGTCGCCAACCTGGCGTCGCTGGAGCTGCACACGTCGCTGTCCCTCGGCAAGAAGATCGAGGAGCCGCGGATGATGGTCTACGACCTCGACCCGGGCCCCCCGGCCAACATCGTCGATTGCTGCCAGGTCGGCATCTGGCTGCGCGACTACTTCGCTGATTTCGGTTTGAAGTCGTTCGCGAAGACTTCTGGTTCCAAGGGCCTGCAGCTGTACATACCGCTGAATTCCGCGGTGGATTACTCGCGCACCAAAGGCGTCTCCAAAGGGGTCGCGCAGCAGTTCGAGCGCGAGAAGCCGAAGCAGGTGGTCTCGCAGCAGCTGAAGACGCTGCGCGAAGGCAAGGTGCTGATCGACTGGTCGCAGAACGACCAGTACAAGACCACCGTCAACGTGTATTCGCTGCGCGCCCGCGAGCATCCGACGGTTTCGACCCCGGTGACCTGGGACGAGGTCGAGGAATGTTTGTCGGAGCGCGACCCGATGCGCCTGCGCTTCACCGCGGACGCGGTTTTGGAGCGCGTTTCCTCGTTCGGCGACCTCTTCGAACCCGTGCTTTCGCTGAAGCAGAAGCTGTCGGCCAAGCTGCCCACGACCGAGACCAAGAAGAGGGCGCCGCGGGCGGGCGGGGGGCGCTCGCGCCAGCAGGGGCAGCGGCGACCGGCCTGAGGACGTCGAGCCGGCCGCGCGTGGTGATCGTCGGCGCCGGCTTCGGGGGACTCACCTGCGCGCGGGCGCTCAAACGGGCGGCGGTGGACGTGCTGCTGGTGGACGCCAACAACTACCACCTGTTCACGCCGCTGCTCTACCAGGTCGCTTCCTCCCTGCTCGATCCCTCGCAGATCGCGCAGGCCGTGCGCTCCCTGATCCGGCCGCTCAAGAACTGCGACTTCCGGCTGGCGCGGGTCCGGGGTGCGGACTTCGAGCGCAAGCTCCTGCGCACCGACGCCGGCGACCTGGCCTACGACTACCTGGTGCTGGCCGCCGGCAGCGAGAGCAACTTCTTCGGCAACGCCGAGGTCGAGGCCCACGCCATCGGCCTGAAGGAGCTGCCCGACGGGCTGGCGCTGCGCAACTGGGTGCTCGGCTGCTTCGAGGCCGCGGCCCGGGCGAGCTCCGACGAGGAACGCCGCCGGCTGCTCACCTTCGCGGTCGTGGGTGGCGGGCCGACCGGCGTCGAATATGCGGGTGCGCTCCAGGAGCTGACGCACCTGGTGCTGCGCAAGGACTACCCGCGGCTCGACCTGAGCCTGGCTCGGATCGTGCTCATCGAGGGGACGGGCTCCCTGCTGGGCGCCTTCGATCCCCGGCTCCGGGAGGCGGCGGCGCGCTCACTCAAGCGCAAGGACGTCGAGGTCTGGTTCGACGCCATGGTGGCCACCGCCGACCAGGACGGCGTGGCGCTCAAGGACGGCCGGCGGCTGGACGCGCGCACCGTGGTCTGGACGGCAGGCGTAAAGGCGTCGGACCTGGGCGCGGCCCTGGGCCTGCCGCTGAGCAAGGGCGGCCGCATCCGCGTGGACGGCCTTCTCAATCCGGCGGGCCATCCCGAGGTGTTCGTGATCGGTGACCTGGCGGCCTACGAGCAGGACGGCGAGCCCCTGCCCATGCTGATCCCGGTCGCCATGCAGGAGGCGAGGCGGGTCGCCGCCACCATCGCGGACATGGTGCACAACGGGGGCGCCACTGCTTTTCGATATCGCGATCCCGGGATCATGGCGACCATCGGACGCAACTCTGCGGTGGCGGAGCTCGGGCCTGTGCACCTGTCGGGATTCCTCGGCTGGTTGATGTGGCTTTTCGTGCACCTCGTCAATGTGGTGAGCTTTCGCAGCCGGATCGTCGTGCTGGTCAACTGGGCCTGGGAGTACGTGCTGTTCGACAGACCGGTTCGCCTGATCGTTCGTGCCGGCGACGACCGCAGAGGCTGAGCCCGTGAGCGGCCGATACTTGTTGTCCGCGATGACTGCTCGCTACCGGCTGGGCGCCTCGATCGTGGCCGCGGTGCTGCTCGCGGGCTGCGGCGGACTGCAGCCGGAGGATCCCGGCGCGGTGCTGCGAGAGGGCGCGGCCGCAACGGCCAGGCTGAAGACGGTCACCGTCACCCTCAAGGTGACCAAAGGCACCATCACCTTCCAGGGATTCGCGCTCGTGTCGGCCAGCGCGGCCCTGCGGCTGCCCGGTGAGAGCGACACTGTGTATCTCGTCAGGCAGCAGGACTTTCAGATCGGCCTCGAGGTGGTGATCCTGGGCGGTCACGTCTTCCTGAGGCCGCCGCTCGCTCGATTCCAGGAGCTGCCGCCTGCGCAGGCGAGGGAGATCCCCGACCTCGCGAAGCTGTTCGATCCCGCAGTCGGCCTGCCCGCGGTGATCCCCACCGGGCGCAGCCCCAAATATCAGTCTGCGGAGACGGTGGCCGGAGTCGACTCGCACAAGGTGTCAGCCACGTATGGCGCCGATCAGGTTCACGGCATGCTGGCGCAGCTGGGCTCGTCGGGCGATGTCGCGGCGGTGATCTGGGTCGGCGGATCGGATCACTACATACGCAAGGCGGTGCTGACAGGGAAGTTCGGAGACAACGGAACCGACAGCACCGTCGAGGTCGACCTGTCGGGATTCAACGGGCCGGTCAACATCGCTTCGCCGGCGCGAACGTCATAGGTGGCCCTGGCTGAGGGCCTGCCTTGAGCTCCGGCCCCGGCGCTGTGCAGGCAGGCGTTTCGAAGCCGCTCCTGCTCGGACTGGCCGGAGCCGGCCTTTTTGTGGCGGCGATGGACGCCTACGTCGTCGTGACCCTGCTGCCGGTGATGATCGCCGACGTCGGGCTCACCATCGACCGCCTGGAGCAGGCGAC
>VBEO01000026.1 GCA_005881825.1 Chloroflexota bacterium | reverse complement strand
GCGTCGTCTACCAGGCCGGCGGCTACACGATCTACAAGGTTTGACGCGCCGCTGGGAAGCAGTGCTCGTGGCCCTGGTGACGCTGGCCGGGCTGGCCCTGCGCCTGCACGACTACGGCGCGGCGCCCGGCTTCCTGGACAACGCCGACGAGCTGCAGTTCTCCTGGGCCGGCCTCAACCTGCTGCTGCACGGCGACGCCTACACCTGGTCGTACTTCAGGTCCTACCCGCAGGGCGACGTGCTCCAGGCCTACGGCACGGCGTTTCCGATGGTCCACCACTGGATGGACCATCCGCCTGGTTTCAGCCTGCTGATGGGCGCCTTCCTGGTGCTGGCCGGGCAGCGCAGCATGACTGCGCTGACGCCCGAGGTGGTGCGCCTGCCCGCGGTGCTGTTGGCGACCGCCACCATCCCGCTGGCTTACGCGGTGGCGCGGCGGCCGCTGGGCCTGGGTGGAGCGCTGGCCGGCGCGGCGGTGCTGGCCACCGGCCCAGGTGCGGTCCTGCTCTCCCGCCAGGCGGAACCGGAAGCGGTGATGGCGCCGCTCTTCCTGGTCGCCGTGCTGCTGGCCGCGCGGCTGGCCGACGGGCCGGGCGGCTGGTTGACGGGCGTGGCCCTGGTGGCGATCTGCGTGCTGGAGCCGTTCTTCAAGGTCACCGGTGTGGCGGTGGGAGCGGCCTCGGCCGTGATCCTGGCTATGAACGCGCGCTGGGGGTGGGGCCTGGCCTGTGTGCTCGGTGCCGCGGCCGGGATCGGGCTCTATCTCCTGTACGGAGCCCTGGTCGACTGGTCGCTGCTCTGGAAGATCGTGGCCGAGCAGGCCCTCAACCGGCGGGGCGTGATGGCGGCCTTCGAGTTCATCGCCGACCCCACCGGCGCCAATCGCCGGCTCCGTGACGGCTGGTGGCTGCTGGGCTGGATCGGCGCCGGGCTCTGGCTCTTCCACGCGCGCCGCGCGGACGCCGAGCGGCTGCTGGCCTGGCCGCTCTTCGCCTACCTGGCGGCGATCACCGTTCTGGCCGGGGAGCAGCTCACCGCGCAGTACGGCTGGTACCACGTGGCGGTCATTCCCTTTGCCTATCTGGCGGCCGGCAGCCTGGCCTGGCGGGCGTTCGTGGAACCCTCACCGGCCCGGCTGCTGGCCGTGCTGCTGCTGGGTGGGGCGATGGCCACCGAGTACTGGTTGGGGGCCGGGGGCTCGAATTGGATCCCGCCCCCGGCGCTGCTGGTGGCCATCCTGGCGGTGGTGGTGGCGCCAGCCGCCCTACTGGCGGTACCCGCGCTGGCACCGCTGCGCGGCTACGCGCGGGCGTTGGTGGGGCTGGCGCTCGGCTTCGTCTTGGTGGGCAACATCCTGACCTCGCTCAGCCTCACGGACATCTTCAGCCGGCTCTAGTTCCCTCGCCGTCCTCTCCGATGCCCATGCGGCGGGCCATCCGGCGGAGATCGCGGTCGATGCGGTCCAGCCGGTGGAGCACCTGGAGCAGCACGTCGTCCTGGACCTCGAGGTGGGTCATCAGGGTGCGCATCTCCTCCTCGGTCTTGACGTCGACCTCGTAGTCGTGCTGCGCGCGCAGGCGGTCGCGGTCGGCCAGCCGGTTCAGGGCCATCAGCGCGATCGAGATCCAGAGGGCGGCTTCCAGGCTCATCACCAGGTTGAGGAGCTGGAACGGATAGCCGTCCCAGTGGTTCACCAGCGAGAGCGCGTTGAGCCCCAGCCAGGCCAGCGTCAGCACGACCTGGATCACGACGAAAGTCCAGCTGCCGACCAACCGCGCGAAGTCGTCGCCCAGGCGCTGAGCGGTGGTCAGCCGGCGGTCTGCTTCCCGGTTGAGGTCCCGCACCGGCGGGTGGTCGTGCTGGTGCCGGACCAGCTGCCGCTGGATGTCCTCGATCTCTCGCGCCGCGCTCATCGGCGCATAGCTTGCGTTAAAAGCCCGCCGGCGGGCTACGAAAAGTAAGCCATGCGGGCGCGATTAGGCTGTCGGCCAGTGGCCGGGATCGAGCTCCAGGACCTCAGCAAGCACTATCGGCAGGGTCAGAACCTGGTGCGCGCGCTGGATGGCGTGACCCTGAGCATCGCGGCGGGCGAGTTCGTCTCGGTGGTCGGGCGGTCCGGCAGCGGCAAGACCACGCTGCTCGACCTGGTCGGCCTCCTGCTGCGGCCGACGGCGGGCCGGATCCTGCTGGACGGCGCCGATACCGGCACGCTGAAGGACGCGCCGCGCGCCGACCTGCGCGGCCAGAAGATCGGGTTCATCTTCCAGGAGTACAACCTGCTGCCCAGCCTCAACGTGGTCGAAAACGTGATGCTGCCGCTGCGCTACGCGCGTCGAAGGCTTCCTGGCGGACGTGCTCGGGCGCTCGACCTGCTCGAGATCGTCGACCTCACGGATCGCCTCAACCACCGACCCGACGAGCTCTCGGGCGGCCAGCAGCAGCGGGTGGCGATCGCCCGCGCCCTCATCAACCGGCCGACGCTGGTGCTGGGCGACGAGCCCACCGGCTCGGTGGACACCGAGACTGCCGCTCAGCTGGTGGCGATCATGCGGCGCCTCAACCGGGAGGAGAAGGTGACCTTCATGATCGTGACCCACGACCTCGACCTCGCCGCCCAGACTCAGCGGATCATCCGCCTGAAGGACGGCCGGGTCATCGCCGACGAGCCGTCAGGCGGTGACCAGGCCGAGGCCGCTGTAGATCTCGCGGGTCGCGGTCGAGAAGTTGAGGGTGTAGAAGTGGAGGCCCGGCACACCCGCCTCGAGTAGGTCGGAGCACAGCGCGCAGGCCAGCTCGATCCCGATCCGGCGCACGGCCTGGGGATCGTCGCCGCCCTTCTCCAGCTGGGCTATCACGTCCGCAGGCACCGCATAGCCGCTGAGCTGGGCCATCCGCTGGATCGAAGCCAGGTTGGTGATCGGCATGATGCCGGGGATCACCGGCTTGTCGATCCCCAGTGCGGCCAGCTCGTCGACCAGCCGCTGCCACTCCTCGACGTGGAAGAAGAACTGGGTGATCGCGAAGTCGGCGGCCTGCAGCTTGGCCGCCAGGTGCTTGCGGTCGGTTTGCCGGTCGGGCGACTTGGGATGCCCGGCCGGGTGCGCGGCCACCGCGATGGACTCAAAGCCCAGCATGCGGGCCAGCCCCACCAGCTCTTCGGCGTAGGCGAGCTCCTGGTAGGACTCCTCATCGGGCAGCGGGTCGCCGCCCAGGGCCAGGAGGTTCTCGAGACCGGCAGCCCGGAAGCCGCCGATGATCTCGCCCAGCTCGAAGCGCGGGTGGGCGACGCAAGTGAGGTGGGGCATGGGGGTGATCCGGGTGCTGCCCAGGATGTCGATCACCACGCGGGTGGTGCGCTCGCGCGAGCTGCGGCCGCCGCGGTAGGTCACGGAGACGAAATCCGGCTGCAGCGGCTGGAGGTCGCTGATGGTCCTGGTCAGCCGCGCCTGCTCCTCGTCGTTGCGGGGCGGGAAGAACTCGAACGAGAAGGTGCGGCCGGTCTTCAGAAGGTCGGTGATCCGGGCCATGTTCTGTGGGAGTCTATGCGCGAGCCGCCGTGTACCCGTTCGAGCGCTTCACGGACACCGCCAAGCAGGTGCTGACCTTCGCGCAGGAGGAGGCGGAGCGCTCGGGCCACCACTACATCGGCACCGAGCATCTGCTGCTTGGACTGCTGCGGGCCCGGCGGGGAGTTGCGGCGATCGCGCTCCGGTCCCTTGGCGTTGAGCTGGAACCGGCGCGCCAGACCATCTCGGACATGCTCGGCGGCGCGCAGCCGATCGAGATCCGGCAGATCGTCCCCACCTCACGCGTGAAGAAGGTCATCGAGCTGGCCTTCGAGGAGTCGCGGCGGGAGGACCAGCCGCACGTCGGCACCGCACAGCTGCTGATCGCGCTGATGACGGAAGGCGATGGCATTGCCGCGCATGTGCTCCAGGACATGGGAGCAGACCGCGCGGGCGTGGTCGGCGCCATCCATGCCGCGATCGCCGCCGGCGCTACCGAGGGCGCGGGGGCGCCGATGGCCTCATCGATCGCGACCGCCCCGGTCGGCACCGGCGCGCGAGTGCTCGTCCACGATCCGGAGCCGCCCTATCGGCTGTGGGAAGGGCGCGTGGTGGGCAGTGGCCCGCGCAGCCTGGAAGTTGAAGTGGCAGACCGGCCGGCGGGCACGCGGATGTCAGTCGATCCGATGCAGCTGCATCCCATCCCGACGGGACCGACCGTGATGTGCAAGTACTGCATGCATCACTTGTAATCGTGCGACCGCGAGTGCTCTTTGGCCGCGCCGGAGAGCGCTTCGATGTTGTCCACCAGCACCGACCACACGCCGTCCTGGCGCTGGACCACGCCGTCGACGACCAGGATCGGCTGCGCCGCCTCGCGCCGGAAGCGCTTGTAGACGTCGGGATAGATGGTCAGGTTGACGTGACCGAACTCGTCCTCGAGCGTGAAGAAGCGGATGCGCTGAGCGGTGCCTGGCGCCTGGCGTGTGATGACGAGCCCGCCCACCCGCACGCGTGATCCGCTACGCACGCGCATTGCCTCGCGGCTGTTGACCACGCCCTTCTCCTCCAGGCGGGTGCGCCAGAAATGCACGAGATGCTTGCCGGTCGAAACCTCGGAGATGCGGTACTCGAGGCGCGTCTTCTCGACCTCGGTCAGGGCGGGCAGCGCCGGCGCCTGGGCCGGTAGCCGCAGCTCGGATTGGGATTGGAGTTTGCGGCGCAGGCCTATGCCGTGGGTGCGCTCCTGCCAGTCCCAGAGCAGCTCGCGGCGCACCTGACCTAAACCTTCGAAAGCTCCGACCATGACCAGGTTGCGGACCGCGCGCGGGTTGAGCGGCGCGCCGCGCAGGCGCTCCAGGAAGTCGGTGAAAGAGAGGTAATCGCCGGTCCTCGTGCGCTCCTCCACGATGGCAAGCCGCCCCTCCTCGCCGAGGTCGCGCAGGTAGTTGAAGCCCAGCCGGAAAGTGTTGGCGCGGCCCGGCTCGGGCAGGCAGCGCACGTCGGAATGGTTGACGTGCACGGGCAGCGCCGTCACGCCGTGGCGCTTGGCGTCTTCGACCAGCACGCTCGGGTGATAGAAGCCCATGGGCTGGTTGTTGAGCAGCCCACAGAGGAAGGCGGCCGGGTGCTTCAGCTTCAACCAGGCGGTCTCGTAAGCGGTGCGCGCGAAAGCCGCCGCATGTGAGCGGCAGAAGCCGAACGCCGCGAAGCCTTCGACGGCCGAGAAGAGCTGCTCGGCGACTTCGATGGTCACGCCGTTGGCGAGGCAGCCTTTGACAAAGCCTTCCTTTAGCGACGACATCTCGACGCGGTTCAGGTGCCGCGTCATGGCGCGTCGAAATCCGTCCGACTGCGCCGGCGTCATGCCGCCGACCGCCATCGCGATCTCGATGATCTGCTCCTGGTAGAGGATCACGCCCAGGGTGTCGCGCAGGATCGGCTCCAGCAGCGGGTGCGGGTAGGTGACCGGTTCCCGGCCCTGCTTGCGGCGGATGTAGGGATGCACGGCGTTGCCCTGGATCGGCCCCGGGCGGATGATCGCCACCTCGACCACGAGGTCGTTGAAGGTGTTGGGCCGCGTGCGCGGCAGCGTCATCATCTGGGCTCGCGACTCGATCTGGAAGACGCCGATGGTGTCGGCTTCCGAGCACATCTCGAAGACCTCCGGGTCGTTCAGCGGCAGCGCGTCGAGGTCGAGGCGGACTCCGGTTTCGCGCTCGACCATCTCCAGTGATTCGGCAACCACCGAAAGCGTGCGCAGGCCGAGCATGTCCATCTTGATCAGGCCCAGATCTTCGACGTCGTTCTTGTCGAACTGGACCACGACGCGGTCTTCCATGGTCGCCGGC
>VBEO01000135.1 GCA_005881825.1 Chloroflexota bacterium | reverse complement strand
AGCCGATCGCCTCGTCGGCGCCGTGCTCGAGCGCGTACCGCCGCTTGGCCTCGGTCGAGGCCACCGCACAGATCCGGCCCGCACCGAGCGCCCGCGCCACCTGGATGGCCGTGGTCCCCAGCCCGCCCGCGCCGGCGGTGACCAGCACCGATTCGCCCGCCCGCAGGCGCACGGCCTCGGCCAGGGCGTAGTAGGCGGTCAGCGTCACCAGCAGGTAGCCACCGGCCTCGGCCAGGTCGAGACCTTCCGCGGGCATCACCAGCCGCGGATCAGCCGCGGCGAGTTCGGCATAGCCGCCGGAGGCCAGGATGGCGAGCACGGGCCGCCCGCTCTCCACCTCGGTTCCGGCCACCTCCAGCCCGGGCACGAACGGCGGCGGTGGCGACGCCGCGTACAGGCCGCGCGTGGAGAGGGTGTCGGCGAAGTTGACGCCGGCGCTCTGGACCCGGATCAGGACCTGACCCTCGACGGGGACCGGCTCAGGGATTTCCTGGACCTCCAGCACCTCGGGTCCGCCCTGGCGCGCCGCGACCACCGCCCGCATCAGGACGAGGCCTCCGGGAACCCGAGCACGAAGCGTGTGCCCTCCCCCGGCTGCGACCAGTCGAGCCAGAGCCGCGCCTCCTGGCGCAGCGCCAGCTCGCGGCTGATGTAGAGACCCAAACCGGTGCCCGGCTGCTGCGGCGAGCCGGCCTGGTCGATGCGGTAGAAGCGCTCGAAGATGTGGTCCGCCTGCGCCGCCGGGATGCCCCGGCCGCGGTCCTCGACCTCGACCGCCGGGCCGTCCGGCCGCTCGACGACCCGCACCCGCACCCAGGCGGTGCCCCGGCTGTAGGTGAGGGCGTTGTTGATCAGGTTGTCGAGGATGCGATCCAGGTAGTCATGGTCGGCCTCGACCGGCAGCTCGGCCGCGCCCTCGAAAGCCAGGTCGGCGCCGAGCAGCGCGGCACGAGCCTGGGCCCTCGCCACCGCCGCCCGCGCCGCGGCCGCCAGGTCCAGCCTTTCCCTGTGCACCGGCAGCCCGCCGGTGTCGAGCCTGGCCGCCAGCAGCAGGTCCTCGACCAGCCGCGCCAGCTCGGCGGCCTTGGCATCCAGCGTCTCCACCGGATGCCGCCAGTCGGGGGGCGCCGGCCCGAAGCTGCCCTCTCGCAGGAGCGACATGTAGCCGGTGACCACGGTCAGCGGCGTGCGCAGCTCGTGTGCGGCCATGTTCAGGAAGTCACTCTTGATCCGAGACGCGGCCCGCGCCTCCGCATAGAGCCAGCTGTTGCGCAGCGCAAGCGCGGCCAGGTTGCCGACCAGCTGCACTGTCGCCACCTCGTCCTCGCCGAACACGACGTCCCGGCGCCGGCTCAGCACGACGACGGCGATCACCTGGCCGCCCAGCACCAATGGCACTGTCAGCGTGTGGCGGACGCCGGAGAGCGCCCGCTGCAGCTGGGGCGGCAGGATGCTGCGGTCGTAGGCGCCGCCGACCACCGGCCGCTGGCCCGCCAACGCCTCTGTCATCAACGGCTGCATGGCGACGGGCTGCCGGAACCCGATCACGTCGGGGAGCCCCAGCACGTCGCGCGAGTCCTCGACCACGGTCTCCTCGCCGTCGATGCGCATGAGCGCCGCGCGCTCCGCCGCCACCGTCTCCAGCAGCCGGTCGAGCATCCGGCGCACGACCTCCCGCTCGTCGAGGGTGGCCGAGATGTCCGCGGCCAGCTGGATCGCCGCCTCCAGGCGGCGCGCGGTCTGGCGCACGGCGTGCAGGAGCGCCGCCCGCTGCAGCGACAGGCCGACCAGGCTGGCGAAGCCGTCGATCAGTGTCCGCTGGCGCGGTGTGAAAGGCCTTGCGCTCCGGCTGTAGAAGCCGATCGTGCCCAGGGCGGTGCGCCCGTCGGGCAGCCTCTGGGAGGCGATCACCGGCACCAGGCGCATGCTTCGGATGTCACCGCCGACCAGGAGGTCGCGGTTGACGGTCTCCTCCTGGGCGTGCGTGGTTTCGATCGCGCGCTGGGCTGCCATCGAACGCTGGACGAAGCTGCCGGCCAGCGGCAGGTGGCGGCCGAGCAGGGTCGAGGCCCAGGGCCCGGCGGCGCCGGCGACGTGGATCACCCCCGGGCGCCCGGACTCGACCAGCGCGATCACGCAGTCGGCGTCGCGGATCAGCCGGCCGCCCTCGGCGGCCAGCACGCGCGCCACCTCGTGCAGCCTCTCCTCGGTCTCCAGCTCGTCGCCGGAGGCGCGCAGCGCGTTCCGGAAGATGGTGCCCAGCACCCGGTCGACGTCCGGCTGCCGGGCGCCCGGCCGGGCGCGCGGCTCGCCCTCCCAGGCCGCCAGCTCGCGCGCCACCAGCGCCCAGCCGCCCCCCGCCCGCCGCAGCGTGAGGCTTGCCGGTAGGTCGCCGCGCAGGGTCACGCGCTGCTCGCCCTCGCGCAGGTCCAGCCCGGGCCAGATGGTCTCCACGCGGCGGCCGGCCAGGCTGCCCAGGCGGGCGCTGCTCCAGCGGATCACCCCGTCGGAACCGATCAGCGCCGCCCCGTCCGCCAGCGCTTCGGCAACGGCATCCAGCTCAATCACTGGGCCTGGCCTCCACTTCCGGCATGGCAAGGACGAAGAGGCTGCCCTCGCCCGGCTGCGAGCGCTCCAGCTTGAGCTCGGCGCCCATCCTCGTGGCCAGCTGCCGGCCGATGTAGAGACCGAGGCCGGTCCCGGCTTCGGCGGGTTCCTGGCGAGCCCGGTAGAAGCGCTCGAAGATGTGCCCGGCGACGGCGGGCGCCACGCCCAGGCCGCGATCTTCGACCTCCACGCGGGCCAGCCCGCCCGTGGCCGGACGCACCCGGGCGCGGGCCCAGCGTTGCTCGCCGGCAAAGGTGAGCGCGTTGCTGAGCAGCGCATCCAGGATGCGCGCGAGGTGCGCGGGGTCGCCGGAGACCACCAGCGGGCGCCGGGCGCCCTCGAAGCGCAGGTCCACAGCCAGGCTGCGCGCCCGGGGCCGGGCGCGGTCGACAGCCGCGGCGACCAGCTGGTTGAGGTCGACCGGCGCCGCCAGGCTGGGCACCTGACCGGTGTCCAGGCGCGCGGCCAGGAGCAGGTCCTCCACCAGGTGCCCGAGCTCGTCGCTCTTGGCCATCAAGATTTGCAGCGCGGGCTCCCAGCGCTCGGGAACCGGGCCGAAGCTGCCTTCCCGGAGCATCGACAGGTAGCCGCGCACGACGGTCAGCGGAGTGCGCAGCTCGTGGGCGGCCAGGTTCAAGAAGTCGGTCTTGACGCGCGCGGCTTCCTCGACCTCGCCGTAAAGCCAGGCGTTGCGCAGGGCCAGCGCGGCCATGTTCCCGAGCGTGCGCAAGCTCGCCAGGTCCTCCTCGGTGAAGGGCATCTCCCCCCGCCGGCCGAACACCAGCGCCACCGGCGGCCGGGCGGTGCCCAGGGGGAGCACCAGCGTGTGGCGGATCTCGGAGATGGGGCGGGCGAGCTCTTCGGGGAGGCCCCGGATGGTGTGCCCGGGCGCATGCTGGAACTCGCCCGTCTCCAGGGCCAGCCGGATCAGCGGCCGGTGCTGGGGCGAGCTGTCCCGCCAGTCGTCCACCTGGTATTGGTGCCCGACCGGGAGCGAGTTGCCGCCCAGGTCCACGGATTCCACGACCGTCACCAGGTCACCGTCCAGGCGCAACGCCGTCACCCGGTCGGCCCCGCTGGCGGCGAGCGCGCGGTCGATCAGCGCCCGGGCCACCTGCGCCGGGGCCAGGGTGCTGGCAAGGTCGTAGGCGGCCTCCACACCCACCTGCAGGCGCCCGGCGGCCCGGGCCGTGGCCGCGATCAGCTCGGTGCGCTGGAGGGTGAGGCTGGCCAGGCGCACGAACTCGTTCATCAGCCGCCGCTGGTAGGGCGTGAAGTAGGCGATCTCGCGGCGGTAGAAGCCGAACACTCCCAGCGCCCAGCGCCCGTCCGGCAGCGGCTCCCGGGTGAGCAGCGGGATCAGCCGGCCGGTGTGGATGCCGCCCGCCTCCAGGCGCGTGCGCAGCGCCGAGCGCTCGATCAAGCGCACCGTCTCGATCGGCCGCCGCCGGTCCATGGATTGGCCGGCGATCGTTCCCGCCCGCGGCCACTGACCGCCCACCAGACCCTCGGCCCAGGGGCCGGCGCCGGCGATGATCTGGAAAGAGTCCTGGAGGTCGTGGGGGACCAGGCTCATCAGGCACTCCGTGCCGGGCACGATCCGGCGGCCCTGCTCGACCAGGACCCGGGCCAGGGCGTCGGTCCGGTCGAGGACCGCCCGGTCGGCGCCGGCCAGCTCGATCAGCTCTCGGAGCAGCCGACCGAGGACCCGGTCCCACTCCGGATCGGCCCGGCGCTGGCCCATCGGCCGGAACAGGGCCACCGTGCCCGCGCCGCCGGTCATCGGCCGCACCGAGATGGCGGCCGGGAACTCGCGCCCTGACCGGTGGCGGACGCGGGTCAGGATGTCGATGCCGGGCGCGCCACCCAGGCTGGCCAGCTCTTCGAGGTCGCGTTCGGGGCTGCGCGCGAACAGGAAGCTCACCGGCCGCCCGATCGCCTCCTCGGCGCTATAGCCGAGCAGCGGCTCGGCTCCGCCCAGCCAGCCGCTCACCAGGCCCTCCCCCGATGCGACCACCACCGCGTCGGAGAGGCTGTCGAGAACGAGCTGGGCCGGGTCCATCAGGTGGCCACGGGAGCCGGCCTCCTGGCTTCTCGAGTGAGCTGCTCCCAGCTCACCGGCAGGTTTTGCGGACGCCAGCCGGTCGCCCGTCGCAGCGCGTTGGCGGCGGCCGCGGGACCGGGCACCGCCGGGGGTTCGCCGACGCCCTTGGCGCCGTACGGTCCGTAGGGCGAGGGGATCTCGATCAGCTCGACCGCGATCTCCGGCGCCTGGTCGATGGCCGGCAGCTCGTAGTCCAGGAAGCTGGCCGAGCGCAGGACGCCCTCCTCGTAGTCCATGGCCTCGCCCAGTGCGCGGCCCAGGCTCTGGAGGACGCCGCCATGGACCTGGCCCACCACCTCGGGCGGGTTGATGGCCCTGCCCACGTCCTGGATGGCGGCGTAGGCCTTGACCCGCCAGCTGCCGGTATCCGGATCGGCCTCCACCTGGCAGAGGTGCACCGTGAACATCGGCGACTGCTGGGTGACCGCGGCCCGGCCCTGGCCCAGGACCGGCGGGTACTTGCCGCCGAACTGCGCGGCCAGGCCGGCCAGGTGGCCGACCTCCAGGCGCCGGCTGGGCACCCCGCTGACCTGGACGTGGCCGTCCTCGATCACCAGGTCCTCTGGCGCCGCCTCCAGCTCGGCACCCGCGATCTCGAGCAGCTGCCTGCGGGCTTCCACGGCGGCCTGCTGGACGGCCGGACCCACCGTGTAGACGGTCTTGGAGCCGCCGGCCATGCCCGCGTAGGGCGCGGTGCTGGTGTCGCTGGTCTCCACGCGCACTTTCTCCAGCGGCACGCCGAACGCGTCCGCCGCGATCATGGCCATGGTGGTGTCGGTGCCGCTGATGTCGACGTAGCCGACGTGTAACGCCAGGGTGCCGTCGGGCTCGACCCGGCAGGCGGCCGCCGCCGGCTCGCGGCCGCCGCCCCAGGCCCCGACCGCCACGCCCACGTTGGCCTGGCCGTAGAGCGGATGCCGGCGCGCGCTTTCCAGGCACTCGACCAGCCCGACCCGCGGCCAGGCCGTCCCGTCAGGGCGGGGATCGCCCTCTCGGGCGGCGTTGCGCAGGCGGAACTCGATCGGGTCCTGGCCCAGGCGCTCAGCCAGCTCGTCGACGGCGCACTCCAGCCCGAAGAAGGCCTGGGGCGCCCCCGGCGCCCGGTAGGCGCCGACCGGCGTCTTGGTGGTGGCCACGTCGTAGCCCGCGAAGTCGTAAGCCGCCAGCCGGTAGGCGCCGCAGAGCATGAGGCCGGCCAGGCCGGCCAGGCCGCCCGCGCCCGCGCCGTTGTCGAACCAGACCTTGGAGCGAAGCCCGGTCAGACGCCCCTCCGCATCGGCGCCCAGCTCCAGGTCGACGACGGCGCCCGGCGCGGCGCGTCCCATCAGGAACTCCTCGTGGCGCGTCAGCTGGCAGCGCACGGCGCGGCCGGTGAGCCGCGCCAGCGCCCCCACCAGCGGCTCCAGCAGGCAGATCTTGCCGCCGAAGCCGCCACCCACCGGCATCGCGACCACCCGGATCCGGCTGAGGGGGAGCCCCAGGACGCGCGCCGTCTCCTTGCGCGTGAAGAAGCCGCCCTGGGTGCTGGTCCAGATCGTGAGCGTGCCGTCGGGCTCCGAGCGGGCCGCGCTGACGTGGGTCTCCAGGAAGCCCTGGTGCACCGAGGCCAGCGTCCACCGTCCCTTCACCACCTGTGCCGAGCCGGCCAGTGCCGCGTCGATGTCGCCCTGCTTGAAGAACACCTGCCCGCTGACGTTGTGGTGGCGGTCGGCGACCTCGGCGACCGCCACGTTGGTGCCGTGAGCGCCGGCGTCGTCGAGGCCCATCTCGCTCTCGCCCAGGACCCTGGGCGCCCCCTCGGCCACGGCTTCCAAGGGGTCGAAGACCGCCGGCAGGGCCTCGTAGTCGACCTGGATCTGGGCGGCCCCGTCCGCGGCGGCCGCCTCGGTCTCGCCGACCACCGCCACCACCGGCTGCCCGGCGAAGAAGACCCGGCCTCGCGCCAGTGGCAGGTCGGCGCCGGGCACCCCTGGCAGCTCGGGCAGGTCGGCGCCGGTGACCACCGCGAGCACGCCCGGAATGGCGCGCGCGCCGTCCAGGTCATAGCCGGTGATGCGCGCCGCCGGGTAGGGGCTGAGGACCAGCCGGGCGTGGGCGGCGCCCGCGATCGGCAGGTCGGCCGTGAAGGCCACCGCGCCGGTCACCTTGGCGCGCCCTTCCAGCCGCCGACGCGGGCTCCCCACCACAGCCATGCCACGCATCATATGGACAGTGCCGCGCGCTTCTGGGCCGACGGACATCGTGATCTTCGGAGCTTCGGGCGACCTCACGCGCAACAAGATCCTGCCCGCGCTGCGCGGTGTGGCAGCGACCGGGGAGCGCCTGCGCCTGATCGGGGCCGGACGCTCCGACCAGCCCGACGGCGGCTGGCAGAACCTGGTCGCCGACGCCACCGGCGACCGCGCGCTGGCCGATAGCGCGCTCTGGTACCGCCTCGACTACGACGCACCTGATACCTACGCCTCTCTGCGCCAGGAGATCGGCGACGACGGACCGGTCGTCTTCTACCTGGCCACGCCGCCGGTCGCCTTCGATCCCATCGTGCAGTCGCTGGCGTCCTTGGGCCTGAGCCGCAAGGGCGACCACTGGCGGCGGGTGGTGGTGGAGAAGCCGCTCGGGACCGACTTGGAGAGCGCCCGCAAGCTGAACCAGCAGCTGGCGGAGAGCTTCGCCGAGAACCAGGTCTTCCGGATCGACCACTACCTGGCCAAGGACACCGTCCAGAACGTGCTCGCCTTCCGGTTCTCGAACTCGCTCTTCGAGCCCAACTGGGACCGGACCATGATCCACTCGATCCAGATCACGGCCGCCGAAGCGGGCGACATCGGGAGCCGGGCGGGCTACTACGACCACAGCGGCGCGGTTCGCGACATGGTCCAGAACCACGTCCTGCAGGTGCTGGCGCTGACGGTCATGGACGCACCCACGACCTTCGACCCGGTCGACATCCGCAAGGCCAAGCTGGAAGCTCTGCGCGCCGTGCAGCCGATCGACCCAGCGCTGGCCGTGCGCGGCCAGTACGAGGGCTACCTGGAGGCCCAGGGCGTGGCCCCGCGCTCCCGCCGCGAGACCTACGCGGCGGCCGGTCGGTGACCGAGGTGGTCGTGCGTTATCGGGACGCGCCCCACCTGCGCATCGGCGGCCAGCGCCAGCCCGGGATCCCGACGCTCATCGTCCTGCGCATCCAGCCCGACGAGGGGGTGCTGTTGCGGATCGGCGCCAAGCGCCCAGGCACCCGCTTCGAGATGGTGCCCGCGGGCCTGAAGCTGGAATACAAGTCGTTCACCCGGCACCCGCTGCCGGACGCCTACGAGAACGTGCTCCTGGAGGTGCTGGCCGGCGGCCACACCATGTTCCCGGGCGGCAAGGAGATCGAGCGCTCCTGGGAGATCGTGGATCCCCTGATCAAGGCCTGGGAGGCCTCCGGGCACCCGGAAACCTACGTGCGCGGATCCTGGGGTCCGGGCGCCGCCGACGAGCTGGTCGCGCAGCAGGGAGGCGGCCGCTGGGTGGCCTCCGGGGATGAGCCTGGAACGCAATAGGTCGTTCCGGCCTCGGCTGCTGGCGCTCGCGGCGGCCATGGGTGTGGTGGTGGCCGCTGACACCGTGCTGGCCCTGACCGCCAAATACCTGCCCTTCGACCCGCCGCTGACCCATGCCGTGCAGCACGTCGACTGGGGCCTCTACGGCGACACGTTCGAGCTCTTCACCTTCCTCGGCGGCTATCTGCAGGTGCTGATGGCCGCCATAGCGGTGGTGGTGGTCTTCATCCTCAACCGCCGCGGCTGGCTGCTGATGGCCGCCGGCATGCTGGAGGGCGCGATCTACGCCGGGACCAGCGCGGTCGTGCACCGGCCGCGGCCCGACGCGCAGCTGGTGCACGTGCTGGTGCAGACGCCCGGCTACGGATATCCCAGCGGCCACGCCGCCTTCTACACCGCCTGGTGCTCGCTGCTCCTGCTCTGCCTCGGGCGTCGTTTTCTGAACCGGGCGCTTTTCACGGCGGGCTGGGTTGTCGTGTGCTTGGTGGTGGTGACGGTCTGCATCAGCCGCGTGGAAGAGGGCACGCACTGGCCCAGCGACGTGATCGGGGGGCTGGCGATCGGCGTTGGCTGGACCGCGCTGGTGCTCTCGGTGCGGCGGCTGTCCGACCCCGTGCTGGAGCCGCCCCGATGACGGTTCGGCAGGCCTTGGGCGTGGTCGCCGGGGTGACCGCGGTCCTGTTCGGGATCGACACCTACTTCGTGCTGACCCAGCCGCTGCTCCCCTTCGACGTCCCCGTCGAGCTGGCGGTGCAGTCGGTCCAGTGGGGTCCGCTGGCCTACCTGATGGACGCGACCAACTTCACGGCGGGCGTCTACCAGACGCTGCTCGGCCTGGTGGTCTGCGCGCTGATGTTCCTGTGGGAGCGGCGCGCGGGATGGCTGATGCTGATCGGCTCCGTGGGCTCCCTGCTGGACCAGCTCTTCAAAGACACCATCGGCCGCCACCGCCCCACGCCGGACCTGGTGCACATCCTGACGCCCGCCAACGGGTACTCCTATCCCTCGGGCCACGCGGTGTTCTTCACCTGGCTGGCCTTCATGCTGGCCGCGGCCGTGACCCCGCGCCTGCATCCCCGGCTGCGAGGCGTGGCCTGGGCGCTGGCCGGGTGCCTGGTGGTGGTCGCCTGCCTGGGGCGGGTCTGGATCGGCGTCCACTGGCCCAGCGACGTTCTGGGCGGCTTCCTGCTGGGCCTGGGCTGGTCGGCCTTCGTGCTCTGGCTCCCGGAGCGCTGGCTGCCCTCCCCCGACGTCGTCTGGTCGCGCTGGCGCGACCGCCGCCGCCCCGTCGCCACCGCCTGAAGGGGTTGGCAAGCCGCCGAGCGCCGGCGGCGGAACGCTTTTGCGGCCCGAAAACAGTTCCGGCGCCGGCGCTCGGCCTACTTGCGGCGGGGCTTCTCGGACAGGGTGCGCACCCAGCGGGCGTAGGCGAAGGAGTGGACGGCCAGCGCCATCAGGCCCAGCCCCACCAAGAAGACCAGGAAATGCCCGAAGGGCTCCTTCAGCAGCGCGTCGAAGGCGGCACCGAAGCCCCGAGCGCGGCTGGGCTCGTCCAGCCAGGCCGCGGACAGGATGAACCAGCCTGTCATCGTGAAGATGACGCCGCGGCTGACCATGCCCATGCGTCCCAGGAAGATGGCCGTGGCGTACTCCTCCTTCGTCATCGCCCCCTTCTTCAGGTCCCGCGCAAAACCCGCGCGCCAGGCGTCCACGAACTGGCCCAGACCGGCGGCGATCGCCACCACCCCCGCCACCCCGGTGGCCACGCGTCCCATCGGCTCTGCCAGCACCCGGCCCACGATGCCCTCCACCGAGTCGTGCTCGAGCGCGTCCCGGGCTCCCAGCAGCACCTGGACCACCGCCAGCAGCAGTGCGGCATAGGCGAGGCCGCTCCACAGGAAGCCCAACCGCGCGACCAGCGCCGGGGGCTCCTTGCCTCGCCCCAGCGGGTCGTACACCGCCCGCACGAATCCCCACACCGAATAGGGCACCAGGCCGACGGCCACCAAGCCCAGGATCAGCGAACCCAACGAGTTGTTCACGAAGTAGTGCAGGGCGCCCTTCTGGTCGGCCGCGTGGGAGACGCGCCCCAGCGCCAGCAGCAGCGCGATCACGCCCATGGCCCCGTACAGGAACCCGCGCACCACGTACCCGTACCGCTCGCCGAACTCCAGGATCGGGTTGCTGACGGCATCCTTGGCCTCGCGGCCGGCCTTGCGCACGGCCCGCCGGGTTCGTTTCTGGGTCCTGCTGGCCATCGGATTCATCATGGACTGCATGAAGAGATGGAGCCGCCAGGAGGCCGCCGGCCAGGGCCGCGAAGCGGATCGCGCGCACTTCACGGGCGCGGTCACCCAGCTTGTCGTCAACGAGACCGATGAAGCCCACCCCGTCCGCGTGTACCTGGTGGGCTTCAAAGACGGAGCCCGTACCCACTGGCACGCGCACGCGGGTGGGCAGATCCTGCACGTGGTCGAGGGCGCCGGCCGCACCCAGGTGCGCGGGCAGCCGGAGAGCGCGCTCCGCGCCGGTGACGTGGTCACCGTCCCCGGCGGGGTGGAGCACTGGCACGGCGCCGCCGCGGGCGAGTCCATGACGCACCTTGCGGTCAGCCTGGGCAGCACCGAGTGGGGGGAGCCACCCGGCTGACGCTGGTGTAGCGTTCGAGGCACCATGGGCAACCGGGCCATCCTGGTCCTCGGGGTGGTGGCCGTAGCCGTCCTCGGCGCCGTCTGGTACGCGGCCGGCGGCCCCGCGCGCTCCACCTCCGAGACCGTCCCCGCCGAGCTGGCGCTGAGCGCCGTCCAGACCGGCAGCGGGTCCTGGGTGCGCTACGTGGTCACCATCAAGAACGCCGGCGACGTGGACTTCAGCGGCGAGGTGGTGCTGCTGAACCGCGCCGATCCGCTGCTGGGCAGCGGCGGCCAGCCGACGCCGCCGCCCGCGGTGACGCAGCCCAAGGTGCCCAATCAGATCCCGCGCCTGCCCGCCGAGGCCCCCGATGCCGGCTACGAGATCCACGTGGTGGTGCCCGCGCGGCAGGTCCTGACGCGCGTCATCACGGCGCCCGACCGCTACACGCAGGTCGCCGCCGCCCAGGACCCCGAGGGGTCGCTGGTCGGGGAGCCGGTAACCGTCGACCGCTCCCTGTACGTCCCGGTCGCGGTGTTCAGCACCTCCTCCGTGCCGATCGACCAGGTCCAGTCGGTCCGCTTCGACGACTGGCTGCTGCGGGTCACCGAGTACCAGGATCTGAAGAGCTTCCCGACCACCGCCGCCGGCCTGGCCGGCTACGTGGCGGTGATCATCGACCAGTACCCGACGCTCCAGCTGTCGGAAGCCCAGCGCACCGCGCTGCGCGACTTCGTAGGCCAGGGCGGCAGCCTGGTGGTGGCCGGCGGCTCGGATTGGCGGCGCACGCTGCTCGGCCTGCCGCCGGAGCTCTCGCAGCTGCACGCCACGGGCACGGACGTGAGCTCGCTGGCGGCCGTGTCGGCGCTGGCCGGCCGGAACGACGACCTGCAGGCGCCGATCGTCACCGGCGACCTGCAGCCGGGCGCCCGCGCCGTCCTCAGTGATCCCTCCGGCCGGCCCCTGCTGCTCGAGGGCCACTACGGCGGGGGCCTGATCAGCGCGCTGACCTTCGACCCGGCCGCCGCGCCGGTCGCGGGGTCCCAGCTCGCGGTCCCGGCCTGGATCGAGGCGCTCGGGCGGACGCTCGACCACTCCCCCGGCGCCATGCCCACCACTCGCACCCTGCCCGGCGTGGACGCCACGGTGGCGCAGGCGCTGCCCACGCTGCGCGGCGCGGCGCTGCCCTCGCCCTGGCTGGTCGGGCCTCTGCTGCTGCTCTACCTGCTCCTGGTGGCTCCGGTGAACTACCTGTTCCTGCGCCGGCGGATGGGCCGGCCGGACCTCTTCTGGCTGACCGCGCCCGCGCTGGCCGCGGTGTTCACGGGCGCCTTCTACTGGGTGGGCACCGACATCCAGGGCGGCATCCAGGACGAAGAGCTGCAGGTCCTCCACCTGGCTCCCAACGGAGCTGCCGCCGAGGTGGACTACCACCAGGTGGTGTTCCGGAGCCGCGGTGACCATGAGCTGGAGATGGTCAAGCCGGGGCTGGCTGCCCCGCTCACCTTCGACCTCTCGGACAGCTCCGTCGCTCTCTCAGGCTTGCCGCAAGCGCAGGAGCACGTGGTTCCCATCCAGCGTGCGGTCGTCCTGGAGAAGGGCGTCGTCTACGGCAGCGTGCGCATCCTGGGCACCGCCACCGCCGGACGCTCGCCGGTCGGAGTGGAAGCGCACCTCGCCTACCAGGGCGGCCACGTGGTGGGCCGGATCCTGAACACCGGCAAGCAGCCTGTCCACGGGATCGCGCTCTACACGATCTCGGGCGGCAGCCTGCAGCGGACGGCGCTGGCCAGCCTGATCCCGCCGGGCGGAGCCGCCAACGTCGACTCGACCCCCGCCAATCTCGAGGGCAACCCCAATGCGCCCGTCTTCGGCACCAACGCGCCGCCGGACGCGATGACGCGCATCGCGCGAGCGGTCGGCATCACCGCGGTCAGCCAGGGCACCCATCCCTTCCTGGTCGGCTTCACGGACCCCCTGCCCGGAGCGCTGGACGTCGACGGCTCTGTCCCGTCCCGCTCGGCCACCGCGGTCTGGCAGCTGCCGGTCAGCATGGAGGCGGCCGATTCCGACCTCGGTCGCTTCACCGCGATCCACCTGGCCGGCGTCAGCGGCCAGCGCCCGGCCGGCTTCTCCGACATCTACGACATCGAGCTGCCCGCGCAGTCTCCATCTCGGCTCCAGGTTGGCTTCGACAAGTTCCAGTACTCGAAGGTCGAGGTCTGGGACTGGTCGGCTCAGGCTTGGGCCGGCGGCAGCTGGCAGGACGACCCCAACAACCCGGGCCGCCTGGTGCAGGCGCTGGCGCCGACCCAGGTCGCGGCCGGGCTGCTCCGCCTGCGCGTCAAGGAGGTTCGACTGACCTGGGGCTCGGGGCTCTTCGTCGCGCCCGGCAGCTGAGGCTCAGCCCGAGCTGTCGATGCTCACGTGGTTTCCGCCGCCGCTGACCGTGACGTCGTAGCGGTCGCTAGCGGCGGCGAACTCGGGGGAGGTCCACACGGTGGCCCCGGCGAGGGCGCTCTGGTGATTGCCGTCGCCATCGATTGCGCTCCCGCCACCGCTTGCCGTCACCCGCGCCGCCACCCCGGCCGGCCGGTGGAGGTCGGCGTTGACACCGCCGCCGGAGATCGCGATCCGCACGGTGCCCTGGGGTGGCGGCAGGTGCGCGTTCAGGCTGATGCCGCCGCCGCTCAGCGACAGTCCCTGGAGCCGCCCTTGACGGAAATCGATGTCGGCGGCGTATCCGCCGCCGTCCAGCTTCAAGGTCCAGGGGAGGGCGCTGTTAAGGGTCAGGTCCAGCGAGCGCTGGCCCAGCGAACCGAACAGGCCCCGCCCACTGCCGTATCGGATGGTGACGTTGCCACTGCCGCCGGCGAAGGCCGGGTCGTCCCCGTTGGGGTTGCGAAAGCCGGCCCTATAGAGGTCGCCACCGGTGTCGGCCAGATGCGCGCTGAAGCGCACGCCACCGCCGTCCAGGGCGACCTGGCCGGACTCGGCGCCGGCCAGAGGGGCGGCAGCGCTGCCGCTGTGCTCGCCACTCGGCACCGCCGGCCCCGCCGACACGTAGGCGATGGCCGCCACCACGGCCAGGCTGGCGACCGCCGCGCCCAGGCCGGTCGCGACCCCGGGCGCCGCGGCCCGGCGCAGGATGAGTTCGACGCCGATCACGATCAGGAGCAGCGGCCACAGGTCGAAGACGCGCGCGACCTGACCCCAGCTGAGCGCGCCCAGGTTGACGAGAAGTGCGACCAGCCCCAACCCGATCAGGAGGATCGGGAAGGTCAGGAAGCGGTAGCGGTTCACCGCCAGCGGCGAATGATCAGCGCCACCCCGATCGCGATCAGAACCAGCGGCCAGAGCAGGTCCCAGCGCATCCACCAGAGCAGCCCGAACTGGTTCAGCAGCGCCAGCACCCCGACCACCACCAGGGCGATCGGGAACCAAAGCGACCGAGTGCGATAGACGCGCCCCCTCCGCCACGGGGAGGGTTGGGGTTGGGCAGGCTGGGGCGGCAGCTGCGGCGGAGGCTCCTGGCTCACGCCCGGGATGCTAAGGGTGCTCGCGGCCTCCGGTCTGGAGGTCGGCCACGTGTCCCTGGCCGTCGAGCCAGACGATCAGCACCGACGCCGACCCCTTGCCGCTCAGCGAGTACACGTAGCCGCCGTCCGCCAGCCGCCCCAGGAACCGCTTCTGCGTGAAGACCGGGTCCTTGCTGGCCAGCTGCGCCACCCCGTCGTCGCCCTTCAGCCCGATGTCCTGGAACTGGGCCTGGACGCCGGGGCTGAGGCAGGTCCAGGTGCCGGCCACCCGGCTCTGGCTGACCATCGCCGAGGCGAAGAGGTCGGCGCAGTTCATCTGCGAGGCGCTCACCGAACCGAGGCGGCCTTGCAGAGGTGCGGAGCAGGCCGTGACCAGCAGCACCGCGATCACGACCATCAGCTTCACGGTGCGAACAGTCTACACCTAACGTGATGGCGATCCTATAAGGATTTAGGCGGCAACACTGAGTTGCCTGGCGACCCCGGAAATTCTGTACTTGCGCCGGGGCGGCTCCCCCCGTTAACGTTCGCGTCGGCCCCGAGGGACACGTTCAAAGGAGCCGGCGGTAGCCGCAAGGCAGTCGCTGGAGCCGGAGAGGCGATCCGTCGGGGTCACTTCTTTTCCAGCTCGACGACGCCCCGGCTGAGCGCGAGTGCACCATCCCCTACAGCTACCTCGAAGCGGACGGGATCACCCGCCCAAGCCCGCACCCGGATCCGTGACGGCATCAGCACCGGCGCCTGCAGCCGGCAGGCGATGCGCCGCACTCGCGCCGGCTCGGCGTCCACCAGCTCCAGCACACGGCTGAGTGCCAGTGCGATGGTGTGGGTTCCGTGCAGGATCGGGCCCGGCAGCCCGGCCGCCTGAGCGACCGCGACGTCCGTGTGGATCGGGTTCCAAATCCGCGCGCACTCGGTGTAGACGTGGGCCGCGCCCACCGGCAGCGCAACCTCGCCCTCGGCGGCGCCTCCCCGACCTGCCGCCAGATCCGGAAGGACCGACGGATCCTGGGGCGGCGGCCGGTCCTCGCCCTCCACCTCGACGCCCCGGAAGATGGACGCGTGGAGGGTGGTCCACAGCTCACGGCCTTCGGCGTCGCAGGCCTGGAAGCGGGTGACCAGGTGCGCACCCGGACGCAGCCGCGTCACGCCGTCCACGGTGGCGCGCAGCTTGATCGGCCCCTGCGTCAACAGCGGCGCCGGCAGCATGACCTGGTGGGAGGAGTGGACGCCGCGCCGGCGCTCATCGTCGCTCAGGCCGGCCGCCGCGTCCGCCTCCAGGAGCAGCGGCCACTCCACCCCGGCGGTCAGCAGCGGGTGCACTGGCAGCGGGCCCGCGGACGTGTCGTAATAGGTCGCCGCAGACTCGCCCAGCGCGGCCGCGTAGGCCATGGCCCAGCGGGCGTCGAGGTCGCACTCACGCTCGGCGCTGAAGCCGACCAGGGCGGACGGAACCGGCATTAGGGTTTCAGCATGGCACCTGCGACCCGGGCCGAGTGCCTGGCCGCCGATGCGGCCGATCCCCTCGCGCACGTGCGCGCACGCTTCCACCTGGACGGGGCGCGGATCTACCTGGACGGCAACTCTTTGGGCCCGCCGGCCGCGGGTGTGCAGGACGCGCTCGAGCGCGTCGCGCGCGACGAGTGGCGAGGCGGCCTGATCGGCTCCTGGAACCAGGCGGGCTGGCTCGACCAGCCCTTCCGGCTGGGCGACCGCATCGGCACGCTGGTCGGCGCCGCTCCCGGCCAGGTCGCGGTCACCGACTCGACCTCGGTCAACCTGTTCAAGCTGCTGGCGGCGGCGCTCGCCTGGGGCCGCGACTCAGGCCGCCGGCGCATCGCCACGACCCGGGACAACTTCCCGACGGATCTCTACATCGCCGAGGGCGTCGCCGAGTTGGGCGGTGGCCAGGTTGCTGAGCACCTGGACGCCACCACGGCCGTGCTCACCCTCTCTCATGTCGATTACCGCACCGGCCGCATGCTCGACATGCCGGGCCGCACACAAGAGGCGCACGCCGCCGGCGCCCTGGTCTGTTGGGACCTGTCCCACAGCGCGGGCGCGGTGCCGGTCGAGCTCGACGCCTGGGATGTCGACATGGCGGTCGGCTGCACGTACAAGTTCCTCAACTGCGGCCCCGGCGCGCCCGCCTTCCTCTATGTGGCCGAGCGCTGGCAGCCGCTGCTCGCCAACGCGGTGCGCGGCTGGTTCGGCCACGCCGAGCCCTTTGCGTTCTCGCCCGAATTCCGGCCCGCCGCCGGCATCGCGCGCTTTCTCTCGGGCACCCCCGGCATCATCGGGCTGGCCGGGGTGGCTGCCGCCCTGGACGCCTGGGAGGGCGTCTCCATCAACGACGTCCGCAAGAAATCGGTGGCGATCGCCGAGATGCTGATGGGCCGCCTGGACAGGCTGGGCCTGGAGGTGGCCTCGCCGCGGTCCGCGGCCGAGCGCGGATCCCAAGTGAGCGTGCGCCACCCCGAGGGCTACGGCCTCTCGCGCGCCCTGGGGGAGCGCGGCGTGGTCACCGACTTTCGGCCGCCCGACATCCTGCGCTTCGGGATCACGCCTCTGTACCTGCGCTACGCCGACGCCTGGGACGCCATGGACGCGCTGGAATCCGTGCTCGCCGCCGCCTCGCACCAGGATGTCCGCTGGCGTGAGCGAGCCCGCGTGCCCTGATTTCGGTCTAGGCGGTCCGGCCGAGCGCCTCCCAATCGGCGGCCAGGAAGGCAGCCAGCTGGCGGACCGCCAGCCGCCACTCCGACGGCGAGTCCTCCCAGGTGAAGTCACCCAGGCTGACACGCGCCGCAGCCTCGCCGTCGGCCTCGATCTGTACCAGGCCGCGGGCGCTGGGCACGTCCTCGCTGAGGTGTTCGAGGTTGAGCCGGGAGCCGTGCCGCGGCAGCTTGTTGACCACCATCGCGTAGGAGGCCTCGGCAGGCAGCCGCCGGGCCACGTCCGCCACCAGGCTGGCGGTGGCCGGGTCGGCGTCGGAGACGAGCACGACCTGGTCGGCGCTCTCCAGGGCGGTCCGGGTGACCGGGTCGCGCATGCCGGCCCCGCAGTCCAGGACCAGGATGTTCACCATCTCCTGCAGGCGGTGGATGACGCGCGCGTAAGCCTCACCGTCGAGCTGGTCCATGCGCTCGGGCTCGGTGGGCGCGGGGAGCACCAGCATGCCGTGCGGGGCGCGGGCCAGGAAGCGGTCGAGCATGGTCACCGTGAGCGCTGGCTGGTCGACCACGGACAGCAGGTCGTCGACGAAGATCTCGTGCTCCGGCGCCAGGCTGCGCCCGAGGGTCCCGTGGTCGGGGTTGGTGTCGACAGCGACGACCCGGTCGCTGCGGACCATGGCCAGCAGGGTTCCCAGCATGATCGAGGTCGTGGTCTTGCCCACCCCGCCCTTGGGCGAGGCCACGGCGATGGTCACGCAGTGGCTGAGGCGCGGAGCCGCGATCACCTGCTCCAGCCGGTGCTGGTAGTCCCCCGCCGCCCAGGCGGCTTGGGCGCGCTCCAGGGGCGAGAGGTGCTTGGGCACGGCCAGCCGGCGCGGGCTGCCGGGGGCGCCTTGCTCGGGCGGCGAATCGCCCGCCACCAGCGCGCCGGCAGCGGCCTTCAGCCGCTCCCCCAGCGGGATCGGCTGGGGCATCAGCGGGTGCACGGGCACCTGCGGCGGTGGCTCGGGAGCTGTTTCCTCGGCCTCGAAGAGGCGGAGGTGGAGCTCGGTGCCCTCGTGCACGCCGGACTCGACCAGCGAGGCGCGCGGGTTCAGGAGGCGGCCGTCGTCCAGAGCCAGCCGCCAGCGCTCGGTGTCGGACGGGCTCGCGGCCGGCGCTTCCTCGACCGCCTCCACGATGCTGGCCATCACCCCGTGCAGCGGCGTGTCGGCGGGGACCGCCATCTCCAGCGACCGCGTCGTGCCGTGGATCGTGAGCAGGAACCTATGCAATTGGATACCCCCCGCGGAGCTCATGCTCCCGCCGAATCAACGTGTGAGGAACGCCATGTACTTGTCGCCGGCGCGTTCGCGGGCAGTCTAGCGGGGCGTGGATCGGGCTGAGAACTCTTCGGCCCTGTGCGAGAGCCTTATCCAGCGGTAGCCGTGTCCATTCAGGCGCAGGTCCCGCAAGCGGGAAGAAGGTGGTGGATAGGGGCCGTCAGCGAACATCTCGTGCACGTCGGCGCCCGTGCGCGGCAGCCGCCCCAGATCGAGCGTGACCGCTCGCGAGCCCAGGTTGTGGAGGAGCAGGACGGAGCCCTCCGGTGCATCGAAACGGTGCACCAGGACGTGGCTGGGGACCGCCGCCTGCACGACTTCGCACTGGCCGGTTCCGATCTCCGGACACTCCCGCAGGGTCCGGATCATGCGCTCGAACCAGCTCAGAAGCGAGTTGGGGTCGAGGCGCTGTTCGGTCACGTTGACCTTCGGATAGCCATATTTCCCGCGCTTGACGGCTGGCCGGATCACATCCTCCGGACGGGCCGAGCTGAACCCACCGTTGGGCGCGTTGAACCACTGCATCGGAGTGCGGATGGCGTTCCGCTCGGGCAACGAGAGGTCCTCACCCATGCCCAGCTCCTCCCCGTAGCGGAGGACCGGCGTGCCCGGCAACGTGAACTGGAGCGAGTAGGCGAGCTCGAGGCGGCGCCGGTCGCCGCCCAGCATGGACGCCAGGCGACGGCGGATGCCACGGCCGTACAGCTGCATCTCCGGCCGAGGCCCGAAGGCGTTGAAAACGTCCTGCCGCTCGCTCGGCGTGAGCCGGCTGAGGTCGACCTCGTCGTGGTTGCGCAGAAAGGTCGCCCACTGCCCGGTTTCCGGGATGCGCGGGGTGTTCATCAGCGTTTCCACGATGGGCTCCGCGTCCTCCCGCGCCAGCGCCAGCATCAGCTTGCAGTTCATCCGGAAGTCGAACAGCATGTGGAGACGGTTCCCGGAGCCGCCGATATCGCCGAAGTAATCGGACAGCTCGTCGTTGCCCACGTTGGCTTCCGCCAGGATCACGGCATCGCCCCTTCGCCAATTCAGGTATTCCGTGAACCGCGTAAGCATGTCGAACGACTTCTTGGCTTCGGCGCTGGTCGGGGAAGGCTGCTCGATGACAAAGGGGGCGGCGTCCATGCGGAAGCCGCCGACTCCGAGCTGGAGCCAGAAGCCGATGATCTTGCGCATCTCGACCTGGACCTCGCGGTTTGAGTGGTTGAGGCTGGGCTCGAAGTCGTAGAAGCGGTGGAAGTACCAGGCCTTGGCGCGAGTGTCGTAGGTCCAGGTGTCCGACTGCTGGCCGGGGAATACCATGCCCTGCCGCCGGGTCGGCGGCTCCTCCCGCGACCAGATGTACCAGTCGCGATAGGGCGAATCCGGGTCACTCCGCGAAGACTGGAACCAGGGATGCTCGATCGAGGAGTGGTTGATGACCAGGTCGATCAGGATTCGTATGCCGCGATTGCCGGCCTCGTGCACGAGCTCGGCGAAGTCGCCCAGGGAGCCGATCCGGGGATGGACGTCGTAGTAGTTCGTGATGTCGTAGCCGTCGTCCTTGCCCGGCGAGGGGTGGATGGGGTTGAGCCAGATGCAGGTGACGCCCAGCCGCGCCAGGTAGTCGAGCCGGACGATCAGGCCCTGGAGGTCGCCGATGCCGTCCGCGTTGGAGTCCTGGAAGGTCTCGACATCCAGGCAGTAGATGACGGCTTCCTTGTACCAGCGCTCGGGCATCCGACTTCTAGTCTGGCGCGCGGGCGCTTAACAGACATCTGAGTTGTTGCCCGAGCGCCGGCGCCGGAACTGTTTTTGGGGCCTCATAAGGTACGAGCGCCGGCGCTCGAACTGTTTGGCCCGCTGGATCGTGGAAACTTAGCGCGCCACGTTGGAGCGCGACTACCTGAAGGACTGGAGCGGGGCGCTGGAGCGCGACATGGAGGTCCTGCGCTTCGGCCGCGCCGGGGTGCCCGTGCTCGCCCTCCCCACCTCGCAGGGCCGCTTCTACCAGTGGGAGGACTTCGGCCTGGTGGGCGCTGTGGCCGACCGGGTCGATGCGGGTCAACTGCACGTCTGGTGCGTGGACAGCGTCGACGGCGAGTCCTGGTACGCCAAGGACCGGCATCCGCGACAGCGGCTCGAGCGCCACCTGCAGTACGAGCGCTACCTCGTCGACGAGCTCATGCCGCGGATCGCGGAGCGGCCGATCGCCGCCGGTCCCTCGTTCGGAGCCCTGCACGCGGTGCTGCTGGCGGTGCGTCACCCCACGCGGGTGCGCGGCTTCGTCGGCCTGAGCGGTGCCTACGACACCGCCCGCTGGCTGGACGGCTACTCGGACGAGGACGCCTACCTCACGAACCTGCTGGCCTTCCTGCCCGGCCTCGACGACCAGGCCTACCTGGGTCCGCTGCAGGCGATGAATCCCAGGGTGATCGCCACCGGCGAGGAGGACGCGAATGTCGCCGACAGCATCAAGGTGGCGCGACTGCTGCGAGAAAGGGGCGTGAGCGTACAGCTCGATTTGTGGCCCGGCTGGGCGCACGATTGGCCGTACTGGAAGGACATGCTGAGGCGCTATCTCTCGCAGTAATCGATAAGGGGGCGGCGGTGGGAGCAAAGAAAGTCGGAGTCCTGGTCGGGCGCGAAAACACGTTTCCGCTGCCCTTCATCGACATGGTCAACCAGCGTGGCGCGGCCGAGGGCGTGAGCGCGGAGCTGGCGGTGCTGGGCGGCACCGCCGAGCTCGAAGAACCCGCGCACGCCGTCATCGTCGACCGCATCTCGCACGAGATCCCCTACTACCGCGCCCACCTCAAGAGCTCCGCGCTGATGGGCACCGTCGTCATCAACGACCCCTTCTGGTGGGAGGCGGATGAGAAGTTCTTCGAATGCACACTGGCGCGCAAGCTCGGCGTCGCGGTGCCCAAGACCGTGGTCCTGCCCAACAAGGAGTACATCCCCGACATCGACCACGAGAAGTCGCTGCGCAACCTTCAGCATCCGCTGGACTGGGAAGGCATCGTCGCCTACACCGGGCTGCCGGCGGTGCTCAAGCCGAACACCGGGGGAGGCTGGAAGGACGTGCACATCGTCGACTCCGTCGAGCAGCTGGTCACCGCCTACGACACCAGCGGCTTGAAGACGATGATCCTGCAAGAGTTCATCGACTGGCAGGACTACGTGCGCTGCATCTGCATCGGGCGCGAGCACATCCTCCCCATCCGCTACAACCCGCGCGCGCCTTTCGAAGAGCGCTACCAGATCTCGAACCCGCCCACCGGCGCCCTGCGCGATGAGTCCATCAAGCAGGCGCGCATCCTCGTCGACGCTTTGGGGTACGACATGGACACCGTCGAGTTCGCGGTGCGTGACGACGTCCTCTACGCCATCGACTTCCTGAACCCGGCCCCCGATTTCGACAACTTCTCGATCAAGGAAGACAACTTTCAGTGGGTGCTGGAGAAGATGACCGACCTCGTTCTCGCCTACGCACGCGGCGACGGCAAAGCACCCTGGCGCGGCGAGCACCGCTGGTGGAACCACATCCCGACGAAGTGAAGGACGCGGTCGCCGCCTACCACGAGCTGCTCGCGGACGACCGCCTGGCAGCCTCGACCCTGGAAGGACTGCGCGAGGGCCAGGCCGCGCGCCGCCTGGCGTTCGGCGAGCGCCCGCTCTCGGTTGCGCTCCGCCCCCAGATCCTGAGCAAGCGCCGCTACCAGGAGGCCGTGCGCGCCTCGCAGGCCGTGTACAGCGCGCTGCAGGCACTCGAGCGCGCGCTGCTCCAGGACCAAGGCCTGCGCGCCGAGCTTGACCTGGATGCCGAAGAGGAGCGGCTGGCGCTGGCCGACCCCGGCTGCCGCTCCTCCTCGCCGTCGGCGCGGCTGGACAGCTTTTTCGCCGACCGAGTTCGTTACGTGGAGTACAACGCGGAGTCGCCGGCCGGCATGGCCTACGGCGACAACCTGGCCGAGGTTTTCGCCGGGCTGCCGGTGATGCGCGCCTTCCGCCGCCGGTTCCCGGGCCGGTTCGTGAAAACCAGCGAGCGCCAGCTGGCCGCCATGCTGCGCGCCTTCCGGCAGTGGGGCCGTGACTCGACGCCGGTGATCGCGATCGTCGACTCGAAAGGCCGCTTACATGCCGGCGGCGCCGCGGTCAACCTGGTCTACCGGCGCGTGCTCACCAGCGAGCTGCTCGCACGCGCCGACGAGACGCGCGCGCTGCGTGACGCCTATCTGGCGGGTGCGGTCTGCGTCGTCAACACATTCCGGGCCAAGCTGCTGCACAAGAAGATGAGCCTGGCCCTGCTCTCCGATCCCCGCTACCAGCACCTGTACACGCCCGCGCAGCGCGCCGCCATCCGGCGCCACGTGCCGTGGACGAGACGCGTGCGACCGCGCCTGGCCGAACGCGTCGCGCGCCGTCGCGACCACCTTGTGCTGAAGCCCAACGACGAGTACGGCGGCAAAGGCGTGGTGCTGGGCTGGACTGTGGACCAGGCGGAGTGGGAAGCGGCCGTCGAGGTCGCACAGACTCAGTCCTACGTGGTCCAGGAGGCGGTCAAGGTGCCCAGGGAGCGTTATCCGATCGCCGCCGAGGGCGTTCACTACCTCGACCTGGCGATCGACCTCGATCCTTATCTCTTCGACGGCCGGGCGGCCGGCTGCCTGACGCGTCTGTCGGCGGCGGCCCTGCTCAACGTCACCGCCGGCGCCGGGAGCGTCGTGCCAACATTCGTCCTGGGGGCCTGATGTCCGCGGATCCGCGCCTGCTCACGATCGGCGTCGAAGAGGAGTACATGATCATCGACGCCCAGGGCGAGCTGCGCTCGCACATCGACACGCTTCTGGCCGCCGCCACGCCGCGCCTGGGCGACAAGGTGAAGCGCGAGATGATGCAGTCGGTGGTCGAGGTCGGGACCGCCATCTGCGCCGACGTGCGTGAGGCCCGCGACCAGCTTGCCGATATGCGCGGCCACCTCTCCAGCCTGCTCCAGCCCGAAGGCTTGCGGCTGGCCTGCGCCGGGACCCATCCGTTCTCCCGCTGGCATGAGCAGCAGGTCACCGAGCACGATCGCTACCGCGCGCTCGAGGAGGAGATGCAGGACGTCATCCGCTCGCTGGTCATCTTCGGCCTGCACGTGCACGTGGGCATTCCGGACCAGGAGCACCGCATCGAGGTCATGAACGAAGCGCGCTACTTCTTGCCCCACCTGCTGGCGCTGAGCACGTCCAGCCCCTTCTGGATGGGTCGCAACACCGGCTTGAAGTCGTATCGCAGCGTGATCTGGGCGCGCTTCCCGCGCACCGGCGTACCACCCGACTTCGGATCTTTCGACGAGTACGAGAACTACGTCGAGCTGCTGGTCAAGACCGGCTCCATCGACGACGGCAAGAAGATCTGGTGGGACCTGCGCGCGCACCCCACCTTTCCCACCATCGAGTTTCGCGTTTGCGACATGCCGACGCGGCTCGAGGAAACGGTCTGCCTGGCCGCGCTGATGCAGGCCATCTGCGCCAAGCTGCTGAAGCTGCGGCGCGCCAATCTCGGTTTTCGCAAATATCCACCGGCGCTGATCGGCGAGAACAAATGGCGCGCCATGCGCTACGGCATCGACGGCCGCCTGATCGACTTCGGGAAGCAGGCGGAGGTGCCGATGCGCGACCTCGCGCTGGAGCTGCTCGACTTCGTGGACGACGTGGTCGACGAGCTGCACTCGCGGGAGGCCGTCGAATACGTGCACACGATCCTGGCCGACGGCACCAGCGCCGACCGCCAGCTGAAGGTCTACGCGCAGACCGGCGACGCCAGGTCGGTGGTCGAGCTGCTGGCCCAGGAGACCTTGGGGGTGGCCTCCGTCCGGTAGCAGGATCATCATCCGGTGCCGTGATCCTGGTCTGCGGCGAGGCGCTCATGGACGTGGTCCGCGACGCGGACGGCACCGAGCGTGAGACTCCAGGCGGCGGACCCTTCAACACAGCCCGCGCGCTGGGCCGGCTGGCAGTGCCGGTCGGCTTCCTGGGGCACCTTTCCAGCGATGCGCGGGGCCGCCGCCTGGCCGAGTGCTTGCGCGCGGATGGCGTCAGCCTCGAGCTCCCCGGCGTAGGCCCGGAACCCACCACGGTCGCCGCAGCCACACTCGACGCCGAAGGCCGCGCCAGCTATCGGTTTCAGGTCGCCGGCACCGCCGCTCCCAACCTGACCCTCGACCACCTGCTCCAAGAACTCGGACCGGAGGTGCAGGCGCTTCACGTGGGCACGCTGGGGCTGGTGCTGGAGCCGATGGCCTCCACTGTGGCGGCCTTGGTGCGGCGCGAGCACGGCCGGCGCCTGGTCGCGATCGATCCCAACGTCCGCGCGGGACTGATTGACGACGCCGCCTACCGGCAGCGCCTGCATGAGCAGCTGGGACTGAGCACGCTGGTCAAGGCCAGCGCCGCCGACCTGGCCTGGGTGTACCCCGATCTCGACGCTGAGGCTGCGGCCGAGCGACTGCTGGACCGAGGCGTGCGTCTGGTGGTGATCACGCTCGGCCCCGAGGGCGCCTGGGCTAGCGGCAACGGCGCCCACGCGCGCGTCCCGGCGCCGCCGGTGTCGGTGGTCGACACGATCGGGGCCGGCGACGCCTTCGGGGCGGCGGTGCTGGCCTGGCTGTACGAGCACGACGCCCTGGACCGCGACCTCAGGCTGGAGGCCGGGCAACTGCGATCGCTGCTCGAGTTCGCCTGCCAGGTCGCCGCGCTGACCTGCGCACGAGCCGGGGCGGAGCCGCCCTGGCGCCGCGAGCTTGCCGGGGCGGGCCCCCCGGAATAGGGGTCCTAACTGCTAATTTGCTGCACGCTTGGCTGCCCTATCCCTGGATTTCCACCGGACGCGGCACTCGGTTTCGCTGCAGCGGCTGCTGGAGCTGACACCTCTCTCGCCGGCGGAGGTGGTCTACGTGACCCTGTCTGTACTCGACCAGCTGCCCGACCACCAGGGCGGTGAGCTGTGGCTGCCCACGCCACGAGACGTCAAGATCACCGACGAAGGCGCGGTGCTCCTCGAGGGCCATTCGCCATCGCCGGCAGGAGTCGGCGCGGATGCCGTGTCCGCCGTCGGCCGGATGCTGGTGCCGGCGCTGGCGGCGCCGGACCCGCTGCTCGAGGTGGCGCTGGACTCACTCGCCATGGGTGCGCTGGGACGGGCGCCTGCAGGCGCGGCGCTGGCGCTGGGTCACCAGCTGCCCGCCTTGGCCTCCGCCGACTCGCGTGCCCAGGCCCGCGCCGACCTGGCCGCCTTCGTGCGCCGCCTCCACGCCCCCGGCCTCGCGCCTCCGCTGAAGCAGCCTTCGGCGATCAGCGACGTGGATGGCGGCCCGCAGCCTCCCAAAGCCCTGATCGGGACCGGCGTGGTGGTGCTCGTGATCCTGGCCATCGTGATGTCGATCACAGGCGTGGGCGCGCCGTCGGCAGCCCCCAAAGTGGCGACGAGCGCGCCGGCGGCGGGCCCCAGCGCTTTCGAGCCGGCTGTGGAGCCCACTGCGCTTCCCACTCCGGCCGCGACCGCGGTCGCCTACGTCCCCCCGGCGCCGCCGTCGCTCGGCCGCATGCGGGGGGCGGCGCTGACTCCGGCCGGAAACTGCCAGGTCGGCGGTCGCTGCTCGGCGACCGTGGACCTGCGCTTCTCGGGAGCCGGCTCGCCGACGTCGCTGGCCTGGAAGATCGTCTTCTACGACGGCTGCGACGGCACCTCGAGCGCGCTCGCAAACGGCTCCTTCGCAGCCCCCGCCGGCTGGAACCACGTCATCTCCGATGCATCGGTCGCGGTGCCCGCGAACCTGCACCGCGGGCGGCTCGTGGCGATGATCAGCAGCCCAAACGTGGTCGCCTCGGATCCTGTGGAGGTGACCGGGCCGGCCTGCTCCTAGCGCGGTGCGGCTAGCGGCCGCGCAAGCGGTCGAGCATGCTGCGCCGCTCGGGAGGCGGCGCCGGCGGCGGCAGCTGGTCCGGCGATTCGGGCGCGGGGCCGCGTTTTTGCTCGTAGAGCTGGGCATCGGCGCGGGCGACGATGGCGGTGAGATCGTCGCTGGCGGCCAGCTCCGCCAGACCGTAGCTGAAGGTCTGCGCGGTCTCCTGCTGGAAGGTCGACTTGACCTCGCGCAGGATGCTCTCGGCGCTCTGCCGGTCGGCCTGCGGGAACGCGATCACGAACTCATCGCCGCCCCAGCGGGTCACCGAGTCATAGCTTCGGATCCGGCGCTGGATGGTGGAGACCAGCGCCTGCAGCAAGCGGTCGCCGGCCTCGTGGCCCTGGCTGTCGTTGACGCTCTTCAAAGCGTCGATGTCCAGGAAGGCGACCGTCAACCGCCCCTGTCCCAGCCGGCGCACGCGGGCCATCTCCGCCTGCAGCTGGTGCTCGCCGGCCGAGCGCCGGAGAGCGCCGGTCAGCTCGTCGTTGGCTATGTTCGAACGCAGCACCTCGACCGTGCGCCGGGTTTCGGCGAAACGGCCGAGCAGAACCGCGGCGGCGGTGGTGTCCAAAGACCCCAGCAGCCGCGGATGGATCTCCGCGTCCTGCGCGATGGCATCTCGAACCACCCGCGCGACCACGTCGCGCCGTTCCTGTGCAGTGGGCGTCACGCCCGCCGGCAGCGCGGCCGCGTCGGCACGCCGGCGGAGCATCAGGATCACGCCGAGGATGTGGGCTCCCAGGTCGGATCGCAGGCCAGCGATCGCAACCGGCGGCAGCTCGAGCTGCTCGGCCAGGGATTCGCTCAGCATGCGGTCGATCAGCTCACGCGAGTCTTCATCCGCGGCCACCCGAATCGCGGGTGCGCTGGCCGAGCGCAGGGCCACGCGGCGGCTGCGGATGCGGTCGAGCGCATGGGCGGCGCCGATCACGTTCATGCGCTCCAGCTGCTGAGGGTGCACGCCCAGCTCGTACGCCAGAGCCTGGCGGATTCCGTGCGCGATCAGCTCCCGGCGAGTCTCGTCTGCGGGCTGAGCCTCGAGCCAGGGGGGCAGCTCCTCGGGACCCGCAGAGCGGACCACGAAGTGGTGGAGCGCGGCCGCGGCCGCCTCGGCGTCGAGGCCTTCCAGCTGGCCGTGGTCGATCTGCAGCTTTTCCGCCAGCGCCATGCGAAGCGCCGCGGACACAAGTTCGTGCTGCTCTGTGACGTCCTCCTCCACGATCAGGGCAAGACCGCCACTGGCCCTCTCTTCATCCTCTCCCTGCGCACCGTAACCCAGCCGCAAGTCCGTGTTTTCGAATGGCGGCTGCTTCAAGGACGCTGTCCCACGGGTGGGCCACAATATATCGCCCTCCTTTGAGGGGTAGGGGCCAGTGATGGGGACGCATGCGCTCGGCGAATCAGCGGCCGCGCATCGCGGCTAGCGTCCGCGCCTCTCGAGCATCGCGACCATCGCCTCGGCCGTCTCCTTGCCGATCGTCCGCAGCTCACCGGGCGGGATGTCGAGCAGCTCCGCCAGGTGGTCGCGCGTCGCCCGCGCCTCGGCATCCCGCCGCTCGGGCTGATTCCCACTCTCCAGTACACCTGCCAACGACGTCCCTACGCACATCATTTACGCGAAGGGTCCCTCGAGCGTCGAGGGACCGCTTCGCGTTCGTCTTCCAGGCCGACCGGGCAAGGTCGCCATGAGAGCGGCCTGGTGATTCCCGGCGGCTGAACCTGCGACGCTCAGCCAGACCCTGTGGGAGCCGGGCAGGGGGCTTCTGATGCTGGCCCCGCTGGCCCTCAAGCTGGGGACAGTAGGAGGGCGCCGGCCAGGGAGCTGAGCCGGCCGTTCGATACGACTCCAGGATCAGTCTCGACTCGGGCGTGCGCCTGGAAGATCCCGGTTGCGCCACCGGCTGCGGACACCAGCAGGACCAAGGTGAAGACGGTGCCTGGGCTGGTCATGGTTGCTCGCCGCCATCGTGCGCTCCTTCGGGTTTGGATCGCCGATGATCGAGCAGCTTTGGACAAGCCGCCACGGCGGTGCCTGCCTAGTATGAGGTCGTTCCGTTGAGACTCGAAGGGGAGGAAACCGATGAAGAAAAAGCGTAGTTCCGCCAAGAGATACGAGGGATTCACCGCCGGGGAGCGGGCCGCGATGAAAGATCGCGTCCAAGAGATGAAGGTGGCCGCGGCGGACGGCGAGACGGCAGTGCTCGCGAAGATCAGCGAGATGCAGGAACGCGATCGCACCATGGCGGAACGCCTGCATGCACTCATCAAAGACAGCGCGCCAGGCTTGACGCCCAGGCTGTGGTATGGGATGCCCGCATATGCCAAGAATGGAAAGGTCCTCTGCTTCTTCCAGAGCGCGCAGAAGTTCAAGACGCGGTATCCCGTGTTGGGTTTTAGCGACGTGGCCAAACTCGACGAAGGCAATGTGTGGCCCACGTATTTTGCCGTGATGAAGTTGACTTCAGCGGACGAAGCACGAATCGCCGCGCTCGTGAAGAAAGCGGCGAGCTGATCGCGTCGCTACTGCATGTGCCTGTTGCAGATCTGATCTCACGTCACCCGCAAGAGTGGGCCGGTGCAACTGTCCACGCGTTCCTGGACGGGATCCGCAGCGGCACCGTGCCCCCGCATGCGTTCAACAGGTGGCTGGTCCAGGACTATTTGTTTGTCAGAGACCTTTTGGTTTTTCAGTCCGAGCTGCGGGCAAAGGCTCCCAGCCCGGCAGAGCCTGTGCTCACCGCCGGAATCGACGCTCTGGACGCGGAGCTGACCTGGTTCGTTGCTCAGGCCACTGAACGCGGGATAAGTCTCGAGGCGAGCCGCCTGCCGGCGACGGATGCATACCGCCTGGCGATGAGCCGCTGGCTGGGAGGAGGCAGCGGCCCCGCACTCACGGCGCTCTGGGCGCTGGAACGCGCCTACCTCGATGCCTGGCGCGGCGCTCGGCCGGGAGCGCCCGCCTACCGCAGCTTCGTCGAACACTGGACGCAGAGCGAGTTCGCGAGCTACGTGGATGGTCTTGCCGCTGTGGCCGACGAATCACCTCAGGCTGAGGCCGCCTTTCTCGAAGTTTGCAAGCTGGAGCGGGCCTTCTGGGACATGGCCTGGCAGGGCCGGTGAGCTCCCGCTTCAGCGACCACCTGCAGAAGCTGGCGGATCCGATCTGGCAGAGCCAGCTGCAGCACCCGTTCGTGAAGGGCATCGGCGATGGCAGCCTGGCCCCCGAGAAGTTCCGCTTCTGGATCCTGCAGGACTACCGCTTTCTGATCGAGTACTGCCGCCTGCTGGCTCTGGCCGCCGCCCGGGCGCCTGACTTCGAGACGCTGACCTGGTTCGCCGACCTGCTGCTTGCCACGGCGCGCACAGAGATGGACCTGCACCGCGCCCTGGCCGCCGAGTTCGGGATCGGAGCCGCGGACCTGGAGGCGGCGCCGATGGCGCCAACCACCAGGGCCTACACCGACTTCCTGATTCGCACCGCCACCACGGGTGACTTCGCTGACCTGGCGGCCGCCCTTCTCCCCTGCATGTGGGCCTTCTCTGAGATTGGCCTCTGCCTGGCGGCGGGTTCCCGGCCGGCGGACGCCCGCTTGGCCGCCTGGATCGACTCGTACGCGAGTCCCGAGTTCCAGGCTCTCGCGGATTGGTGCAGGCGGCTCGTCGACCGGATCGGCGGAGAAGCCGCCATGCCGGTCAAAAAGCGCATGGAGGCAGCCTTCCTGGCGTCGAGCGAGTACGAGCTCGCCTTCTGGCAGATGGCCTGGAATGCCAACGGGGAGGGCCAGATGGCCCATTGACATCGGGACGGCTGGGAGCCGATCGTAGTAATCGGGGGAGAGTGCTAGTTCGGGTCTGGCGGTTGCCGTGGCACAGCTTTTGGATGGGGGTGGCACTGGTGGAGTCCATCGCCCTGTTAGCGCTGGTCGCCTACGCGTTCTTCGCCCAAAGCTAGGGCTATGAACGCGCGGCTGGGAGCGATCTGGATCGGCCTTCTGGGCATCGCCGAGTTCACCGACGTCGCGAGCACCGCATTGGACAAGGCCAGAGGGGCGGTCGAGCTGATGCCGGTAACGGAAAGCATCATCGTCGCCAATGGGATCGCACGCCTGGCGTTGCTGAAACTCTTGCTGGTGGTAGCGATCGCCATGGCCCTTGTGATCACATTCAGGTGGAGGCACCGCGGCCCTTTGGGACATTCTGCCCACCGGTTCGTGTTGAACAGCTGCCGGATAACCACCGTCGTCGGAGCTCTCGCCAGCCTGCACAACGCCCTCCTTTTCTAAGGCGCGTAGCCAGGGCCAACGATGAGTAGAGTTGCCGGTTTCCGCCTCGGGATCTACGTGTTCAAGGACGCCGAGATCGTCGACTTCGCGGCGCCGCACGGCGTCTTCTCGGTGGCACGCCGGTTCGACCCAGAGCTCGACGCCTTCTTGATCGCCGACGCCATGAGGCCTGTCCAGGCGCAGGCGGGGTTCACCGTCCTGCCCAATTACTCCTTCGCCGACGCCCCCGCCATGGACGCGTTCCTGATCCCGGGTGGCTATGGGACCCGCCAGGAGGTGCACAACCGCCGCTTGCACGAATTCGTTCGGTCCCAGCCCGAAAGCTGTCTCCTCACGAGCGTCTGCACGGGTTCGTGGGTCTACGGAAAGATGGGGCTTCTGGACGGTCTGCCGGCGACCAACCGGAAGGAGCCGGACCGCGCCGAGATGAACCCGCCGGGCATGGTGCCGATCGACCGGCTCAAGCAGATTGCCCCGGCCTGCACTATCAGCCGCGCTCGGGTTGTCGACGCCGGACGCATCATCACGGCCGGCGGGATCACGTCGGGAATGGAGATGGGCTTTTATCTTCTTCGCCGCGCGGGTTACGACGACTCTTTCATTGCAGAGGTGGCCCGCGTGATGGAGTACTCCCGCGCCTTCGATCTCTATCGGGACGACGTCGAGATCGCTGCAGAGAAGAGTCCCAGCTAGGCCGACTTGCGGCGGATGATTTCCTCGATCGCCTGCGGGACGGTCGTCTCGAAGTCGATCAGCTTGGCCCACTCAGGCCGGATGCGGATTTTCGCCATTCGATCGTACATTTCCCGAACCTGCACTTCAAACTCCGCCATTTTTTCCGGCGGCGTCACCTTGCGATTGGCATCGAGGTATTCCGGCGGAACGCCATCGACGATCTCGACATCGGCCTTGCCCCGGATGAAGAGGTCGCGTGGTGGCTGGGTCCCGGCCTCGATGCTGACAGCCACCCGCGGATCCCTACGCAGAGCCGCAACCTTGGGTGCGTGCTCGGCAGTGCAAACGTTCAGCGCCGAGCCGTCCCAAATGAACCCGACCGGGATGACCCGCGGATGACCGTCGCGGCCGGTGTACGCCAGCCGCATCAGCCCGGCTGAGGACAGCAGCTCCCGGGCGATGGGCTTGTCGAGCACGCGCAATAGCTCTTCTGGCGTCATTTCCCCCAGGATTCCACAAACGCTCGAGACCGTGCCTCGCTTCAGCGAGCTGTGATTTGCTGCTGGCATGAATGCTCGGATCGACGTCATCACTCTTGCCGTCGACGATCTTGATCGCTCCCTTGTGTTCTACCGAGACGGGCTGGGACTGAAGACGCAAGGCGTAATCGCGACCGAATTCCCAGGTGACGAAGTCAATGCTGCCGGAGCCGTTGTCATGTTTGAGCTCGAGGGCGGCCTGACCCTCGCCCTCTATCCGCGTCGCGAACTGGCCAAGGATGCCGGCATCCCGGTGGTCCCCGCCAGATCCGGCGGCTTCAGCATCGGGCATCTGGTGGCGACCAGGTCAGATGTCGACAAATTGCTAGCCGCAGCGCGTGCCGCCGGTGCGACCGTGGAGGACGAGCCACGCGACCGCCCTTGGGGCATCTACTCGGGATATTTCCGCGACCCTGACGGCCATCTCTGGGAGGTCATCTGGAATCCGCGTTGAGGCGGCGGATCGCCTGATCATTTAGGCATCCGTCTTCGCGTCGCGCTGGCGACCCTGGCGCTCCAGTTCGCATACGGCCTCGTTTTCTCCTGGGGCGCGGCCGCCGCGGACGTGCGCGCCCACGAGCACTGGCCGCCACCGCTGGTGGGCGCCGTTTTTTCGGCCACCCCGCTCGGCTTCGGGACGGCGACCGTCTTCGGCGGCCGCCTGGCTGATCGGTTGCCGCCCCGCCGGCTCTGCGCGGCGGCGGTGGGGCTCCTGGTGATCGGCTTCCTGGTCGCCTTCCTATGGCCCTCAGCGCTGACGTTCGTCGCCTTTTACGCCTTCCTCGGACTGGGACTGGGGGGCGGCCTGTCGCTGACAGCCTCGATCGGCGCCGCCGTCCAGGCCTTTCCCGAGCGGGTGGGGTCGGTCGGCGGCGCCCTGACCGGGACCTATGCCCTCGCCGCGGTGGTGCAGGTGCCGCTGGTGGCGCGGCTGGTCGAGCTGATGGGTTGGCTCGACGCCCTGCGGATCGTAGGCAGCTTGATGGCGGTGCTGGCGGTGGCGGCGGTGGTCGTCCTGCCCTCGCTCCCGGCTCCGCCGCTGGCGCAGGAGGAGCGAGTGCCGGCAGGAGACCTGCTTCGTCGCCCTCGCCTCTGGACAGGCGTGGTGCTGGTGGCCACCGCCAATCCACTCGGCGCCTATGCCTTCGTCAACGCCGGGGCCTATGCGCGAGCGCACGGTCTGGCGGTTGCGCTCGCAGGTCTGGCCCTGGTCGCGGTCGCCGTCGGCAACGCCGCCGGCCGGCTGATCGCCGGTCTGCTGGCCGACGCGCGCGGGCCCGACCTGGTGCTGCTGGTGGTGGCGCTTTGCGAGCTGGCGTCGGGTCCCTTGGTGGCCGTGGCTCTGCCGGCGGCCCTACTGGGCGGAAGCCTGGGTGCGGGCCTGGCCTTGGGTGGCGCCGCTGGTGTCCTGTCGCGAATGGCCGCCGACGCCGCGCCCGACGCACCCCATTCGGCGTTCGGGCTGCTCTTCGCGGGCTACGCGGCGGGCGCCCTGGCGGGGCCACTGCTGGGGCCCCTGCTCGGAAACGGTGCGGCGGCGACACCCTGGATCGGGCTTTGCCTGGCCGGCGTGCTCTCGCTGGCGGTGCTCGCGCTGCGCCGGCGGATCAGGCCGGAAGCGCCTCCGGTTGATCGCTCGGCGCGGCCGCGACCGACCAACCCCGCAGGCTGAAGAGGCGACGCAACCACGGCGACCACAGCGCATAGATGGCCATGGCCACCAGGAAGATGATCCCGCTGGTTTCCATCAAGGGGCGGGGCTCCGTCACGTCTGCCAGCCCGCCCATGCCCCATCCGAAGACAGCCATCGGCGCCAGCGTGATCATCTGGTAGAAACTGGTCGCCCGACCGCGGAAGTCGTTGTCCACGGAACCCTGGATGAGCGCCAGCGTCATCGACATGAACATCGCTTGCGTGCTGCCGACGAAGAAACCGCTGACGACCGCCACGCTCAGCGAAGAGGCGGCCCCCATCACGCTGAGGCTGAGGCCGCTTCCGATCAGTGAGAGGACGAACAGCGCGCGTCGGTAGCGAGCAGACGCCAGACCGGCGAGCACGAGGCTGCCGACCACCGCTCCCAGGCCGATCGTGGTCAGCAGCACTCCGTAGCTGGAGCCGCCGACACCGAGGTCCATGCTGACGAACATGGGCAGCATGCCCTGGTAGGCCATGGTCAGCGAGCAGTGCAAAGCCACCGCCAGGATGGCGGTCCAGGCCAGCGGCCGGGCGCGCAGATAGAAGAGCGAATCTCGCAGCCGGTGGGGCTGGCTCCCGGCATGTCGGCCGCCGCGAGACTCGCCGACGAACAAAGACAAGATCGCCGACACCCCATACAGCAACGCGCACAAGCACCAGGCCGCCGCGGGGCCGCCGCCGACCAGCAGAGGCGTGGCGAGGGCCGGTCCGGCGAACTGCGCGCCTTGGGTGCCGACCTGGAAGAGCGAGACGGCATTCAGAAGGTGGCGCGGCCGCACCAGGCCGGGCACGAGTGTGCTGCGAAGCGTCATCTGGAAGACGAAAGACACTCCGAAGAGCAAGCTCAGGACGAGCGTGGCCGGCAGCGAGATGAGACCGCTCCAGCTGAGGATGGCGAAGGCGGCCGTGGTGGCAGCCGACACCGATGCCGACGCCACGTTCAGCATCCGGCGATCAAAGCGGTCGGCCAACGCACCCGAGTAGGGCGCCAGCAGTATCACGGGGCCTTGGGTCAGAAAGAGTCCCAGCCCGACCCAGAAAGATGAGTGGGTCAGCTGCAAGAGCTGCGCGGAGAGGACCAGCACCAGCGCCCAACGCCCCGCCGACCCAGCCAGATTTGACAGCCAGAGCCATCGGTAGGCCGGGAAGCCGAACGACGTCAGCATCCGGCCAACCGTAGCGAACTCCAGCGGGACCCCTCAGCCGGTCATACCGAGATAGTGGCGAGTCAGTGAAATCGCCAGCCGGGCTCAACCGCAGTCAGCTGTTGGTACTTGCCTTCATCGCAGCGGCCGTCGCTGCCCTGGTGGTCGTCCTCGTCATCGCGCCCGGCGTCTACACGGGCACGCTCAAGCTCCCCGCGACCGCCTCGCCACTGCTCGGACTCGCTCTCCTGGCGCCCCTCCTCGCACTTCTTTGTTTGCTCGCCGTCGGCGTCGTCCGGCGCTGGCGTTGGATGTTCTGGCTGATCGTCGTCGCGTTCCTCGCAGGCGTCCTGCGCGTGCCTGCGGCGTTACTCGAGGCCCGAGGAGTTCTCCCGGCCACCGGCCCTGGTTGGTACTCCTGGTTTCAGGCGGTCGTGGGGATGATCCAGTTCCTGATCGGCCTAGCCCTGCTGAAGGGCTATCGGCGGGGCGGGGTCTGGGGGGAGTTCTAGGCCGCTCGCCACTTCGTGCGGAAGCCAGAACCAGCGCAGGTGCTCGAAGTCCTCATTGAACTGAACCCGCTCCGCGCGCCAATGTGCGGCACGCAGGATCCCCCGGGCCGCCTCCAGGTAGCCGGCCATCGCCGCCTCCGGCTCCCGGTGACGATGCGCTGATTTCGGCGTGCCTTCCGAATAGCTGAGGTCGCCGAGACTGAGCGGCGGCTCCGCCGGTCCGGCGCGGTGGCTCCAAAGTCCGCTACCGGGATCGAAGCGGTACTCCGGCAGGAGCTTCCAGCCCTCGGCCGCGACCAGGTCCACCGCGTCGAGGATGAACTCGAAGGTCGATTCGGAGATGAAGTAGTTGAAGTTGACGCGCACCCAGCCCGGCTTGATGCCCTCGCAGCCGCGGCTGATCTCGCGCTCGAACTCGTGGGACTTCTCGAGGTCGATCCCGAGCAGCCGGTGGCCATAGGGGCCGGCGCAGGAGCAGCCGCCCCTCGACTGGATGCCAAAGAGGTCGTTGAGTAGGGCGACGACAAAGTTGTGATGCACGTAGCGACCCTCGTGCCGCACGACAAAAGAGACGATGGAGAGCCGGTCGAGGTCAGGGTTGCCGAGGATCTCCAGGCCGGGATTGCGGCGCCAGCGCTCCATCGCGCGCCGGATCAAAGACTCCTCGCGGCGGCGGATCTCGGCCGCGCCGACGGCCTGCTTCAGCTGGAAGACGAGACCCGCCCGGATCGACTCCACGATCGCCGGCGTGCCGCCCTCCTCGCGATGCTCGATCTCAGTCAGGTAGTGGTGCTCCGAAGGATTGACATAAGCGACCGTGCCGCCGCCCGGCATCCCCGGCACGCGGTTGTGGAAGAGCTCTCTGCGAGCGGCCAGCACCCCCGGCGTGCCTGGGCCGCCTATGAACTTGTGCGGCGAGATGAAAACGGCGTCGAGGTAGGGCTCGTCCGGCCCTTGGGCGGCCGAACCCATCCTGATGTCGGTATAGGGGGCGGCGGCGGCGAAGTCCCAGAAGGAAAGCGCGCCGTGACGATGCAGGAGCACCGAGATCGCTTGCCAGTCGCTGATGATGCCAGTCACGTTGGAGGCGGCCGAGAAGCTGCCGATTTTGAGCGGGCGGTCGCGGTGGCGGATGAGCTCCTGTTCGAGGTGAGCCTGGTCGATATGGCCGTCGTGATCCTCGTGGATGACGATCAGGTCGGCGATCGATTCCCGCCAGGGCAGCTCGTTTGAGTGGTGCTCATAGGGGCCGATGAAAACGACCGGTCGCTCGCCGGCCGGGATCACCGAGGAGAGGTGGTAACGACCGTCGAGGTCCGCCGGCAGCCGCAGGTTCAGGACGTCGACCAGGCGGTTGATCGCCGCCGTCGAGCCGGAGCCGACAAAGATGACCGCGTGCTCCTCGCCGGCCCCCAGCGCCGCCTTGATGATCTGCCGCGCCTCCTCCCGGAATCGCGTCGTCTGGAGGCCGGTGCCGGATGACTCCGTGTGCGTGTTCGCGTAGAGCGGGAGCACCACCTCGCGGATGAAGTCCTCGATGAACGTCAGCGCGCGGCCGGAGGCCGTGTAGTCGGCGTAGGTCACCCGGCGAGGCCCGAAGGGGCCGAGGACCGCCTCGTCCTCGCCGATCACAGACGAGCGGATGATCTCGATCAGGTCCAAGTTGCTGATTGTCGTCTCATGGGTGCGGCCCTCCAGCTCAGATGAAGAGTGTGATGGCTCCCTTTGAAGAAAACCGTCGTCTCCTTGACCGTTATGCGGAGCCGCTGACCCCTTAGCTGCTTTCGTACTGCCAGACGGCCTGCGAGATCGCAGCGACCAGCCGCCACGCAGCCTCGCCGCCAAGGCCGATGGTCATGACTGCCAGGACGTACTTCTTGCCCTGGCCGCTGATCAAGCCGACGTCATTGACGGTCTGATCGACGTCGCCGATCTTGTGCGTCACGGTCACCCCATTCGGGACGCCGGCCGGCAGTCCCTCCTCGAATTCGGAGTGGGTTAGGAGCGGATACAGCCAGCGCTGAGCGGAGGCGCCACCCGCACGGCCCGTGGCCTCGGTCGCCATGAGCGCCGCCAGGTCGGAAGCGGTCGTTTCATTGGGAGCAAAGAAAGCCGAGGTTTTGGCTCCCCGCTGCCTCGCATAATCGTTGAGGACGGTGCCCCCGCCGAGATTTGTCGCCAGCATGTGGCCGGCGGTGTTGTCGGAATAGATGCCGGCTCTTTCCGCAAGCGCCTGCCGCGTGAAGCAGCTTCCGTCTTCGTAGTCATCGAACCAGCCGTCCTCGTGTTCCTCATCCTGGAAGCAGATGCGGTCAGAGGCCTTCCAGCTGCCCGACGCGATGAGCTCGGCGTCGGCCATCAACAGCGGCAGCTTGTAAGTGCTGGCGGCGGGAAAAGGAGTATCGCCGCTGAACCTCACAGGAGCGGGTTGGGTCACGTTGAGATCGGTCACTACCATGCCGACCGTCGCCCCGCTTGCGCTTGCCAGCTGGGATACCTGCGCCAGCAGCGGAGCCGGGTCACGAACCGCGCCGGCCTCGGCCGGGGCCAGACGGAATTGAGTGACGTCTGGCGCAATGGGCACGCGGATCGCCGCTATGGTCGCGGTGAGCAGGCCCACCCCGACCAGGGCAACGATGGCCGCGATCATGAAGCCGAACCAACCATGACGTCGGCGGCGAACGCGCAAGCTCATACGACCAGGGAGGATGCAGCCACGGTAAAGCCCCGCCGATCAGGGTGACCCGAGGTTCCGGCGAAGCGGGCAAGGATCCGTAAAGAGATGGGCAGAGCACCGTCCCGGCGGGCTGAAGGGAAAGGTCGGCGGACCGGCGGCTACGTGCTGGGTTTCGGGGAGATCGACCAGGCGCAGGTCGCGGCCGTCGGCGGCAAGGGCGCGCACCTGGGGGAGCTTTCGCGGATCGAAGGCATCCGCGTGCCGGCGGGCTTCTGCGTGACGACGGCCGCCTACCGGCGGATCATGGCGGAAGCGCCGTCGATCGACGAACGGCTCGATCGGCTGTCTGACTTGAACCCGGACGACCGGGTGGCGATCCGCACGCTCAGCGCCGAGATCCGCCGGACCCTCGAAGGCGTCGCGATTCCCGAGGACGTGGCTGCGGCCATCACCCGCGAGCTCGCCCGGCTGGGCGAGAAGGCCGCTTACGCCGTCAGATCGAGCGCGACGGCGGAGGACTCGCCGACGACCTCCTTCGCAGGCCAGCACGACAGCTACCTCGACGTCGTGGGGCCGACGGCGACCCTCCAGCGCATCAGCCTGTGCTGGGCATCGCTCTTCACCGAGCGGGCCGTGACCTACCGCCTGCGGAACGGCATCGACCATCGGCGGGTCCAGATGGCCGTGGTCGTCCAGCGAATGGTCGTCCCGCAGGCGGCCGGCATTCTGTTCACGGCCGACCCCCTCACGTCCAACCGAAAGCTCGCCTCCGTGGAGGCCACCTTCGGTCTCGGCGAGGCCCTCGTCTCAGGCCGCGTGAAACCGGACGTCTTCACGGTGCGCGACGGCGAGATCGTCGCCAGGGCGGTCGCCACCAAGCAGCAGGCGGCGCTGACAGATGCGCAGGTCGTGCGGCTCACGCAGCTGGGACCGCGTATCGAGGCGCACTTCGGCTGGCCGCAGGACATCGAATGGTGCCTGGTCGACGACGACTTCTACATCGTCCAGAGCCGGCCGATCACGACGCTGTTCCCAATCCCAGAGGTCGGCGACCGGGAGAACCACGTCTACCTCTCGGTCGGTCATCAGCAGATGTTCACCGACGCGATGAAACCCCTGGGGATCTCCATGTGGCAGCTCACAGCGGGCCGGCCGATGTACGAGGCGGGCGGAAGGCTCTTCGTCGATGTGACCAAAGAGCTGGCCTCGCCGGCGAGCCGCGCCGCTCTCCTGGAGGTCGCGGGGAAATCCGACCCGCTGATCAGGGACGCACTTCAGACCATCCTCGAGCGCGACGACTTCATCCCGTCCCTCTCAGACGAGATTCCGGCCCCGCCGCCGGCCGCCGGCGCACCGGCGCCCATCGAGATGGATCCAGCGATCGTCCCCGAGCTGATCGCACGTACCCAGGCCTCCATCGCCGCCTTGAAGCGCGACATCCAGACGCAATCAGGAGTGGCGCTGTTCGACTTCATCCTGGAGGACCTTCAGGAGCTGAGGCGGATCTTGTTCGATCGCCAAAGCCATCAGGTGTTCATGGGCGCGATGCAGGCCACGTGGTGGCTGAACGAGCACCTGCAGGCTTGGCTGGGCGAGAAGAACGCGGCCGACACGCTCACGAAGTCCGTCCCCCACAACGTCACGTCGGAGATGGGCCTCGCGCTCCTGGAGGTCGCGGATGTGATCCGCCCGTACCCGGAGGTGGTGGCCTTTCTGCAACAGGTCGAGGGCGAGGATTTCCTGGAACAGCTGGTCAAGGTTGCTGGCGGGACGGAGGCGAGGGACGCCATCCGGGCCTTCCTCGACAAGTACGGCATGCGCTGCGCCGGCGAGATCGACATCACGAGGCCGCGTTGGAGCGAGCGCCCCAGCACGCTGGTGCCCTTGATCCTCGGCAACGTCAAGAACTTCGAGCCGGGCGCCGGCCGCCAGCGCTTCGAGCAAGGGCAGCAAGAAGCGTGGACGAAGGAACAGGAAGTGCTCGAGCGTTTGCGGGCCTTACCGGACGGGGAACAGAGGGCCGAACAGACCAAGCGGATGATCGACCGCGTCCGGAATTTCATCGGGTACCGGGAGTATCCGAAGTACGGCATGATCAGCCGCTACTTCGTTTACAAGCAGGCCTTGCTGGAGGAGGCCGAACGCCTGGTCCAGGCCCGCGTGCTTAGCGAGGAAGAAGACATCTTCTACCTCACTTTCCAGGAGCTCCACGACGTCGCGCGCACGAAGCAGGTGGATGACCAGCTCCTCCGCCGGCGCAAGGACGCGTTCAGCTCGCATCAAGCGCTTACGCCGCCGCGAGTGCTCACGTCGGACGGCGAGGTGGTCGCCGGGGCTTACCGACGCGACGATCTGCCCGCCGGCGCCCTGGCCGGCCTGCCGGTCTCCGCGGGGACCATCGAGGGGCCGGCCCGTGTGGTCCTGGACATGGCGGAGGCCGACCTTGAAGCGGGCGACATTCTGGTCACCGCCTACACGGACCCCAGCTGGACGCCCCTGTTCGTCACGATCAAGGGCCTGGTTACAGAGGTGGGCGGTCTGATGACCCACGGCGCGGTCATCGCGCGGGAGTACGGCTTACCGGCCGTCGTGGGGGTGGAAGATGCCACCCGGCTCATCCGGGATGGGCAGCGGATCCGCGTGCACGGGACGGACGGTTACGTCGAGATCCTGTCCTAGGAGATTGCGAGCAAGCCAAGGCAGGACAGCCTCTTGGCGACGTTGAGATTTGATGAGCTGTTCCCACATCCTGTTAGGACTGTGCTGGACAGGCTGACGACCGGCGTCCTCGCCGAGTGCTGGACGGGGTCTTCGGCGCTCCTCGATCGCGAAATCCGCTAACCCTTCGACTGATGCTCAAGGTCTTCCGACGGCTGGCGATCGCTGGACTTCTGCTGGTCGTGATCTTGGATGTCACATTCGGAGTGGCCGTGCGGGAAACACGGAAGCCACCGCTACCGCCGATGACGCCGGAGCGCGCCTATGAGGTAGCTCGGCCGGCAACCACCCTGATTCAGGCCGAGTTCGATGTCGGACTCTCGATTCCCGACGTGGTGGTCCCCCCTGGTCCGGGGCAGCGACTCCACGACCAGCTCCAGCAGATGATCTACGACAGGACACTCGCCTACGACACGGCGGCCATCAACCGGCAGGCCATGAAGATCTCGTCACGGCTGCGCACGTGGTGGCGCCGACCAAGAGTGACCTGCTCACTGAGATCCTCAACTTCGACACACATCCCGAGGCCATCAAACAGCTGAGACAGGATCTCTCGGATTGGGTCCGGGGCCAGGTCGGGATCTCGCCCAGCGACGCCGAGATCGACACTCTTAGCGCTTGGTACCAGGGCTATGTCAACAGCCATCTAAGTGTCGATAGCGTGGCTTCGAAGTTCTACATCGGCACCGGCACCGTCCACGCAGGTACGGACCTGGTCTCGCACGGTGTGCGAGCTTCGCTCATCGCGTCGGATGAACCGTTTCCAAAACGCGATCTTGCGGTGCTCAAAGCTGACATGACTGCTGCTCCGGCGCTGACACTCGCGCCGGCCGAACCCACCGTGAAGCAGGTGGCGACGATCGTCGGATATCCCCGTGGTGCCCACCTCGACGAGCCCGCTCAATTCGATGCCACGGTGCCTGCCGTCTATTCGTCGGGCCGAGTGTGGGACGTCCGTGCAGACAACGGGTTCAAAGCCTTCGGCACGGATGCCATCGTTCACCCCGGCAACAGCGGCGGTCCGGTGCTGGACGCGCAGGGCCGCGTGGTGGGAGTGCTCTCGTACGGCCAGGGCAGCGCCGAGGGTGGCCGAGGTTACTTCATCTCGGTCGATTCCATCCGCGCCGAGCTCGCGGCCGCCGGCGTCCACGCCAAGGCGGGAGCGTTGACATCCGATTATCGAGATGCACTGCGCGACGGCGACCTCAAGCGCTACAAGGACGAGCTCGTGGCGCTTGAGCACATCCGCCGCACCTCGGCCTGGGATGCCTACGTTGCAGATGACATAACACGCACCCAGAGCGAACTCCTGGCCGGTCACGACCGCACGCCCCCGCCCATCGAGCAGTTCGCCGTCCCGGTCTTACTTGGCTCGCTGGGAGTAGCTCTGGCGATCCTTCTGTTTTCGATGGTCGTGTTCGCCCTCGATCTAAGTCGGGTGGAGAGGCGAGTCGCGCCTGGCGTGGCTATCCACCGGCCGCCCGACTATGGCGGTTCGATGGGGCCCAGCCAATCCCTGGCCGAATCGGCTGACGCTCGGCCGAGCCAAAGGACGAGCCTCCCGAGTACTCGCCTACTGATCGGAGGTGTCGCTGCCGCGATCCTCGCCGCAACCGTGGGCCTATGGGCCCTGACCGGTGGGCCGGCGGCTTCAACGCAGATCGGGTCGAGCGGTTCGGCGGCCGACGCGAACAGCGCGCCCGTGCTAACCGTCCACGTCAACCAAGACAAGGTCACTGTGTGGGGAGTGTCGTTCCCGGGTTCGACACAGGTGACGCTTTATCTCGATAGTGTCGACGGGCCGCAACTGGGTTCTGTTCTGACCCAGGCGAACGGCAACCTGGATGTCACCACTGTCAGCTTGCCCGCCACCGCCCGATCGGGTCGGCATCAGATCCGAGCTTGCTGGACGGTCGGCAGCTCATATAAGTGTCCGGTCGGCGCTCCGTTCGACGCTTAGAAGCGCACTCACCCGTCTTGAGAACGGCGCGTTTCGTGCGGCGGTGACTGCCGGTAAGCCGGTCGCCTGCTCGTGGTCCGGTGGCAAAGACTCGGCATTCGCCCTCTACCGGACACTGCAGGATGGTGGCCGGCCTGCCGCTCTGGTGACCATGCTCACCGAAGATGGCCAGCGCTCGCGGTCGCATGGGATCCATCGTTCGATCCTTGAAGCGCAGGCCCAACGAGTCGGTGCTGCGCTGGTGGTCCGGGCGACGAGCTGGACCACGTACGAGGACGCCTTCGTCGACGCTCTTCGGGAGGTGCGCGGCATGGGCATCACCGAATGTGTCTTTGGCGACATCAACTTTGACGAAAACCGAGCCTGGGAGGAGCAGGTCTGCCGCGCCGCGGAATTGAGCGCTCTTCTTCCACTTTGGCAATTGGAGCGTGAGGCCTATGTGGGCGACCTCATTCGGCATGGGTTCAGGGCAAAGGTGATAGCGGTCAAGAACGGCACCATCCCGAAGAATTTTCTCGGTCGGGAAATTGATCAAGCACTGGTCCGCGACCTGCGACCGCTGGCCGTCGACATCGCCGGCGAAGCCGGCGAGTACCACACTCTGGTGATCGACTGCCCCCTCTTCGACTCGCCTGTGCACGTGGAGGACGGCGACGCAGTCCTTCGCGACGGCGTCTGGTTCCTGGATCAGCACTACGACGTCGGGACCCGAGCCGAGAATTTGTGAGAGGCGCGGGCATCACGGAGTTTGGTGGGCCCGTTAGGACACTGGACCTGCCCGACCCCGCGGCGTCACGCCCGGACGATGTCCTGCTCGATGTGCACGCCGCCGGCGTGGGCAATTGGGACGACGTTGTCCGGACTGGCGGCTGGGACGTGGGTGCATCACCGCCGATGGCGCTTGGCGTCGAGGCCGCCGGCGTCGTCCGCTCGGTCGGCCCTGCCGTCTCCAGGTTCCGGGCTGGCGACGAGGTCCTCACTCACGCGGTGCCGCTGCGGCAAGGCTCCTGGGCAGAGCTCTTCGTGGCGCAAGAG
>VBEO01000134.1 GCA_005881825.1 Chloroflexota bacterium | reverse complement strand
ACCGGCACCCGATCGATGCTGCGCACGAAGTCCATGGCCGCCTGCACAGTCTCATCGGAGGTCTTCGGTCCCCGCACCACCTCGCACAGCTGCATGACCGTGACCGGGTGGAAGAAGTGCATGTTGCAGCAGCGCTCCGGCCGGCTCGTGACCTCGGCCAGGCGCGAGATGGCGATGGTGCTGGAGTTGCTGGCCAGGATCGCCTCGCGCGGCGCGCTGCGCTCCAGCTCCTCGAACACCTTGCGCTTGACGTCGAGGTTCTCGAATACGGCTTCGATGATCAGGTCGGCCTTGGCCGCCGCGGCAGCCAGATCGGCCGTGGCTTCGATGCTGCGCAGCGCGGCCTCGGCCTGCTCCTGCGTCAGCCGGCCCTTCTCGACCCCGCGCGCCACCAGCTTGCGGTTCTGGTCATCCGCACGCTTCAGCTGCGCGGCATCGGCGTCGACCAGGGCCACCTGGTAGCGACCGCTGTAAGCGGTTTGGAGGGCGATCTGGGAGCCCATGGTGCCGGCTCCCACCACAATCACGCGTTCGATCTCAGGCATGCAGAATGCCTGCCGTGGAGATCACGATGGACCGCTTCGAGCAGGCCGTCACCGAGGCCATCGAATCGATCCCCGAACCCTTCCAGCCATATCTGGAGGGTATCGAGTTCGTGGTCGCCGAATCGTCACCCGACGGCAACCTCGGCCTTTACGAGGGCGCCACCGCCCTCCACGACGACTGGCCCCAGCGCATCACGGTCTACAAGCGCCCGCACGAGCGCAGCGCGGACAGCTGGCAGGAGCTGGTGGTCGAGATCCGCCGGACCATCCTGCACGAGGTCGGACACCACTTCGGCATGGAGGAGCACGAGCTCCCCTACTGAAGGCCCCAGAAGCCGCGGTCCCAGAGCACCAAGGGGTCGCCGCGGCCCACGCCACAGGCTGCAACCCGGCCGATCACGATCTCGTGGTCGCCGCCCGGGTGGATGTCCTCCACCGTGCACTCCAGCCAGGCCAGCGCGCCTTCCAGGATGGGCAGGCCGTTTTCGCCCAGGCGGTGCTTGACCTCCCGCCAGGTCCGGTCGACCGCCGGCGCCTGGCCTGAGAAGCGCTCGGCCAGGAAGGCGTGATCGCGGCCCAGAACGCTGGCGTTGAAGGCGCCGTGCTCGCGCAGGGCCACCCGTGTCAGCGACTGCCGGTCGAGGCAGGCCAGCACCAGCGGCGGCTCCAGGGACAGCGAGGTGAAGCTGGTGGCCGTGAGGCCGCGGAAGCCCGGGCCCTCCTTGGTGCTCAGCACCACGACCCCCGCGGGCAGCCGCGCCATGGCATCCCGGAACCCGGTCAGTCCGCCGGCCACGACTCTAGAATCGGGCTTTCGCGGCCGGCGACGTAGCCAAGTGGTAAGGCAGAGGTCTGCAAAACCTCCATCCCGAGTTCGATTCTCGGCGTCGCCTCCACCCGCCCCCGCACACCGGGACCTGTGCCGGGCCCAACTACAATCGAAGCGTGGGCGTAGCCCCCATCAAGATGCCGCAGCTCGGTGAGTCCGTCACCGAGGGCACCGTCGACCGCTGGCTGAAGAAGGAAGGCGACTTCGTCAAGCGGGACGAGCCCCTGGTCGAGGTCGTGACCGACAAGGTCAACGCCGAGATCCCCTCGCCCTTCGAGGGCACGCTGGTCAAGATCTCGGTCACCGAGGGCAGCACCGTCAACGTGGGCGCCGAGATCGCCCAGATCGAGACCGAAGCCGCGGGCGCCGCGGCCAGCGCGCCCGCGGAGGCACCCCCTCAACCCGCGGCCGCGCCTGCGACCCCCTCCCCGTCCCCCGACGGCGGCCGGACCGCCCCGGAAGCCGCGGAGGAGAAGAAAAGCCGGTTCAGCCCCGCCGTGCGCCGGCTGGCTGAGGAGCACGGCATCGACCCCGCGACGATCAAGGGCAGCGGCGAGGGCGGCCGCGTAACCCGGGACGACGTGCTGGCCTTCGTCCAGGCGGGCTCGCAGCCAGCGGCGCCGGCAGAAGCTCCGGCGGCTCCTGCTCCCGCACCCTCGAAACCCCCCACTCAACCGTCCCCTCGAGAAGGTGAGGAGGAACTTGTGCGCATCTCGGCAGTGCGCCGCTCGATCGCGGAGCACATGGTGCGCAGCAAGGCCACCTCCCCCCACGCCTGGACGCTGATCGAGGTCGACGTCAGCGAGCTCGTCAAGTACCGGGAAGCCGAAAAAGAGGGTTTCCGGGCCCGCCACGGCTTCCCCCTCACCTATCTGCCCTTCGTGGCCCAGATCCTCTGCGAGGCGCTGCACGAGTTCCCATACCTCAACTCGAGCTGGACGGACGACGGGATCCTGCTCAAGAAGTACATCCACCTGGGAATCGCGGTCGCTTACCCCGAAGGTCTGATCGTCCCCGTCGTGCACAACGCGGACCACCTGGGATTCACGGAACTGGCGCGCACCATGAACGACCTGGCGACGCGCGCGCGCAACAAGCAGCTCAAGCCCGAGGACATGCAGGGCGGCACCTTCACGCTGAACAACACCGGCGCCAACGGCTCCTTCGCCAGCGGCCCCATCATCAACCAGCCGCAGGCGGCCATCCTCACCACGGAGACCATCGAGCGCAGGCCGCGCGTCATCAATGAAGCGATCGCGATCCGCAGCATCATGAACATGTGCATGTCGTTCGACCACCGGATCATCGACGGCCTCACCGCCGGCCAGTTCATCAACTGGATCAAGGCGCGCCTGGAGGGCTGGACCCCCGCCAGCCTGCGTTTGTAGGCACGGGGTCATGACTCAGGTCATCAATCCCGCCGGCCGGCTTCCGGAATGGATCCGCGTGCGCGTGCACGAGGGCGAGGATTACAAGCAGCTCAAGCAGCTCGTGCGCGAACAGCGCCTGCACACGGTTTGCGAGGAGGCCCGCTGCCCCAACATCTTCGACTGCTGGAACCGGCGCACGGCGACCTTCATGATCCTGGGCGACACCTGCACGCGCGCCTGCCGCTTTTGCGCGGTCACCTCCGGACGCCCGATGGAGCTCGACCTCGGTGAGCCGCTGCGCGTGGCCGAGTCGGTGGCGCAGCTCGGCTTGCGCCATGCGGTCATCACCAGCGTCGACCGCGACGACCTGCGCGACGGCGGCGCCGGGATATTCGCGCGCACCATTCGCGCCATCCGCCGGCGCAGCCCCGGTACCACCGTCGAGGTGCTGACGCCCGACTTCCAGGGCGACCGCGAGGCGATCCGCACCGTGGTCGAGGCGGGCCCGGACATCTTCAACCACAACACCGAGACCGTGCCCCGCCTCTACGCGCGCATTCGTCCCAAAGCGGTGTACGCGAACAGCCTGGCGCTGCTCGCTTATGTCAAGGAGCTGCGACCGGACATGGTCACCAAGTCCGGCGTCATGGTCGGACTCGGCGAGACCACAGAGGAGCTGCTGGCGGTATTCAAGGACATGCGCGCGCACCGCATCGACGTGCTCACTGTCGGGCAGTACCTGCGGCCCAGCGCCAAGCACGCGCCGGTCGAACGCTACTACCGTCCGGAGGAATTCGTCGAGCTCAAGGCCGCGGCCCTCGCCATGGGCTTCGGCCATGTCGAATCGGGCGCGCTGGTGCGCAGCTCATATCACGCCGATGAACAGGTCCCCCAGGGTCACGCGGGCCTACTGGCTGGGTAGGGTCGGCTACCAGGCCTGCTGGGACCTCCAGCGGTCCCTCGTCGAGCAGGTGCGCGCGGGGGAGGCGCCGAGCGCGCTGCTCCTGCTCGAGCATGAGCCCGTATTCTCGATGGGCCGGCGGGCGATCCTCGAGCATGTCCACTGGGATGCCGCCGAGCGCGATCGCCGGGGTGTCGAGCTGGTCTGGTCCGACCGCGGCGGCGACGTCACCTACCACGGTCCCGGCCAGCTGACCGGCTACCCCATCCTCGACCTGCCCGCCCTGGGCACGGACATCATCAGCTACATCCGCAGCCTGGAACGCTCCCTGATCGCCTATCTGAGCGACCTCGGGATCAACGCCGCGCCGGGGGGACCGGGCCTGACGGGAGTCTGGGCGCAAGGCGCCAAGGTGGCGGCCATCGGCGTCAAGCTCAACCAGCACGTCAGCAACCACGGCTTTGCGCTCAACGTCACCGATGAGCCGCTCGCCTACTTCGAGGGCATCGTGCCCTGCGGCCTCGACGACAAGGCGGTGACCTCGATCGCAAGCCTCGGTGGTCGGCCCCTCACGGTCGAGGCCGCCGCCCGCGGCTACGCGGTGCGCTTCGCCGAGGAATTCGCGTGCGAGCTGGAGTGGCGGGCCGCGGCGGAGCTTCCAACGCTCGAGCTTCTGCCCCGTTCTTAACCGCGCGGGGCTTACATTGAGACCATGGGCGGTGCTTAGATTCCGGCCGCCCCTGAGATGCTCCTGAGCCTTTACGTCCGGCTTGCCCTCAACCTTCCGAACTGGGCTCAGACCCCGGGTTGGTACCGGCCGCTCACGCGGCTGGTCGGCCGCTTCATCCACGACCACCAGGCGATCGGGACCTTCCTGGTGATCGGGGCGGAGGAGTTGGGAATCCCGCTGCCGGCGCCTGGCGACGCCGTGATCGCGGTCACCGGCTACCTCACCACGACCGGCACCATCGCCTTTGGGGCCGCCTTCCTGGCCGTGGTGGCGGGAGCCACGGTGGGCAGCCTCGGCCTTTTCACCCTGGGCCGCACCTACGGCCACGGCTTCATCCTCCGCTACGGCCGTTTCGTGGGCATGAACCAGGACCGGCTGGCCCAGGTCGAGCGCGTCTTCAAGCGATATGGACCCTGGGCGGTCATCGTGGGCCGGCATGTGCCAGGGATGCGCATCTACCTTTCCGCCCTCGCCGGCGTCTTCCAGATGCGCTACCGGGTCTTCGTGCCCTGCGTCATGCTTTCCAGCTCGATCTGGGCCCTGATCTTCTTGACGCTTGGGCGCATGCTGGGCCGGCAAAGCTTCCAGTTGTTCCGGCTGCTGCCGGCCCACCTGGTGCCCTACGCGGTAGCGGTGGTGGTTATCGGCTTGCTGGTCTGGGTCGCCCTCAGCCATGGGTGGCGGCCGTTTTCTCGACACACGCAGGCCGACACGATGCGAGTCCAGGACTCACCGGCTAAAGGGAAGGTCGGCTTACACAAAACTTGACATCAGGTGGGGTGCTAAGTGATAGCATTGCTGTCATGTCAGCCCGACCCGAGCCCCGGCGCGTCCCTCTGAACACGGTTGCCCACGAGAACGAAGTCATGATCCTCCCCGACTTCCCCGCGCTCGTCGACGGCCACGAGATGTGGGTCACGGCGGTGCTGGAGCGCACCGCGGTCGTAGAGCCCGCTCCCGGCGAGCCCAAGATCCTGGTCAATCGTGCGCGCTGTCTCGTGGACCCTTCGCTGCTGCGCTTCGGGCCCATCGCTGCTCGCGACGCCGCCCGCCGCGGCCGCGAAGCCGCCCGCCGCAACCGAGCCGCCCGCCAAGCCAGCGCCGCGTAGCGCTCGCTTCGCGGGAAGAACCTGCGGTTCCTCCCGCGGACCTACCTCCCTTCTGGCGCCGCGCAGCATCCCCAACGTCTGGAAGACGGACTCATACGGCCCGGCTCAGCCGGCCTTACAACCATGCGCAGCCACCTCGTAGCCTGGGGTGCATGAAGATCGCATGCATCCTCGAGACTGACTTCGAAGACAGCGAGTACACGCAGCCGGCGGAGGCGTTTAGCCAGGCCGGGCACGAGGTCACGGTGATCGGCCTGGAAGCCGGCAAAGAGCTGAAGGGCAAGAAGAACGCGACCCCCGTCACCGTCGAGAAGGCGTTCCCCGATGTGCAGCCGGACCAGTTCGACGCGCTCTTCATCCCGGGCGGCTCGTCACCGGACAAGCTGCGCGCGCATCCGGAGCCGGTACAGTTCACCAAGGCCTTCTTCGACGCGCGGAAGCCCGTCTTCGCGATCTGCCACGGCCCGCAACTGTTCCTGACGGCGGGCACCTTCCGCGACCACAAGATGACGGCCTGGAAGACGGTCCAGGTCGACCTCAAGCTGGCCGGCAGCGACGTCGTCGACCAGGAGGTCGTGGTCGACCGCAACCTGGTCACCTCCCGGCAGCCCTCTGACATCCCGGCCTTCAACCGGGCCGCGCTGGAGCTCCTCAAGCAGCCGGTAGCTACTTCCTGACCAACAGCAACGGCACCAGCTGCTCGTCGGGCGTCAGCGATCCGTGGTGCCCGACGAGCAGCGCCTCCAGCTTGAACACGTCCTGCTCGGTCACCCCCACAGGTCCGTGGGCCGCGGCCACCAGGTCGCCGATCCGCGGCCGCACCCGGTCGGGCACGGTGGGGCCGAACCAGCCGGCGGCGATCGCTTCCTCGCGGGTGAGGATCCACATCGAGTCGCCGAGCAGCTCCCGCCAGGCCGCCATCGCCTCGGGCTCGGCACCCGGCCGGGTGTAGACGTGCCGCGCGCGCGGCTCCCCGCCCAGGAAACGCACCCCGTGCCGTAGCTGCGGGTGTTGGGCGGTGTCGTAGCGCCCGGCGGGCGGCACGTCCACCATGCCGTGGTCGCCCGTCACCACCAGCAAGCTGTCCGGCGGCAACGTGGAGGCGATGTCGGCGGCGACCCTGTCGACATGCCCGAGGTGCAGCCGCCAGGCCTCTGAATCGACTCCGCGGACGTGGCCGGTGCTGTCCAGCTCCGGGCTGTAGGCGTACACGAAGCTGCGCTCGCCCTCGCGCAGGGCCGCCACCGTCTCGGCCGCCAGGTCACCCATTGAAAAGGCGTTGCGATAGCGGCCGCCGCGAAAGACGGCGCGCGTGAGACCGGTGTGCGCCAGCTGGACGGGCCCGACCAGCGTGACCTGCACACCGTCCGCGCTGGCGCGCTCGAAGGCGGTCGGCTGGTCCTGGAAGCGCTCGGGGACGACCTCCTCGATCAGGTCCCGGGTGGAGCCGCCGTGGAGGGCCCAGCGCAGCATGTTCACCGAGCGGTCGTACCCAGGCACTGCCATGGTGAAGCCCACGATCCCGTGCTCGCCCGGAGTCCGGCCGGTGCCGAGCGAGCTCAGGCTCACGGCTGTCGAGGACGGGAAGCCGCTGCTCAGCGATCGCGATGACGCGAGCAATGACGCAAGAAAAGGGGCCCGGCCGGCATGCCTGCGGACCAGCTCGAAACCAAGGCTGTCGATGACCAGCAGCGCCACCCGCGTGCTGGGCTCGAGGCCCAGCACGTCTTCGAAGCCGGGCACCGCCAGGGCGTGCATCAAAGAGGGCATCAGGTCGGCCAGCGAAGCTGTCCCGTATTGCGGTCCCGGGGGCATCGCTGAACTCATGCAGGGAGTTTCGTGCAATGTCGGCGCTCTGTCGTCAGCCCGTCCAAGACTGAGACGCCATGGACATCCTGCAGCTGCCCCCCGACCGGCCGGCGGCCGGTCAGCGCCCGTTCGACTTCCGCAGCCTCAGCGACGTCCTCTTCGAGAGCGCCGACCTCCTGGAGGAGGCCCGTGACTCGGACGACGCGGAATTCAAGGCAGCCGCCCTCGACCTTGCCATCCGCTCCCTCTACACCGCCAGCGCGGCGATCGACCGCCACCTCGAGCGCCACACCAAACCCGCTGCCCAGGCGGCGGTGATCTCCGGTCCCTGGGCTACGACCGAGACCGTCTAGCTCAGCCGCTCGTAGGCGGGCAGCGTCAGGAACTCGACGAACTCGTCCGCCAGCGCCACCTCCTCGAAGATCGCGCGCGCCTCGTCGAATCGGCCCTTGGCCCACAGCTCCGGCCCATAGGTCTGCCGCAGCTTCGACATCTCCTCGTCTTCGAGCGTGCTGACCAGCGCGCGGTCGACCCGCCGGCCGTCTTCCAGCTGGGCGCCGTGATGCACCCACTGCCAGACCTGCGAGCGTGAGATCTCGGCGGTCGCCGCATCCTCCATCAGGTTGTTGATGGCGGCCGCGCCGTTGCCGCGCAGCCAGGATTCCAGATACTGGATGCCGACGCTCACGTTGAGCCGCAGCCCCTCTTCGGTGACCTTGCCGCCGGGGATCCGGACGTCGATCAGCTGCCCGCCCTCGACCTCGACCTCCGGACGCTGCCGCTCCAGCTGATTGGGGCGCTCCCCGAGCACCGCGTCGAAGCATTCGGTGGCCACCGCCACCAGGTCGGGATGGGCCACCCAGGTCCCATCGAAGCCGTCGCCCGCCTCCCGCACCTTGTCCTCGCGAACCTTGTCGAGTGCCACGCGATTCACGTCGGCATCCTTGCGGCTGGGGACGAAGGCGGCCATCCCGCCCATGGCGAAGGTACCGCGCCGGTGGCAGGTCTTGACCAGCAGCTCCGTGTAGGCGCGCATGAAGGGTACGGTCATGGTCACCAGCGCCCGGTCGGGCAGGATGAAGTCCGGACGCGTGTGGAACTTCTTGATCACGCTGAAGATGTAGTCCCACCTGCCGGCGTTGAGGCCGATCGAATGCTCGCGCAGCTCGTACAGGATCTCGTCCATCTCGAACGCCGCCAGGATGGTCTCGATCAGGACCGTGGCCCGGATCGTCCCCACCGGCGCGCCCAGCTCCTGCTCGGCAAAGCCGAAGACCTCGTTCCAGAGCCGGGCCTCGAGGTGGCTCTCCAGCTTCGGCAGGTAGAAGGCCGTGGTGAGTCCGCGACGGCGGCGCCGCTCCAGGTTGTGGAAGACGTAGAGCCCGAAGTCGAAGAGGCTGCCTGAGACCGGACGGCCGTCGACCAGCAGGTGCTTCTCCAGCAGGTGCCAGCCGCGGGGGCGCACCAGCAGGTAGGCCGTCTTCTCGTCCAACCGGTATTCCTTGCCGTCCGGGTTCTTGAACTCGATCACGCCTTCGATGGCGTCGATCAGGTTGGCGTGACCTTCCAGGTTGTTGTCCCAGGTCGGCGAGTTGGCGTCCTCGAAGTCGGCCATGAATATCCGCGCGCCGGAGTTGAGGGCGTTGATCACCATCTTCCGCTCGACCGGACCTGTGATCTCGACGCGGCGGTCCTGGATGTCGGGCGGCGGGGGCGCGGTCTTCCAGTCGCCCTCGCGAATCTCCCTGGTTTCGGGCAGAAAACCCGGCTGCTCGCCGGTGTCGAGCCGCTGCTGGCGGAGGACCCGGGCCCTCAGCAGCTCCTCGCGTCGCGGGTTGAACCGGCGCTGAAGGGCTGCCACGAACTCCAGGGCCGGCTCACTCAGGATCTCCCGGCTGCGCCCCTCGACGGCGCCCCGGACCTCAACCCGGCTCTCGATCGCCACGCCTCGACGATACACGCAGCCCGAGGATGGGCAGGAATCCCACCGTCGCCAGCGCTAGCGCGGTCGCGATCGCGGGCGTGTAGGTGCCCATTCGATCGACCAGGAACCCGGCCAGGGGCGGGCCGACGAGGGCGCCGAGGCCGGGGCCGGTGTAGAGGGCGCCGATCGTCCCGCCCATGCGCTCGGCGCCGAAGAGCTCGGCCACCACGCTGGGGGCCAAAGCCACCCAGCCGCCGTAGCCGACGCCCAGCGCAGCCGCGAAGACCACCAGGCCGGGGTAGCTCGGCGCCAGGAGCCAGATGGCAAAGCTGGCGCTGAAAAGCAGCGCGGTTGCCTGGAAGGCCCGCACGGCTCCCAGCGTTTCAGCAATGCCGCTCAGGGCCAGGCGGCCGACCGCGCTGCCGGCGCCGATCACGCCCACCAAGGCCGCTGCGGCCACCGGGTCGGTGCCCCGGTGGATCGCAAAGGGCGTCAGGTGGGCGAAAGCGATGAAGAGGGCGAAGCCGGCCATTACCCCGTTCACGTACATCGCCGCGAAGCGCCTGGTGCGCACCGCGCCTCCAAGGCGCAGATCGGTGGAGGCCGCCACCGGGGGCCGCTCGGCCAGCGCCACGCACAGCGCGAGCACGAGCAGCGCGGCGATGGCCTGTATGACCAGGGTCTCGCGCCAGCCGAAGCTCCTGATCAGCGCCGCCGAGACGGGCGCGCCGACCAGGGTCCCGAAGCCGATGCCCGAGATGGCCAGGCCGAGGGCCAGGCTGCGCCCGCGGGTGAACCAGCCTCCCACCGCGGCCACCATGGGCACGTAGCCGCAGGCGACCCCGATTCCCACGCCGAGGCCGTAGCTCAGGTAGCCGAACCAGATCGATGGACTCAGGGAGGTCAGCACCAGGCCTGCGGCCATGACCAGCGCGCCGACGGCCAGCACGCGGCGCGGGCCGATCCGGTCAGCCAGCACGCCGGTGAGGCTGCCCAGGGCGAAGTAGAGGAAGACGGTGATCGCGAACACCGCCGAGGTGGCGGCGCGGTCGGCGTGGAACTCGCGCGCCATGGAGTCGAAAAAGGCTCCGAAGCTGTACACGACCGCGAAGACCGTGAACATGGAGCCGAAAGCGGCCGCCACCACCAGCCAGCGGCGGCGGCGGCCGCCCGTTATTGCGATCAGCTTTCCGAGATGGCTTCCTCGGCCGCCTGCCGGGCACCCTTGCGGCGGCTGGTCCCGTTGCGGCCGTTCTCGGGCTGCCTGCTCAGGAGCTTGCGGGCCACCTGCAGGCCCGCGGCCCCCTGGCTGACGGCCTGCGCCAGCGCCTCGGAGATGCCCTCGGCGCCGTTGAGGACGATCAGCTGGTCAATCGAGCCGAACGGCTTGGCGGCCGCTTCCACGATGGCCGGCCACTGCTCGGCCAACTGCTGGCCGATGACCGCCTCTTGGTGCTCGGCCAGCGCCTCGGCGCGAGCCTTGATGGAGTCGGCCTCGGCAAGGCCCTTGGCCTTGACGGCCTCGCCCTCGGCCAGGCCCTTGGCGCGGGTGGCGTGGGCCTCGGCCTCGCCGATGATCTTGGTCTGCTCGGCGGCCGCGATGGCCTCCAGCTTGACCCGCTGTGCCGCGGCTTCGGCGGCCGAGATCTGGCTGTCGCGGTCGGCCTTGGCCAGCGTGATCCGTTCGTAGGCCTTGGCGTCGGCCGGCTTTCGGACCTCGACCTGCAGCTGCTGCTCGGCCCGCTGCGCCTCCAGCTCGGCCACCTTGGTCTCCTCGACCACAACCTTCTGGCGGGCTGTGGCTTCAGAGAGGGGTCCGGCCTGCTTCGAAACGGCCGAGGCCTGGTCGATCTCGGCCTGGTAACCGGCCTGCTTGATGGCCGAGTCGCGGCGAGCCTGCGCTTTCAGGGCCTCCGCCTCCTGCTCCTTTTGGGTCGCGACCTGGTCGGCGGCGGCCTGCGCGATGCGCGCCTCTCGCAAGACGGCCACGGCGTGCGGCCGCGCCAGGTTCTCGATGTAGCCGGTGGGATCGACGATCTCCTGGATCTGCATGGAGTCCACGATCAGGCCGAGCTTCTCCATCTCGGTGCCGGCGTGCTCGCGGGTCAGGGACGTGAGCTTCTCGCGGTCGCGGATCATCTCCTCGACGGTCATATTGCCCACGATCGCGCGCAGGTGCCCGGCGAAGAGGTTGTGGACGCGCTGGTCCATCTGGTTCTGCTGGTCCAGGAAGCGGCGGGCAGCATTGGCGATGGACGCGTAGTCGTCACCCACCTTGTAGATGACGACGCCCCGCACCTTCAGCGGGATGCCCTGCTGCGTGACGCAGTCGATCTGTAGCTCGGTCTCGCGGAGGTCCAGCGAGAGCCGGCGGACCATCTGGACACCCGGCATCACCATGGTGCCCTTGCCGGTAATGATCTTGAAGCCCAGGCTCTCCCCCACTCCCTCCGGCTTGCGCTCGTGCAGCCCGGAGATCACCAGCGCCTCGTTGGGTTCGGCGACGCGCCACATCATGCGGAAGAGCAGGATCGGCACCAGGACCACGACCAGCGCCACGAGGACTATGACGCCAAGGAACTCCAGCATCGAAAACCCCCTCGAGCCCTAGTAAGGGCTCACGACCACCGTACGCGGCGGAAAGTACTCCACCACCAGCACCCGCGTCCCCCGATCGATCGTGACAGCGGGATCCGCGGCGTAGGCATGGAACGCTTCACTGCCTCCCCGCACGGCGATCATCACTTCGCCGACGCGTCCCGGTGCGATAGAGCCGGTGACCCGGGCGACCTTGCCGACCACGTCGCCATCCGCGTTGGTCACCGACCGGACTCTCTCCACATCCGTCCGGAACATCTTCCACTAAGAAAACGCAGCGGCTCAGCCCCGTGGTCGAAAAACAAAAAGAGGCGTAGCAGGTAAGGCCCGGCTTGTCCGGGCCGAATGAGTCCGTGATCCAGACGTTGGGGACAAAGCGCGGCGTCGTAGCGCCGGGAGGGGGCAAGCGGGGGGACCCTGGAAGGGTCCAGCCCGCTAAAGCGATGCGGATCGCAGCGGAGCGAGCGTTGGTGCCGAGGCCCAGATTTGAACTGGGGACACCGCGATTTTCAGTCGCGTGCTCTACCAAGCTGAGCTACCTCGGCACGGCGGAACATTCTATGGCGGCTTCTGCTCACCGATCCGATCGCCCTGCTTCCCTGGCCGCCGCCCAGCTGAATACACAAAGTGATAATCCGACTGTAGGGCTCTGCCGGATAGTCCCCGGATCTTTGCGGGAGTTAACCGGGTCGCCCCTCGATGGCCGCGACAGATCGCCAACCTCGTTGAGGTTTTGGTTGGCAAGGTGGTCTGCGCCGCGGCCGTGTTCCTCGGCTTCAGCGCCGCCGCCATCTTTCCCACCCGGCTGGCCGCCGCCGCCGAGCACGGGTCGCGCAGCGCGCCGATACTCACACCCGCTCCTGCCGAGCCGCCGGCCAACGACTACCTCTCACACGCCTACGTCACCCGGCAGCAGCATGCGCAGGCAGCCGCCGCGGCGGCCGCAGCCGCGGCCCACCCGCCGAGCATCCAGGACCTGATCCGCGGCGCCTTCCAGCCGCTGGGGGACGGCGCTGTGAACTGGGCCGAGAAGATCGCCTGGTGCGAGTCGCGCTACGACCCCAACGCCGTCAACTCGGAGTCCGACGCCGCGGGCCTGTTCCAGTTCTTGCCCTCGACCTGGGCGGGTACGCCGTTCGCCTCAGCCTCTCCTTTCGACCCCTCGGCCAACGCCCACGCCGCGGCCTGGCTGCTCCAGACGTACGGGCCCAACCAGTGGGAGTGCAACGGGGTCGTCAGCGGCTGACGGCTGCGGTCGCAGAATAGCCTTCAGTGCTCTCGTGGGGCGTGGGCATCTTCGGGGCTCTGGAAGGGGCGGTCGACCGGGTCGGCCGCAAGATCGTGGAGATCTCGAACCGGCCGCTGCCAGATGGCGGCGCCTCTCGATCGAAGCATGGGACTACTTCAGGGCTGGGCGCACCATCTTGCGCGCCGCGGGGGAGGATACCGAGGCAGGGCGCGCTCCGCGAGCGAGATGCGGAACGATTTCGGATGCTGCACGAGGAGCAGGCGCGACGGTCGAATCGTTGAGCGCCGTCACCAGCGGGTGACGACCACCTTCTTGCGCGTGTAGAAGTCGACGCCGTCGGAACCGTGGACGTGGAGATCGCCGTAGAAGCTGCCCTTCCAACCTGAGAAGGGGAAGAACGCGAAGGGCTGAGCGACAGGCACGTTGACGCCGACCATGCCAGCCTGCACCTCCTCGCGAAAGCGGCGGGCCGCACGGCCGCTGGACGTGAAGATCACCGCCATGTTTCCAAGCGCCATGCGGTTGGCCTGGCCGATGGCCGTGTCGAGGTCGGCCTGGTGGCTGACCGAGAGCACCGGCCCGAAGATCTCTTCCCGGCCCGCCGCCATCTCATCGGTGACGCCCTCCAGGATGGTCGGCCCCAGGAACCAGCCCGCCCGCTGCATCTGAGGGCGGCCGTCGGCGAGCAGCCGGGCGCCGTCGGCCAGTCCTTTTTCGATGTGGCCGACCACCCGCCGCCGGTGGTCGTCCCGGATCAGCGGGCCGACCTGGGCTCCGGGCTGGTCGCCAGGCGCCACCACCAAAGCCTCCGCCTGCTCCTTGAGCGCGGGCAGCAGCTTCTCCTCGACTCCGCGCACGGCGACGGCCACGCTGCCGGCCAGGCATCTCTCGCCCGCGTTGCCGAACGCCGAGCCCAGGATGGCCGGCACCGCCAGCTCGAGGTCGGCGTCGGGCATCACCACGATGTGGTTCTTCGCGCCCCCCAAAGCCTGGACGCGCTTGCCATGCCGGGCGGCCTCCGCGTAAACGGCCCGCGCCACCGGCTCCGAGCCCACGAACGAGACGGCCCGCACCCCCGGATGCGCAAGCAGCCCTTCGACCGCCTCTTTGGCGCCCTGGACCAGGTTGAGCACGCCCTCGGGAAAGCCAGCCTCCTGGAAGAGCTGAGCCAGCCGGACCGCGCCCAGCGGCGTGCGCTCCGAGGGCTTGAGGATGAAGGTGTTGCCGGCGACCACGGCCAGCGGGAACATCCAGAGCGGGATCATCACCGGGAAGTTGAAGGGCGGGATCCCGGCCACCACCCCTAGCGGGTACCGGTAGAGATCCTGGTCGATGCCGGCGTTGACCTCGCGCAGGGTCCGCCCCTGGAGCAGCGTGGGCGCGCTGCAGGCGAAGTCGACCACCTCGATGCCGCGCCGGATCTCGCCGCGCGCCTCTTCCAGGGTTTTGCCGTGGTGGCGGGTGACCACCGCGGCCAGGTCCTCAAAGGCATCCTCAAGGCACTGCTTGAACCGGAACATCAGGCGCACCCGCTCCAGCACCGGGGTTCGCGACCACTTCTCGTAGGCGGCGGAAGCTGCGGCCACCGCGGCTTCCACCTCAGGCGCCCCCGACAGCGGCACCCGCTCGATCTCCTCGGCGGTGGCCGGGTTATATACGGGCAGCGAGTCCCGGCCCTCCACGGCACGCCACTCGCCGCCGACCAGGTTCTGGATCATGCCGCGCGCCGGAGCCTGGGGACCATGAGCAGGAGGGCGAGGAGCAGCACCGCGAGCAGGGAGAGGTGGTAGGCGATGTCGCCGGCGCGCCCGCCACGGATGGTGACCGAGATGCCGAACAGTGTGCCCAGCAGCGTCACGAGGGTGGCGGCCAGAGGCAGCCACCATGGAGCCCGGGGCGGGGCCAGGGCGCCCAGCGTGCCGATGGCCATCACCACCGACAGTACCGCCTCCGGGATGGCGGCACCGGGAAAAGGATCGTGGATGCCGGCCACGCCGGCTCCGAAGTGAATGGCCGAGGCGATCGCGAGCGTGATCGCCGCCAGGGCCATCAGCCCGGGGATTGCGCGCATATGAGGATCAGAGTTCAGCACTTTGCTCGCGCGCGTGGCGGGGCGCGAACTCCTCATCCTCGGTGGTGGGCGGTGAGAGTTTCGAACTCCCGACCTCCTCGGTGTAAGCGAGGCGCTCTAGCCGGCTGAGCTAACCGCCCCCGTTGAACGGCCCTCCAGTATGGACAAGGCGCGGTTCAGCTGGGTGTCATGGTCGTGCCCCAGGGTGGGCTGGACCACATCGAACATGTCGGAGGGGCTGCCCAGGTCTACGGCCACGTCGGGCTGCAGCCCAACCTTGTCGACCTGGCGGCCATCGGGCAGGAACCAGTGCTCGATGGTGAGGTGCAGGTCGCTGCCGTCGCTGAGCTGGAAGTCGACCTGGACCGATCCTTTGCCGAAGGTCTTGCCTCCCAGCAGCTGCGCGCGGTGGCGCGCCTGCAGCGAGCCGCTCACGATCTCGGCGGCGGAGGCGGTGCTGCCGTTGACCAGGACCACGAGCGGGACCGAGGTCGCAGGGTGCTCACCGTTGACCAGGCGGCGGTCGATCGCACCGGTTCGGTCGCGGAGTTCGTAAGCCTCGCCGTCGGCCAGGAAGCGGCTGATCATGGCGGTGGCGGCGTCGATATAGCCGCCCGGGTTCTCACGCAGGTCGAGGACCACGCCCCTGGCGCCCGGCAGCTCCGACTTGAGCTGGGCGTCGAACTCTGACTGCGTGTCGGCGCCGAACTGGTAGACGCGCAGATAAAGGACGCTGGAGTCGAGGACGGTCGAGACCACCATCGGGCTGGCGAAGCTCCCGCGCTGCACCGAGACGCTCAACGTCTGCTCGCCCCGGCGCAGGCCCAGCAGCACGGCGGTATCCACCGGTCCCCGGATAAGCACTGCGGTCTGGTCAGCCGTGAGGCCGCGCGCGTCCTTGCCGTCGATGGTGAGGATCACGTCGCCCGTGCGCAGACCGGCCCTCTGGGCCGGCGACCCGGGCACCAGCCCGGAAACCGTGGGGTAGGTGCCGTCGAAGCTCACATAGATGCCGATCACGCCGGTGTGGCGTCCGGCGTAGCTGTCCTGCTGGCTCTTGAACTGGTCGGCGCTGAGGTAGGTGGTGTAGGGGTCGCCGAGCGCCTGGACCAGGCCCTGGACGGTGCCGTTGGAGAGCTTGTGGTAGTCGAGCTTGGGATCGTAGTAGCGCGCCTGGATGATGCGCAGCGCCTGGTCGAGGGTGGCCTGGTCGAGGTGCCCGCGGCTGTGCCCCAGCCCGAGCGTGGGCACGTAGTCCGGGTACGACTGGTCGGCGAAGATGCCGCCGCCGGCGCCGAGCAGGATTCCGACCAGGAGCGTGGCGGCGGGCACGGCCCACCGCCTCGGGTTCAGCACCCGAGATAGAGGCAGGGGTTTATGTAGTTGTCGTTGTAGCGGATCTCGAAATGGAGGTGAGGTCCGGTCGAGTAGCCGGTGGAGCCCTCATAGCCGATCACCTGTCCGCGGGCCACCGGCCCGTTTCCGATCGCAAAGCCGCTCATGTGCCCGTACAAGGTCGAATACCCGTTGCCGTGCACGATGATGACGTAGTTGCCGTAGCCGTAGCCACCCGGGAACACGTTCGCGATACCGGCGTCGGCAGCGCGGATGGCCGCGCCGTAAGGACCGGCCAGGTCGATTCCGGTGTGGAAGTGCCTGGTCGCGCAGGTGGGCCAGTAGGGCTCACCCAAGAGGTCTGTACAGCCGAACGGCTGAGTGATGTAGCGGGTCCCGATCGGCCATAAGAACTGGCCGGTGCCGCCGCCCAGCATCTGGGCCGCCAGGTCGTACTGCTTCTGCAGGTAGGCGACCTGGGCGTTGGCCACGGCTAGGGCTTGCTCCAGCTGCTTGCGCTGCTCGTCGAACTGCGCCTCCAGCTGCCTCTGGATGGCCAGCGCCTGGTTCTCCTGGGCGACCACCGCGTCCAGCTGCGCCTTCTGGTCGCGCTGGCGGGCCAGCAGAGCCTCCTGGTCCTTCTTCTTGCCGTTGAGCTGGTCCCGCAAGCCGGTCAGCGCGGCCCGGTCGTTTTTCAGCTGCGCCAGCGCCTGCTGGTCGCTGCGCACCACGTCCTGCATGATCAGAACCCGATCCAGGAGCTGGTTGAAGTCCTTGGAGGTCACGAACAGCTCCAGGTAATCCAGGCGGCCGTGCTTGTCCATGGCCCGGACTCGCTGGTCCAGGTACTGCTCGCGGACCTGGATGTGCGCCTCTTGGCGCGCGATCTCGGCCTCTTTGAAGCGGATCTGGCGCGCGAGATCGTCGATCTGGCCCTGGGTGGCGGCGATCTTGGCCTGGATGTCGCGCTCCTGGTTCTGCAGCTGCTGGAGGATGGCGTCCAGCCGCCTGATCGCCGCCTGGGCGTTGGCCAGGTTTCGCCTGACGTCGTCGAGCTGCGCCTGCACGTCCGCCGCCTGGGCCTTGGCGTCGCCGATCTCCGAGCAGAGTGGATCGTAAGGGTCGCAATCGACGGCCGCCGCTGGAGCCGGCGCCACCGCCATCGAGGCGGCCAGCAGGAAGACCGCCGGCAGCAGCAGGAAGCGCTTGCGGAGGCTCATATCCGCACGAATCTCCGGACCCCGATGTAGCTGCCCATGGCCCCCAGCAGCGCACCGCCGAGGAAAAGGTCCTGGCCCAGCGTGCTCACGAAGCGGGGGTCGTAGCTGAGAGGGATGAAAAAGAGGTCCGCCCGGAAGCGCTCCACGAAGGGCCGGTACGCGCCCAGCAGCAGTCCCAGCGCGAGCGAGGCGGCGAGCACCCCCGTCATCACGCCTTCGATCACGAAGGGGCCGCGCACGAACCACTCGGTGGCGCCCACCAGCTTCATGACCTCGATCTCCTGGCGCCGGTGGTAGACCGCGGTGCGGATGGTGTTCATCACGATCACCACCGAAACCACGACCAGGATGGCCATCAGGGCATAGCCGGCCAGCGTGAGCCAGGCCGAGAGCTTGACCATCCGGGCGATGAAGTCGCCCTGGTAGTCGGTCGGGTCGGTGCGGTCGGCCCCCCGCCAGGTTCGGCCCAGGTTGTTGATGGCGTCCACGTCGCTCAGGTTCTTGACGTGGACCTCGAGCTTGGCGGGCACCGGATTACCCTCGATGTTGGCGATCAGGTCCCGGTTGCGTGGATCGGCCGAGAAGCGCTGCAGCTCCTCGTCCTTCGTGACAAAGGTGACGCCGGCGACGCGGGGGTCGGCTTCCAGCTGCTGCTTGAAGTCGTAAACCGTGGCCAGCGGCGTCTGGTCGGAGACCGAGATCGAGATCACGCTGACGCGAGTCTTGTAGCTGTCCAGGACTCCGGCCAGGGCATGGCCGAGGAGCAGGTTGACGCCGGCCAGGATCAGGATCAGGGTGATCGAGACCACGGCGGCGACGCTGACGCCGGCGTTGCGCCAGAAGCTCTGCCAGGCGCTGTTAAGCGCGAAGAGCAGATGCCTGAAGAGCCTCATGGTATCTCCCGGCCCGGTCGTCCCTGACCACCTGGCCGTCTTCGATCACGACCACCCGCCGGCGCAGGAGGTCGACTATCTCGCGGTTGTGGGTCGCCATCACCACGGTGGCGCCGTCGGCGTTGATCTTGAGAAAGAGCTGCATGATCTCCCACGCCGTGGCCGGGTCGAGGTTGCCGGTCGGCTCGTCGGCGATCATCAGCCGGGGCGCGTGCACTAAAGCGCGGGCAATCGCGACGCGCTGCTGCTCGCCGCCGCTCAGCTCCCGCGGGTATTTCCCCAATTTGCCGTGCAGGCTCACGGTGTCCAGGGCCCGCGCCACCCGGCGGTCGATGACCTGGCGGGACTCGCCCAGCACGCGCAGCGCAAAGGCGACGTTTTCATGAACCGTCATCTGGGGCAGGAGCTTGAAGTCCTGGAAGACCAGGCCGACCTTGCGCCGGAAATGAGGCAGCTTGCGCCGCTTCATGCGGCCCAGCTCGACCCCGTTGACGAAGATCTTGCCCTTGGTCGGACGCTCTTCGCGAATCAGCAGGCGCACCAGGCTCGACTTGCCCGCGCCCGACGGTCCGACGAGGAAGACGAAATCGCCTTCGGGCACGCTCAGGTTGATGTCCCGGAGGGCGTCCGTGCCGTTCGGATACCGCTTCCACACGTGCTGGAAGCTGATGACCGTCCGGCCGCTGAAATCCGGTGCTATGACGCTCAAGTGAGTTGTTTGGTGTGACGGGGCGCCAGAACGGCGGCGCCAAGGCAGGTTGCGGCGAAGTATAAAAGCCATGCCCCCAGGGGTCAAACGAACCGCCTGGCAACTTCTTGTAGGGGCTCCTTCCCACAAGTGGGGAGGTCCCTGCGCGGAGCGGAGGGGGTGGGGATGGGTGGCCCCTCCGCCGCCCTGCGGGCGGCACCTCCCCGCGGGGCGGGGAGGAGTCTTTCCCTACTGACCCAGCCGCCAGCGCAGCCAGCCTTCGGTGAAGGGCTCCATGTCCCCGTCCTCCAGGACCGACTGCACGTTCCCCACCTCGACCCCGGTGCGCACGTCTTTGACCAGCGTGTAGGGCTGCAGCACGTAGTTGCGGATCTGCGACCCGAACTCGGCCGGCATCACGCTGCCACGCAGCTCCTCGCGTTTGCGCGCCGACTCCTCCTGCTGGCGCTGGAAAAGCCGCGACTTGAGCACTTTCATGGCCGAATCCCGGTTTTTCATCTGCGAGCGCTCGTTCTGGGAGGTGACCACGATTCCGGTCGGCAGGTGTGTGATGCGCACCGCCGAGTCCGTCTTGTTCACGTGCTGGCCGCCGGCCCCGGTCGAGCGGTAGGTGTCGATGCGCAGGTCGTCGGGATTGACCTCTATCTCTCGCTCCTCGGACTCCTCCAGCTCGGGCAGCACTTCGACCAGCGCAAAGGAGGTGTGCCGGCGGTGGTTCTGGTCGAAAGGCGAGATCCGCACCAGCCGGTGCACCCCATGCTCCCCGCGCAGCAGCCCGTACGCGCGGCGTCCGCGCAGGATCAGGGTGGCGCCCTTCAGCCCCGCCTCCTCACCCGGCGTCGCCTCGACCAGCTCGGTGTCCGCGCCCGGCCGCAGTGTGGTGGCGCGGCCCGGCCCCGGCTGCGCCCACTTCAAGTACATGCGCAGCAGCATCTCCACCCAGTCCTGGGCGTCGATGCCGCCGGCGCCGGCGCTGATCGAGAGGATCGCGTTGTGGCCGGCGTAGGGGTCGTTGAAGAGCAGCTCGAGCTCCTTCTGCTCGAGCTCGCGGTCGACCACAGCCAGCTGGGCGGCCACCTGGCCCGCCAGCTCGGCGTCGCCGTCGGACAGCCCGTCCAGCTCGACCAGGTCGCGGGCCTGCGCCTCCAGCCGCTGCCAGCCCTCGAGCTCCGAGCGCAGCTCCGAGGACTCGCGGGCGATCTCTCCCGCCCCCGCGGGATCGTCCCAGACGCCGGGGGCGGCTAGGAGGCGGTCGAGCTCCTCGAGTCGGGCCTGCTTGCGAGGGAGGTCAAAGATGCTCCTTCAGGCGCAGGATCCGGCGCAGCGCGTCTTCGGGCGTGGGGGAACTCCCCCCTTGGGCGGGCCGGGCGGAGCCCTTCTCCCCGCCCACCCCCCTGCGCTCCGAGCTAGCGGCCATGGCAGCGCTTGTACTTGCGGCCCGAGCCGCACCAGCAGGGGTCGTTGCGCCCGATCTTGCCGCTCGCCACGCCGGCCGGTTCCGGCTCTGGCTGCTGGCTTGGCCCCGAGTAGCGCGGGCCTCCGTTGGGGCCGGACGGCCGCGCCCGGTCGCTGCGCTGGATCGGCTGCGGAGGCGGCTCGTCCTTGCGCACCTCGACCCGGAACATGTTGGCCACGATGTCGGCCTGGATCGACTCGGTGAGCTCGGTGAACATGGCGTGGGCTTCGTTCTTGTACTCGATCAGCGGGTCGCGCTGCCCGTAGGCCCGCAGCCCGATGCCCTCGCGGAAGTGCTCCATCTGTGTGAGGTAGTCGATCCACTTGCTGTCGATCGTGCGCAGCATCACGAAGCGTTCGACCTGGCGCATGATCTCGCTGCCGATCGACTCCTCCTTCTGGCTGTAGGCGCCGGCGGCCGCGTCGTGCAGGAACTCGACCAGTGCCTCCTGGCCTGCCTTCAGCTGCTCGGCCGGGATCTCGGTGCCGGGCGCCAGCGGGAAGTAGGTCCCCAGGTACTGGACCAGCCCTTCGAGGTCCCAGTTCTCGGGATGCCGGCCCTGGCAGTGCACCTCCACGCCCCGCTCGACCAGCTCCCGGATGTAGTTGAGGATGTTGTCGCGGGTGTCCGCGCCCTGCAGCACCTTGTGCCGCTCCTCGTAGATGATCTTGCGCTGGAGGTTCATCACGTCGTCGTACTCGACCACGTGCTTGCGCGAATCGAAGTGCATGCCTTCGACTTTCTTCTGAGCACTCTCGATCGAACCTGCGACCCAGCGGTGCTCGATCGGTTCGACTTCCAGCCGGTCCATCAGGCGGCCGATGCGTTCGGCGGCGGGCCCGAAGATGCGCATCAGGTCGTCTTCCAGCGAGATGTAGAAGCGCGTCGAGCCGGGGTCGCCCTGGCGGCCGGCGCGGCCGCGCAGCTGGTTGTCGATGCGGCGCGATTCGTGGCGCTCGGTGCCGATGATGTGCAGGCCGCCGAGGTCCTGGACCCCCGTGCCCAGCACGATGTCCGTGCCGCGCCCGGCCATGTTGGTGGCGATGGTCACGGCACCTTTCTGGCCCGCCTCGGCCACGATGGCGGCCTCCTTCTCGTGCTGCTTGGCGTTGAGCACCGAGTGCCTTATCCCGCGCTTGTCGAGCAGTCGTGAGAGGCGCTCGGATTTCTCAACCGAGACGGTGCCCACCAGCACCGGCCGACCCAGCTGGTGCATCTCCACGATCTCGTCGATGACCGCGTCGTACTTCGACTGCTCGGTCTTGTAGATGACGTCGGCATAGTCGTCGCGGACCATCGGGTTGTGCGTCGGTATGACCACCACTTCGAGGCCGTAGATCTTGTGGAACTCCTCGGCCTCGGTGACGGCGGTGCCGGTCATGCCGGCCAGCTTGCCGTAGAGGCGGAAGTAGTTCTGAAGAGTGATCGTGGCCAGCGTCTTCATCTCCTGCTGGATCTTCACGCCCTCTTTGGCCTCGACCGCCTGGTGAAGCCCGTCCGACCAACGCCGGCCCGGCATTGTTCGACCGGTGAACTCGTCGACGATGATCACCTCGCCGTCGCGCACCAGGTAGTCTCGGTCGCGCAGGAAGAGCGCCTTGGCCTTCAGCGCCTGGTTGATCTGGTGCGCTTCGACCACGTGCTCGAGGTCGTAGATGTTGGGAATGCGCGTCCAGCGCTCCATCTTGGCGATGCCCTCTTCGGTGAGTGACACCGACTTGTGCTTGAGGTCGACCGTGAAGTCCTCTTCCTCCTGCAGCCGCGCGGCGTAGCGCGCGTACTCGTTGTACTTCTCGGTCGAGTCCTCGCCCTGGCCGCTGATGATCAGCGGCGTGCGCGCCTCGTCGATGAGGATGGAGTCGACCTCGTCGACGATCGCGTAGTTGAGCTCGCGCTGCACGCACTGCGCCAGGTCGGTCGCCATGTTGTCGCGCAGATAGTCGAAGCCGAACTCGTTGTTGGTGCCGTACGTGATGTCGCAGCGATAGGCCTCGTGCCGCGTGCAGGGACGGAAGTGCTGCAGGCGCGGATCGGGGTGCGTTTCGTCGAGATGCTCGGGGTCGTAGATGAAGGAGCCGTGCTCGCGCTCGGTGTGCGCCTTGATCACGCCCACTGACAGCCCCAGCATGTGGTACACGGGGCCGATCCAGCCCGCGTCGCGGCGGGCCAGGTAGTCGTTGACGGTGACCAGGTGCGCGCCCCGACCGGCCAGCGAGTTGAGGTAGAGCGGCAGCGCGGCCACCAGCGTCTTGCCCTCGCCGGTCTTCATCTCGGCGATCTTGCCGTCGTGCAGCACGATGCCGCCGACCAGCTGCACGTCGTAGGGCCGCAGCCCGATCGTGCGCCGGGCGGCCTCGCGCACCAGAGCGAAGGCCTCGATGAGAACGTCCTCCAGGATCTCCGGGCTGCCGCCGCCCTCGGCGACGCGCGCCTTCAGTTCCGCGGAGCGCGCCTGGAGGCCGGCGTCGTCGAGCTTCTGAAGGTCTGGCTCGAGGGCGCCGATGGCTTCGGCGGTGCGCATGTGCTGCTTGACCTCGCGGTCGTTGGGATCGACGAGGCGGCTCAGGTACTTCATGGCTGGGTGTGGCGGTGGGTGCTTAAGGGACGACCGGCTCGATCACGGCCACCGACCCGTCCTGGCGCCGATAGACGAGCTGGATGCCCCCGCTGTCCTCATCCAGGAAGAGGTGGAACTGCTGGTCTTCGTCGCCGCGCAGCACCGCCTCCGCCTCCTGCAGCGACTGCGGGCGCAGCTTGAGCCGGATGCGGGCCGGGCCGTTGCCCGAGACCTTGAGCGGCAGCGGAGCCGCGTCGGGGTCGGGCCGTTTGCGCTCCTTGATCTTCTCCTTCAGCTTGACCACCTGTCGATCGATCTTGTCGAGTGCCAGGTCGAGCGCCGTCTGCCGGCTGAGGTCGGCCTCGCGGGCCGAGGCCACCGGGTGCCGGCGCCCGTCCATGTGGACCGTGATGGTGACCACGTGGGCCGGATCCTGGCTTCGCCTCTTCTCCGGCTTGAACTCGACCTCGGCGTCGAGCACACGATCGAAGTGCCGGCTCAGCCGGACCAGCTTCCGCTCCGCGTAGGTGCGCAGGCGGTCCGGGAGCTCGCCCGTGCGGTCGTGAACCACGACCCTCACGGGCCGAGTATACCCAGGGCCTTCCGGGCCGAACCCCGGCTTAGCGCGCGGCTCCGGCCTGCCAGCCGCCGACCTGGCGGGGGTCGGGGAACAGGGTGAGGATCTCCTTCGGCAGCGGCAGGCCCATGGCGAACATGCGATCCAGGATCTGGGGCCGGATGCCGGTGGCCTTGAAGTCGCCGATGATCTTGCCGTCCTTGCCGGCGCCCATCGACTCGAACAGGAAGATCTCCTGCATGGTGATGGTGTCGCCCTCCATGCCGTTGACCTCGGTGATCGAGGTGACCCGGCGCGACCCGTCGCGGAGCCGGTTGAGCTGCACGAAGATGTTGATGGCGCCTGCCACCTGCTGGCGGATGGCCTTGACCGGCAGGTCGACGCCGGCCATCAGGACCAGGGTCTCGAGGCGGGCCAGGGCGTCTCGCGGGCTGTTGGCGTGGATGGTGGTCATGGAGCCGTCATGGCCCGTGTTCATGGCCTGCAGCATGTCCAGGGCCTCCGCCCCGCGGCACTCACCGACCACGATGCGCTCAGGCCGCATGCGCAGCGAGTTGATGACCAATCTCTGGATGCTGATCTCGCCCTCGCCGTTGATGTCCTTGGGCCGCGTTTCCAGCCGGCAGACGTGCTCCTGGTGCAGCTGCAGCTCGGCCGCGTCTTCGATGGTGACGATGCGATCCTCGGCCGGGATGAAGCCGGAAAGCACGTTCAGGAAGGTCGTTTTACCGGTGCCGGTGCCGCCCGAGATGATGATGTTGGCCTTGGCCAGCACACAGGCCTTGAGGAAGCCGAAGCCGGGCTCGTTGCAGGTGCCGAAGCGGATCAGGTCTTCGACCTGGTAGGGGTCCTTGGCGAACTTGCGGATGGTCAGCAGCGGACCGTCGATCGCGAGCGGCCGGATGACGGCGTTGACGCGGGAACCGTCTGCCAATCGGGCGTCGGCCAGCGGTACGCGCTCGTCGATGCGGCGGCCCACCGAACGGACGATGAACTGGATCACGTTGAGAAGCTGGTCCTCGTCCTGGAACTTGATGTTGGTCAGGACCACCTTGCCGCCCATTTCCACGTAAACATGGTCGATGCCGTTGACCATGACCTCGGTTACGCGATCGTCACGGACAAGCGGCTCGATCGGCCCGAGCTGGGCGTAGTACTCGTCTAGGTTGATTCCGGGTATACGAACGGCCAAATTGGTCCTCCCGCTTTCTGCGTTGCGCGGGCCACTATAACGAAACGCGGGCCAGGGTGATCCCAGATATGCGACCGAAACCTGCCAGCTTCAATGCGGCCGCGCAGGCTTCGAGAGTGGCGCCGGTGGTCACCACGTCGTCGATCAGCAGAACCGGCTCTCCGCCACCGTGCGGTCCCGACCATGCGAAAGCGCCGGCGACGTTGTCCCGACGGCGCAGGCGGTCGAGCCCGACTTGGGGCGGTGTGTCGCGCGTCCTGAGCAGCCGGCCCGGCGGCGCAGGCAGGCCCAAGCGCGCGCGCAGTGCGCGTGCGAGCTCCTCCGACTGGTTGTAGCCACGCTGGCGCTGGCGGGCATTGTGGAGCGGTACCGCGACCAGCTGCGACGCCGGCAGGCCGTCGACCGCCAGGCGAGCCGTCAGGAGCGTCGCCAGCGGGCGGGCCAGCGCACGCCACCCGTTGTACTTGAACCTATGGATCGCCGCTGAGAGCGGCGCTTCGTAGGCCGCGGCGGCCCGCAGCCGCGCCAGGTGTGGCATCCGGCGGCGGCAGGAGCACCAGTCGTGGCGGAAGGCGAGCTGGCGGCCGCAGCGGGGACAAAGCGGCTCCTCCAGCCGCCGGATGGCGCGCAGGCAGCGCGGGCAGAGCCAGCCGCCCAGCCGCCGGCAGCCGCCGCAGCGGGGCGGCAGCACCCAGTCCAGGAGGCGTTGGAGGTCCACGCGAGCATCATCCGCAGCCGGTCAACCCCACCGGTTAAGCCACGATTTGCCGAGAAACGGGTCACTTCCGGGCTCTTAAGTGCCCCCAAACTCGGCAAAACAGAAAACGGCTACGACTGGACGAACTGGAGTTGGTGGCCCTTGGGGAGGTCGAGCCCGTCAAGCGACCCGGCCGGCAGCTCCACCACGCTGTGCGCGCCCCAGACCAGGGGCACGATGCGCCACTCGCCGAGGCGGCGGTAGACCCTGACCACGCGCTCGGCGCGGTCGAGGAAAAGCGCGTCGATGGCGAAGTTCATCCAGAACATGTGGATGCCGTTGCACGGTTTGATCCACATCGCGTGTCCGGTAGGCAGGGTGCGGCGGAACATCAGCCCGAGGCCCCGCCCGAACGAGCTGCGCGGCACCTCCACCGAGCCCGCCAGCTCGCGACCCGAGGCGGGGTCGACCAGCTTCAGTCCCGGACGCGGCTTGCCCACGAGATGCCATAACGTACCCGGAAGTGCCCGATTTCGACTCCGCCGGTGCGCGATTGCACTACGAGCTGCACGGAGCCGAGGACGGGCCTCCAGTCGTACTCGTGCACGGCTACTGCAGTGACTACCGACTCAATTGGGTGGGCACGCGCTGGCAGGAGGCGCTGACCACCGCCGGGCGGCGCGTGATCGGACTCGACTGCCGCGGGCACGGACACAGCGACAAGCCGCACGACCCCCAGGCCTATGACCGCACGCTGATGGCCGCCGACGTGGCACGCCTGCTCGACCACCTGCGCGTGTCCCACGCGGACCTGCTCGGTTACTCGATGGGCGGCCGCATCTGCCTTGAGGTGACGCTCGACCACGCAGAACGGATAGGGCGCACAGTGCTCGGCGGCGTGGGCCGGTGGGTGACCGCGCACGGGCCACGGCATGCAGACCTCACCGCGCGCCGCATGCGCGGCGACGCCTCGGTCACCGATCCGATGGCCAACATGTTCTACGACTTCGCTGCGGCGCGGCCCATCAACGACCTGGAAGCTCTGGCCTGCTGCATCCTCGGCCCCCAGCGCGCGCTTGGCGACGACGAGCTGCGCGCCTGCCACACGCCGGTGCTGGTCTGCACCGGCGAGGAGGACCCGCTGGCCCGAGGCGGCAACGAGCTGGCGGCTCTGCTCGGGAATGGCCGTCACATCTCGATCGAGGGCCGCAATCACATGAACGCGGTGCCGGCCCGCCAGTTCAAGGAATCGGCGCTGGCCTTCCTGACGGAGACCTAGCGGCCGATTCGAAAGCGCCGGCGGAGGCGCCGCTTGGTGCGCGTCCTCGTCTGTGTGTCTTTGCCGATGACGGAGATAGACCCGTCGGACTCCAACACGCCGAGCTCCACATCGACGACGTTCAGCAACCCGTGCTCGCGAATCGCCATCTCCGCCTCTTCACGGTCCAAGCCCTCGCGATCCATCACGTCGGTCAGGAACCGACCATCCTTGATGATCACGGCCGGTTCGGAGATGAAGAGCCGGTGGAAGCGCGGAATGCGGTCCAGTCGAGCGACCGCGAAATTCAGAGCGACCAGGGTGGCGATGATGATCAACCCACCCAGCAATGAGTTGTCGGGCCCGGTCATCGCCGGCTGGACCGCGTTGGCGACCAGCAGCACCAGCACGAGGTCGAACAGCGTGAACTGTCCGACCTCGCGTTTGCCGAAGATCCGGAGCGCCAGCAACATGGCGGCGTAGATCGCCGCCGAACGCACGATCAGCTCCCACCAGGGGACGCTGAGGTGGAACGTGGTCTGGCTAGCCCCTCGCCTTGAGGAGGATCAGGATGGCGGGCCCGAGCAGCACGATCCAGAGCGTCGGGAAGATGCAACCGACCATCGGCAGCATCATCTTCAGAGAGGCCTGTGCGGCCTTCTCCTGCGCGCGCTGGCGGCGCTTGCGGCGCATCTCGTCCGACTGCAGGCGCAGGATGCGGGCTACACCGACACCCATCTGCTCGGACTGGATCACCGCCTGCACGAAGTTGTGCAGGTCCTCGACGCCTGTGCGGCGGCCCATGTCGTCAAGGGCCTCCAGCCGGGGACGGCCCAGGCGCGTTTCCTGGAGAACCGTCGCGAACTCGTCCGAGAGTGCGTTCCGGAACTTGTCGGTCACACGCTGCATGGCGGCGTCAAACCCGAGACCGGCCTCGACCGCGATCGTGAGCAGGTCCATGGCGTCCGGCAGCGACTTCTGGATCTCACTCCGCCGCTGCTCGACCTTGGTCCGCAGCCAGTAAAGCGGCCCGAAGAACCCGAGGATGCCGCCCACCGCAGCGCCCACCGCGATGAAGGTGGGATTGCCGCTGAGCAGGCCGAGCAGAAGGCCGATGGCGAACAGCACCACGGCGGCCACGTAGCGCACCGCGATGAACTCGGACGGTCCCAGGTTGCCCGGCCGACCGGCCAGGTTGAGACGGTTTTGCAGGTCGTTGCGAGCCTTATCCGGTGTGCTCCGGCTGAAGCGATTGCCGAGGTTCTGGATGAAAGGCCGCATCACGCGCTCGCTGAAAGGCTTCTGGAGCACGATCTCGTCTTCGGTCAGCGCCCGGGCGCCGGCGCCGCCGTAGGCCTGCAGGCGCTCTTGCACCATGTCGGCCGCGCTCGAGCTGGGCGTGCGCGCCAAGCCCACGAACAGAAGCAGGATGCCACCTGCCGCGATCAATGCAAGGAGAACGGTTTGGCTCATCTGGTCAGACCTCGATCGCGGTGATCTTGCGGATGATCAGGTTCCCGATGAAGATCAGGAACAGGGCGACGCCGATCATGGCGATGCCGATGATGCTTTCAGTCATCGGCTTGAAGTAGGCCGGCGTGACGAAGTACAGGAAGATCGCGAGGCCGATGGGCAGGATCGTGATCAGTGTGCCCGACGCCGAGGCCTGGGCGGTGAGAGTCTTGATCTCGCCCTTGATGCGGATGCGCTCGCGGATCGTGTGCGCGATGTTGTCCAGGATCTCGGCCAGGTTGCCACCCACGGTGCGATGGATGGCGACCGCCGTGACCACGAGGTCGAAGTCGGGGCTCTCGATGCGCTTCAACATGTTGTTGAGCGCCTCCTCGACCGACCCACCAAGGTTCATCTCGCGCACCGCGCGCGAGAATTCGTCGGACATCGGCGGCACCGCGTTCTTGGCCACGGTGTCGACGGCCTGCGCGAAGGAGTAACCGGCTTTGAGCGCGTTCGAGAGCAGCACCAGGGTGTCCCCCAACTGGTTGTTGAACGCCTTGAGCCGCTTGCCCATCCGGTAGCGCACGTAGAAGCCGGGGATGAAGTAACCGAGCACACCGGCCACGAGCGCCTGGATGATGCCCCAGCGCAGGAAGGCGATCAGCGCCAGCAGCGCCACCGTTCCGAACTGGATCGCGATGAACTCGGAGGTGCGCAGCTTGAGATCGGCCTTCTGCAGCTGTTCGGCCAGCGGTTTCTTGCCGCGTTTGACGTTGCCCTGGCCGAGGCGCTGGGCCGCGGGCTCGAACAGGCCGGCGATGACCTCGCGCGGCGACCGCGGGGTGGTGCGTGCGGGCGCCGCGGCAGCCGGCGCCGAACCGACGCCGTACTGGAAGAGCCGGTTCTGCACCTCCTCGGCGCCCTCGCTGGCGCGGCGCGCGGTGGCGATCCCAACGAAGATCACCATGATTCCGGCGGCGCCGAAAAGGGCGGCGATGACCATGATCGGATTCACTGCTGCTACTCCTAGTACATCTTCTCGTGGGGAGGTTCCGGTGTCGGATTGAAAATCTCATCCGGCACCTCCTCACCACTGGCCTTCAGGTGATCGAGACGCATGGGACGAATACCTGTGGCGGTGTGATAGCCGATGGCCTTGCCGGCCTCGTTCACACCGATCTGCTTGAAAACGAAGATCTCCTGGTACTTGATATCACCGGTCTCGATGCCGGTGATCTCGGCGATCGACACCACCTTGCGCGGGCCGCCGCGCAAGCGCTGCTGCTGCACGATGATGTGCACAGCCGACGCCATCTGCTCGCGGATCGCGCGCGACGGCAGGTCGGCGCCGGCCATCAGCACCAGCGTCTCCAGACGCCCCAGACACTCGTGGGGATTGTTGGCGTGCAGCGTCGACATGGAGCCGTCGTGGCCGGTGTTCATGGCCTGCAGCATGTCCAGGGCCTCGCCGCCGCGGCACTCACCCACGATGATCCGATCGGGACGCATGCGCAGGCAGTTCTTGACCAGCTCGCGAATCGGTATCGCACCCTTGCCTTCAACGTTGGGCGGCCGGGATTCCAGCGTGATCACGTGCTCCTGCTGCAGCTGCAGCTCAGCCGCGTCCTCGCAGGTGATCACGCGCTCTTCGGGCGGAATGAAGCCCGAAAGGATGTTGAGCAGGGTGGTCTTGCCGGAGCCGGTGCCCCCGGAGACCAGCACGTTGAGCCGCCCGCGCACGCAGGACTCCATGAACTGGATCATCTGCGGCGTCGCGCTGCCGAACTTCACCAGGTCGGCCGGCTTGAGCTTTTCTCTGGAGAACTTCCGGATGGTCATGCATGGACCCTTCAGGGCCAGCGGCGGAATGATCACGTTGACGCGGGAGCCGTCGACCAAACGCGCGTCGGCCATCGGGCTCGACTCGTCGACGCGCCGCCCGACCGTGGAGACGATGCGGTCGATCACCAGCATCAGCTGCTTGGGACCCTCGAACGTGACGCTGGAAAGCATCGGGGTGCCCTTCTTCTCCACGTAGATCTGCTTGGGGTGGTTGATCATGATTTCGGAGATCTCGGGGTCGTCGACCAGCTGCTGCAGCGGTCCCAGGCCGAGCACGTCGTCGAGGAGCGACTCCACGAGGCGGTCGCGCTCGGACTTGGTCATCGTGACCTGGTTGCCGCGGAAGTACTCGTCCGCGAGCTCCTGGATCTTGTCGCGGACGCCGACGCGGTCGGTCACGACCAGCTTGTCGGCGTATTTCTCGAGCAGCTTCGCGTGCACGTGCACCTTGGCCGCGGTGAACGCCGGGCTGAGCGGATCGGCACCCGGTGGTGGCGCGATGCGCGTCGGCGGCGGCTCGGGACGCGTGGCCGTCGCTGTCGCCGTCGCCGCGGGCGCCGCACGCAACACATGCGCGGTGTCGCCGGCGGCTCCAGCCGGCGCCGGACCATTGGTGGCGGGGGCTCCGGGGGCTCCGGGGACTTGGCTTGCTTTGACCCTGTCGAGTAGACCCATTCTCAACTACCGCCGCGTCGAGAGAAGAGCCCGCGACGCGCGCGGCGACCCGCCTCCCTTCCGGCGTCGCGCAAGGGTATCAGAGTGCCGGCGAGTTCCCTCACACTTAACGCGAATTCAGAATCCGGTTCCATGAGCACCGCGGGCACCGCTCGCTGTACCGATCTGAGCACCAAACCTCCCTCGCTGGGGATCTTCACGCCGACCTTCCACTCCAGGTTGTTCTCGATCTGGGCGACGCTTACATCGGACGGCGCGTTGGCCCGGTTGAGCACCAATGTGATGCGTTCTCGGGGGATGCCGAGGGTGGCAAAGATCCGGAACGCCAGCTTGGCGTCTTTGATCGCGGGCAGGTTGTTGTCGATGAGGAGCACGATCCTGTCGGCGCGTTCCAGCGCTGTGAGCGAAACGTCGTCCAGGTGCTGGCTCAGGTCGATGACCACGTAGTTGAAAGCCGCCTTCAGAGAATCGATGACGGCGGCCACGTGCTCAGGACGCACCAGGTCGGCGAGCTCCGGACTGAGCGGTGAGCAGAGAACACGCAGGTGGCCGGGAGCCTCGGGCATGATGCTGCCCAGGAAGGGAGCGTCGAGCCGCTTGGCCGCCGACACGTCGGAGATGGTGTCTACCGGCTGCAGACCCAGCAGCACCGCCACGTCACCGAACTGAAGGTCCAGGTCGATCAGCGCCACGTCGTCGCCGGTCTCGGTCCCCACGATCGCCGCCAGGTTGATCGCGAGCACCGACTTGCCCACGCCGCCTTTGCCGCTGAAGATCGAGATCACCTGGCCCGGCTCATCCTTGCCGCGGGGCCGCACTGGCGGCGGCGGCGGTGGCGGGGTTGGCGGCGCCGGCGGTGGCGCCTCCGCGGCGGCCGGCGGCAGGGTGTCGGCAGGTCCGCGCCGACCTCGGGCCACCGGCAGCTCCTGCGTCGACTCGGCCGGGGCCACGCGCCGCCGCGGCGCGGGCGGTCGCGTCTGCGCCGGTCGCTCGCGCTTGATGGCGCCGTGAACGGCGACCACCAGCTCTTCGCCCTCGAAGGGCTTGAGCAGGTAGGCGCTGGCGCCGGCCTGCTGTCCGCGCCGCCGCAGCTGCGCGCTCTCCTCGACCGAGATCAGGACCACGCCCAGCTCCGGGCGCTCGGCGTGCAGTTCGCGGGCCAGGCTGATGCCGTCCTGGTCGGGCAGATTGACGTCGATCACGACCACGTCCGGGTGCTGGCGCGCGACCTCGGTGCGGCCCAGACGGGCGTTGTGCGCGGTGGCTGCCACCGTAAAGCCTGGCTCGAAAGCCAGGAGGCGGCTCAGGCTGGCGGCGGTGCGGTGGCTGTCATCAACGATGACGACCCGGATCGACTCCGGGTCGTCACCCTGGTTATCGGACAGGTTCGATCGGCTACTGAGTCCCCGTGAAGTTCCAGCGCTTGTCGGCCGATGCCGGGCCCACGCCGTGCGCGGCGGTGGCGTCCTGGCAGGTCGGGTCGGGCTTGGTGTCCTGGGGCTTGTAGTCCTGGTAAGAGCCGAGCGTGTAGGTCAGAGTGGAGTTGGCCTGCAACCAGCGCAGGAACTCCCAGTCGCACTGGGTCATGACCAGCGTCAGGCTGCTGGCCACGCCGCCGGTCTGGGAAGCCGCGGGCTGCCCGCCGGTCGTCAGCTGTCCCGTCGCGGCGCCCACTTTGAGCACGTGGACGTTGGTGAACACGGTCTTGGTCACCGTGCGGTTCTGCACCTGCTGGCCCTGAGGCGTGAACAGGGAGGCCTGCGCGTTGGCGATGATGTTGATGTAGTCGCCGGCCTGGATGAAGCCGGCCACGCCGTTCTGCTCGCTGGTCGGGATGGTGGCGGCCTGGAAGCCCTTGGGGATGGGCAAGTAGGCCGGCTGCACCTGCACCGCGTCGATGCTGTTGGCCAGCATGTTCGAGGTGATGGGCTGGCCCTGGCTGATCTTGATCTCGGCCACGGCGCCCGTCGAGTTGACGCTGGCGCTGCCCGGACTGGCCTGTGCGGCGCCCTTGCCGATCACGTCATCGATCGACTTGTAGGCCCCAGGCGGAATGTCGCCATTCCAGGCCTGGATCTTCAGGTCGTCACGCGAGAGCGCCGACCGGAAGGGAATGTCGCGAGCCGCCACCACGACGTTCGTGGTGCCACCGCCCCCGACCCCGCCGTGTCCGGCGTTGCCCAGGAAGATGATGAGAATGAAGGCCAGAGCGGCCAGCGCCGCGCCCGCGATGATGAAGATTCGACTGGAGCTTGCACGCGGTCGTGCTGGTGAAGCGACTGCCAAGCTGATAGTTCCTCCCGCTTTGAGGTCCGAAAAAAGTGCCGCCATTATATGGACGGCCCTGCCCGGTGTACCCCGGGTTTAGCAACTGTTTTTTGAGAACGGGACGGACGTGGAGGAGAGGTCGATGGTCCTCTCCTCCAGCCCTCAACGGCCCTTGAGTGCTCTCAGTGGGGCGGCAGCACGGCCACGATGTCCGAGAACATCGTGTTCAGCTGGCTCCCCATGGAAATAAGAATGAAGATGGCGACTATGGAGACCATGATCAGGATCAAGGCGAACTCGACCAGGCCCTGACCGGACTCCCCGCGGCGACGTCGCTCGAGCACCCGAGGCCCCGCGCCTCGAGACAACACGCTCTGGAAACACCTCCCTCTTTATGAACTTGTGAAAAAAGGGGGCCCCCAGAAGGGACCCCCTCTTTGAAGGTTCTTCGCTGGAACTACGACTAGGTGCCCAGGGCGGTGACGACGTTGGAGAAGACGTTCTTGATCTGGTTACCCATCGTAAGAAGAATGACGATGACCACGATCGAAACCAGCACCAGGATCAGAGCGTACTCGACCATCCCCTGACCTTCCTGGCGGCTGAGAAGGCCGCGAAGCTTGAAGTACAGGCTCAACATTTCTTGCTTTTCACCTCCTTCTTTTGAGATTGACCGCTTGTCGGGTCGAGGCTTACAACGCACCTCTCGGCGGTTTCCTGCGCCCTTTCGGTCGGGCGGGATCATAGCGACGAGCGGACAACTCCGCAACGCTTTAAATCCAATTCGCCGCAGGTCACCCGACCATCGCAACTTCGGCTTCGACGAGGGTTCCCGCCCCCGGACGGCTGCGCACCTCGAGGTTGCCGCCCGCCGCCAGCGCGCGCTCTCGCATCCCCAGCAGGCCCAGGCGCGGCGGGTCCTCGGCGGGCGCCACGGCGGTCACGTCGAAGCCCTTGCCGTCGTCCCGGATCCGGATCCGGGCGCCATCGCCACGGATCTCGAGGTCGATCGCGACACGCCGTGCGTCGGCGTGCCGGCGCACGTTGCTGAGGGCTTCGGCCGCGATCCAGTAGATCACCTGCTGCAGCCCGGGCGGAACCGGACGCTCCTCGCCGGCCACGCGGACCCGGCACTCGGCGCCGGTGTCGCGCTGCCAATCCGCGGCCAGCCGGCGGAGGGCCGGGACCAGGTCCTCGGTCTCCAGAGCCGCGGGTCCGAGGGCTGCCAGCTGCCGCCTGACATCGGCCACCACTTCGCGGACCACGTCCTTGAAATCCGCCAGCTCGCCCGCCACGCGGTCGGGATCCCGCTGCAGAAGGCGCTCCATGACCTCCGCCTCCAGGACCAGGTTGGACAGCGCCTGCAGAGGCCCGTCATGCAAGTCGCGGGCGATCCGATGTCGCTCGGACTGCACCGCGAGCTCGACCCGGCGCTGAGCTAGCTGATCGGCGCGCTCCAAAGCGGCCTCCCGCTCCTCGGCCGAGAACCGCTCGGGATTGCGAACCAGGTGC
>VBEO01000097.1 GCA_005881825.1 Chloroflexota bacterium | reverse complement strand
GAAAGGCCGAGAGGGCCGGCGGCTCAGCGACGTTTCCGGCGCCGCCGCGACCCGAGCTGGAAGCCCAGCGCCACGCAGGTCATGGCGAGGGCGCCCACCAGGATGAAGCCGAGGTAATCGTCACCGACCGGCAGGTAGCGGCCGCCGTAGCGACGCACGCTGCGCAGGACGGCGACGACGCGAGGCGGTGCTGTGGGCTTGTCGGCGGCGGTGGTTCCGCCTTGGTGCGTGGCGGGGGCGGACCGGGGCCCGGCGAGCCGGGCGTCACCTGTCTGGAGGTTGGCGGGGTCGCCGGTGGACCAGATCGCCACATCCTTCACCCACCAGGGGGAGAAGTAGGTGTCCTGTCCGTCGAACATCACCGTGGTGGTGCCCTCGGGGACCGCAGTCCAGTAGCTGTTGAACAGGCTGCCGCGCACGACGCCATCCCGGTTCGAAGTGGCGGGTTGGACCTTGGGCTCTCGCCAGGTCTTGCCTCCGTCGTAGCTGACAGTGATCGCCCCCACGGCCGCAAATCGCAAGAAGCTGCCGGCCGGCGCACCGACGGTGAAGTGGACCGTCGAGCTGGTGTCGTGTGAGACATGCGAGCCCGTGTCCGCCGGCATCATGGTGAATGGGTGAGCGGGCTGCATGGAAAAGTCGCTCCAGTGCCAGGTGTCGCCGGTGCAGGTCAAGGCACCGGGCGTCGGCGTGCATTCCTTATCGGGTGTGTAGCTGTGATGTCCTAGCTGCACGATGCCGCTGGTGAAGGGCAGGGCCGGGGCATCCTGGTCGACGAACCACACGTTTTGATCCGGAAGCCCGAAGCGGATGTGCGTGCGCGAGATCTCGAGCAGGAAGTGCGCGCGCACGGTCAAGCTCGGAGGCAGCACGTGCTCCAGCACCGCTCCCGTGCCCGCCAGCGGTGTCGCATTGAAGTCGTTGAGGATGGAACCGCTGAATGTGGTCGGAAAGGCGGTCGACATCGCGATGTGCACGCCGTTGCGCGGCTCGCCACTGAGGTCGACGGTCACGTTGGCCGGCAGCACCAGGTTGTCTGCGAACGGCGTCACGTTGATATCCGTCCAGTCCCGCGGCGATGTGCGATAGGTGGACTGATGCCAGCTGATGATCGCTGTGCCCTGGCTCCAATCCACGAGGTGGTCGGGAGCCATCTCTACCTCGCCATACCCGCCTGGCATGAACGCGGTCATCATGTGGTTGTTGCAGATGAAGACCGCATCCTCGTATCTCGTCACGAGGTGCGTGGCCGGCGGTGCTCCGCAATCGGCGCCGTGCTGCGCGGGCATGGGGTCGAGCGCCTGCCAGGTCCTCGCGTCGCGGGAGTGAACGATCACGTCCCAGCCCTGCGGGACCCAGGGCTGCGGTGCTGAGGGCTTGCCGCTCCAGTTGAAGCTGAAGACGTCGCCGGCTGCCGCTGGGCCCGTGGCGGCCCGGCCGTCTACGGCCAGAAGGGGCACACTCGCCAGCAGTCCCAGGGCTGCCAGCAGGCGCAGCCCGGCGCCCACGCCAAAGCGCACGCCAAGCCTTCTCAACTTCGATCGAAGGTAAAACCGCGCCGCCTCCTTGCCAATCGGCGGATTTGGGCGGCACGTAGGCCTTTGTCCTGGCGGGCGTCGACATTTTCCATGGCCGGGCACTGAGACCGCTGCTAGCTTGGGCGCCGATGGCGTCCGTGGAGGCGGTCCTCGCCCCGAGCCGAGTCGTGCGCCGTCCGCGGCGAGTCGCCCTGGTCGGCGCCATGGTGGCCGGTGTCGCCACCCAATACCAGAACGTCGCCGCTGCCGCGCGAGTGGACCCTCACCTTGATGTGGTCGGGGTACCCGTCAGCCCGTACGCCGCCGACGCGTTCGAGCGCTGGCTCCGAGTCCTACCCGCATCTGTTCGCGGGACCATCCGCTCGATCGCCGCGACGGCGCCGCTCTTCTCGCGCTCAGGGTTCGATCTGGTCTGGACTCAGATCGACCTACCTCTCCTGCCCTGGATGCTCACCGCGAATGCTCACGCGCAGGCGCCGGTGATCTACACGGCGGACAGCACCCCGGCGCTGCTGCGATCCTTCGGCAGCCTTTACGGCGATTGGGGCGGGCGCTGGCGGATCAAATCCTGGGCGCGCGACCGGCTTCACTCCGCAGTCCTAAAACGCGCAGCCGCGGTCAACGCCTGGAGTGAGTGGGCGGCGCGGTCGATGCGCGACGACTACGGCGTGCCCGCCGAACGAGTGACGGTTTTGCCACCGGGGGTAGACACAGAGTTCTGGTCTCCCCCGCAGCAACGGCTGCCTTCAGTGCGACCCAGGATTCTGTTCGTGGGAGGCGATTTCGTCCGCAAGGGCGGCGATCTGCTGGTCGACGTCTGGCGCACCAGGCTGCGTCATCTCGCCGACCTGGACATCGTCACGGCAAGGGGCAAGGCATCCGACGTGGCCGGGGCAAACCTTCATACCGGCGTCGAGCCAAACAGCGCGCGGCTGCTGGCCCTGTATCAGCAGGCCGACGTACTGGCGATACCAACACGTGCCGATTGCTTCTCGATGGCGGGTCTGGAGGGGCTCGCCTGCGGCCTGCCGGTGGTCACCTGCCCGGTAGGCGGAGTTGCTGAACTTTTCAGCGACCAGGAGCAGGGCTTCTTCGTCAAGGTCGACGACGGCCGCGCGCTCGCCGGCACGCTGCAGCAGCTGCTGACGTCTGCCCCGCTCCGGCAGCAGGTGTCAGCCCGCGCTCGGCGGCTCGCTGTCCAGCGCTACGACGCGCGCCGCAATGCCGAGCGCCTGCTCTCGCTCATCCACGAGCAGGACGCACCATGACGGTTCCGGTCCTGGTACTGGCCCCTCCCCGCTTCATCGGCCCCCTCGGAGTCATGCGCAGCCTGCGACCGTTCGGCGCTCGCGTCTACGCCCTCAGCCATGAATCGATATCGATCGCGAACAGCTCACGCTTCTGCGCCGGCACCTTCGCGATCGGCCGGGACGGCCGTCCCCTCGGCCAGTCCGAAGCCGAGATCGTGAGCGGCCTGCTCGGGGCCGCGGAGCGCCTCGGCCCGGGGGCCGTGCTGATCGCGGGGTCAGACGAATGGTCGGTGTTCGTGAGTGCGCACGCTGCAGCCCTGGCGCCGGCCTTCCGTTTTCCCGTCGTCGATCTGACGCTGATCGACGCCCTGGCCTCGAAGGCCGGGTTGAACGCGCTGGCGACCCAACACGGCCTGCCGACGCCGCGCATCGCCGTCCCGGCCGACCGCGATGAGGTCGAACGCCTGGCTGCAGAGCTGGAGTTTCCGGTCATGCTCAAGCCCATCCTCAGCCGGCCCGGGCGCCAGGGACTGACCCTGGTCAGGGAGCCTGCCGCTCTGCTGCCGGCATATCGAGAGATGGATGATGACGGCAACATCCTGTGCCAGGAATTCATCCCCGGCACGGATCAGGACGTCTGGATCTTCAACGGGTATTTCGACGCCGAATCGAACTGCCTCGCCGCTTTCACAGGGCAGAAGATCCGCCAGCATCCGGCACACCAGGGCCTGTGCGCTTTCGGTGTCAGCCGGCAGAACCAGGAGGTCATCGAGATCACCGTCGACTTCCTGAAGCGAGTCGGATATCGCGGTGTGGTCGATATCGGATATCGCTACGACCGCCGTGACGGCCGCTACAAAGTTCTCGACATCAATCCCCGACTGGGCGGCGCTTTTCGGATCTTTGTCGACCGCAACGGCCTGGATGTGGTCAGAGCGATGTACCTCGATCTGACAGGGGGCTCGGTTCCCCCGGTCGTACCGCACGATGGCCGGAAATGGATGCTGGAGGCAGGCGAGCTGCTCGCTTACCGGCACTACAAGAGGGATGAGGGGTTGACACTGCGGAGCTGGCTGCGCTCGCTGCATGGGCTCGCGGAGGGCGCTACCTGGTCTCCAACCGATCCTCGACCCTTCGCGAACGCGATGCGAATCCTGGTCGCGGATACGTTTGCCGGTCGGCGCGCCGCCGCTACCAGGTCATCCCGACTCCACGCGCGCCAGGCGCCGGCGCCAGGTCATCCTGGCAGCCGTCCGTGAAAGTACCTGCTTGAGCACCTCGAGCTCGGCGGGCGGGACCACCCTGAGCACACCGCCGAGGCATACGTAGGCCGCCGCGCCCACTGCGACCGGAATCAGAAACATCTGGTCGCGGACCGGCCATACCAGGGCGGCCATACCCAACGTGGCCAGCAAAGACCGCAGCCCGTCAGCCCCGCAGCGGGCGACAGCGCCGCGGATGGCCGGAGAAGCAAGCACCAGCACTCCCACCGCGGTCGCGAGGTCCGTGATGAGGACGGCGGTCGCGGCAGCGTAGCCGCCGTGCTGGCCCATCCGATGGAAGGTCGGGATCAGGATCAGGTTGAGCCCGATGTTGGCGACGGCGAGCCCGGCGGTCATCCAGGTCCAGGCATTCTGGCGATCGTTGGTGACCATGACGGTCCCTAGCAGCGTCGCGATGTAAACGGGCACCAAGGTCACGGCCAGAATCTCGAGCACCACCGCCGTTGGGCCATAGCCGTTCCCGTATAGCGCGCCCACTAGCGAGCGCGCGGTCAACGCGAGGCCCGCGGCCATGGGCAGGCTGAGCATGATCAGAATGCGCAGGCTGCGCTCGGCCACCGCGACCATCCGCTGCCGATCATCGAGAAAGTTGCGGGCCAGCGTCGGGAACACCGCGGCGCTCACGGCCGACGGCAGGAACCCCATGGTCGCGATCAGCTGTGTGGCCGCCCCGTACTGGCCGACTTCGGCCGAGGTCGCCATCATCGAGAGCAAGATGCCGTCGATCCAGACGTACAGGGAGAGGGTGGCCGCTCCCACGGCATAGGGAACGCCCGCCACCAGGTAGTGGCGGATCACTTGCCACTCCGGTCGGGCTCGATGCGGAGCCAGGTCCCGCAGCTTCCAGAACTGATAAGCGGCCGCCACCACGGCCGCCACCACGGCGACCCAAGCGACGTCGGCCGCTTGCCGGTAGCCCGCCAGCACCACAAGCACCGCCAGGCCTGACAGCACAGTGTTGTTGAGGACCCCGGCGATGGCGTTGATGTGCATGCGCTCCAGCGCTTGGAGCGTGAACGTGGCGGCTGCCGCGACCGTATTGACCGCGGTCGCCAGAGCGATCAGAAGCAGGACCAGGCGCGTCTGCGGTGCGTAGCCCGCGAGCCGGGCGAAACCGGCGACGCCAAGCAGGAGGGGAACTGTGAGCAAGATCCGCAAAGCGATCGCCGACGACAGGTAGACGGAGGCGCGCTCAGGCCGGCGTGAGATGTCCTTCCACAGAACCGTGGTGGTTCCGGTGTCGAGAACGGAGCGAGCCACCAGGCAAACCGCCCAGGCCACCGACCAGCGGCCTAACTCGCCCGGTCCGAGGGCCCTCGGCACGACGGCGAGGAAGATGAAGCTGAGGGCCCAGCTCACGGGTAGGCCGACCAACTGCGCTGCCGCGTTGCGAAGGATCTTCATTAGTGGCCGGGCCTCCCGGCTGTCAGACCGCCAGCCTAGTGCGCGTGCGGCGTGAGGCCTATGGGAGAGGGTGGCTCAGGCGGGACAAACGCCCAGCCCGGGTCAGGTGATGCTGAGAGTGCCGGCGGCGAGCTGGCCGCTGGCGGGGGCGCCGCTCGCGATGTCTTTCAGGAAGACCAGGCGCAGGGTGCCGCTGGGGGCGTCGTAGTCGTAGAGGTAGTCGGTGCCGGCCACCAGCAGGCTGGAGCCCAGCTGCACGCGAGGGCTGGCAGCGCTCCAGCCCTGGATCTTGAGGGCCGGCCGGTAGCGGACGGCGACCCCGGCCGGAAAGCCGAACTGGCCGCTGAGCTGGCCGCCGGCGGCGTTCACCACGTAGGACCCGGAGGCCGGGTTGTAGCCGCCGCTGAGTGTGAGCTGGCTGGGCTCGCTGTCGCTGGGCGCCAGGCTGCCGGTGCTCAGGCTGAGGCCGGGGTTGCGGTAGTCGCCGGCCTCAGCACCCAGGCCGGCCATGGTCAGGTTGGCCGAAAGCCAGCCCCCGAACCAACTGCTGTAGGTGCTGTTGGCGGCCAGGCTGACCGCGCCCTCGGTGCGCTGCGCGAGATGGCTACGCGGGCTCACGTTGCCCACCAGCAGGCGCAGGTC
>VBEO01000096.1 GCA_005881825.1 Chloroflexota bacterium | reverse complement strand
CGCTGCTCGTCGACCCTGCGGCACCGGAGCGCGTCGCCCTGCGTGAGGTCGAGCCGGCGCGCCCGCGACCTGGCGAGGAGTTGGTCCAGGTGCGCGCGATCTCGCTCAACCGCGGCGAGGTCAACCGGATCGCCATGGCCGCCGCCGGCTGGCGGCCGGGCTGGGACATCGCCGGCGTGCTGCCGAGCGGCGAGCGAGTGGTGGGAGTGCTCGACGGCGCGGCCTGGGCGGAGCAGGTCGCGGTGCCCGCCGCCCAGCTGGCGGTTCTCCCCGACGAGGTGTCGTTCGCCCAGGCGGCGGCACTGCCTGTAGCCGGCCTGACCGCCCTGCGCATTCTGGGCTTCGGCCGTCCGCTGCTCGGCAGCCGGGTCCTGATCACGGGCGCCGGGGGCGGCGTGGGGCGCTTCGCGATTCAGCTGGCGCACCGCGGCGGCGCGCACGTCACGGCCATCGCCGGCTCGGAGGCCCGTGCCCAGGGACTTAGGGAGCTGGGCGCCGACGAGGTGCTGATCGGACACCAGGCCGTGAAGGACCGCTACGACCTGGTGCTGGAGTCGGCCGGGGGCGAGTCGCTGGCCCACCTGATGACCTGCGTCGACCCGGACGGCACCTTGGTGATGTTCGGCAACAGCTCCAACCAGCCGACGACCTTCAACGTGCGCGACGTCTACCTGGGCGGCTACGTGCGGCTGCAGGGCTTCACGCTCTTCCACGGCTGGCCGGCCGATCCGCCGGCCCGCCACCTGGCCTATCTGGCCGGGCTGGTGGCCGGGGGCGAGCTGGATCCGCAGGTCGCCGGTGAGCTCCCCTGGGAGCGGATAGCCGAAGCAATTGCCCGGCTGCGCGAGCGCTCGGTCGCCGGCAAGCTGGTGCTGACCCTAGGCGGCTGAGGCGGCGGCGACCAGCTCACCGAGAATCCGGTCGAACGAGCTCACCACGAGAGAGAGGTGACCCTCGTCCGGCAGCAAACGCGCCGTCGCGCCAGGCACATGGCGTGCCAGCCATTGGCCATGCGAGAAGGGCACCATGCGGTCCTGGCCCCCCTGCCAGATCATCACCGGCACCCGGATCTCGTCCAGCTCGAAGCCCCACGGCTTCACGAACGCCAGGTTGTCTTCCAGCCAGCCCTCGACGCCGCGCGAGAGGGCGCGCCGGAAGGTGGCGGCTGTGTTCTCCGCAAAGGCGTCCGTGAGCGCGCGCGAGCGAACTCCTTCACGTTCTCCTCCCCCATGCCCGCCAGCCAGTCCAGCCCGGCCGCCGGGTAGGGCGCCACGCCGGCGATCGTGGCCACCGCCCGGCAGCGGCCGGCCAGCAACGCGCCGCAGGCCAGGGCGTGCGGTCCGCCGCCCGACCATCCGACGGTCACGAACTCGTCGTAGCCGAGCTCGTCCAGGATCGCGGCGACGTCGGCCGTACAGCTGGCGACGGAGCGACCCGGATCCGGCGTCGAAGCCCCGTAGCCCGGCCGTGAGTAGAGCACCATGCGCAGGCCATGCCGGGCGGCGGCGTCGACGGCCGGCGCGAAGGGCACGGCCGCGGTAGGGGTGCCGGTCTGGAAGAGGAGGGCGCGCCCATCCTCGGGACCGGCGGTCACCACTTCCAGGAGCCTCCCGCCGGCCACCCTGACCTGACGCCATTTCTCGTTTAGAACCACGGGGCGCTAAGCGTAAGATCCAACCGGGTCGAGGCGGACGGGCGGTCGCCGGACCGCAAGGTTCGGAGGAAAGTCCGGGCTCCGCAGGGCAGGGCGCTGGGTAACACCCAGTCGGGGCAACCCGAAGGAAAGTGCCACAGAAATGACACCGCCGGGGCGACCCGGTAAGGGTGAAATGGTGGGGCAAGAGCCCACCGGCGGCCGGGTGACCGGCCGGCCAGGCAAACCCCGCCCGGAGCAAGACCGAATAGGAGGGCTGTGAGGCTGCCCGCCGAGCCCTCGGGTCAGGTCGCTGGAGGCGCCGGGCGACCGGCGTCGTAGATAGATGACCGCCACCCCTCGGGGTACAGAACCCGGCTTACGTTCCGCTCTCGGCCCACCACCCCTACCGAATACGAAGTTCGAGTTCAGTCGAGTCTGTGGGAGGACTGTAAGTCGCGGGTACCAGTACCCATTCAGTACCCACCTCTGAATTCGACCCGGCCCTAGAACACGTGAATGATGATCTCGGCGGACAGAAGGTCAAGTGGCTCTCACGGTGGGCATTCTGTGCCCCCGCCTGGGAAGCCGGCCAGGCGTCAGGAACCCAGCCGGCCCCGCCGCACCCTCAGACGAGCACGTGAACGAACGCTAGAGACGCCCGCGCCCCCGCACCCCAATCGCCGAAGGCGACCGGAGCGGGGCGAAGTCCCGGCACCGATATGGCGCCACTGCAGTTTCCCGGCCGCGCTGGCGGAGCGGATTCCCGGGTTCGTCGCGGATCGAGTTCGGCTCGCGATCAGCTGACGGGGACCGGCCTCTCCGTCTGGGCCGGCACCACCGCGCCCCGGGCGTGGGCGTTCCGGGCCGTCAGCTCGCCGCCGCAGTGCGAGCATGTCAGGAGGGCCACCGAGTCGTGTCCGCAGTCGAGGTGCTCCACTTTCACAGGTGGGGCGCCGGCCTGCGCCCAGCGATCGCCCCACTGGCGGAGCGTGACGATCACCGGATACAGGTCCCGGCCCTTGTCGGTCAGCCGGTACTCCGACCTGGGTGGATGCTCCTGGTACCGGACCGGCTCCAGGATTCCGTGCCGGACCAGTTTCTCCAGACGTTCGGAGAGGATGTTGCGGGAGACGCCGAGGCGGCTCTGAAACTCGTCGAAGCGGCGGACGCCGAGGAAGGCGTCGCGCACGACCAGCAGGGTCCACCACTCGCCAACGACCTCGAGCGCCTGGGCCACCGAGCAGGTCATCCCGGCAAAGCTGGTCCGTCTCACCGCCCCATCCTAGCAGTCGGTTGCATCACGTCCATAGTAAGTTGCATGATAGAACGCTATCTGCTACGTTCAGCCCGTGCCGCGCATCCCCTCCCGAGCTGTGATTCTGCTGGTCACCGGGCTGCCGGCCTTCCTGGTCTCCCTGAACCTACTTGTGATGGCGGTCGCCTTCCCGGCCCTCCAGACCTCCTTCACGCACAGCTCTCGGGCCGACCTGTCCTGGGTGCTCAACGCCCACAACATCGTCTTCGGCGCCCTCCTGATCCCGGGTGGCCGGGCTGCGGACCGCTGGGGCAGGCGTCGAGTCTTTGGGGTCGGGCTGCTGGTGTTCACCGCCGGCTCCCTGGCCTGCGGCCTGGCCCCCACAGTGCCCTGGCTGATCGCCGGCCGGATTGTGCAGGGGGCCGGGAGCGCACTGGTGGCGCCGGCCTCGCTGGGGCTGCTGCTGGCCGCCTTCCCGGTCGCCCAGCGCGCCACCGCGGTCACGATCTGGGGTGGGATCGCATCCCTGGGGGCCGCCCTGGGTCCCACCCTGGGCGCCTCGATCGTGGTCGCGGCGCAGTGGCGCTGGGTCTTCTTCGTCTACGTCCCGATCGCGCTCACGACCGCCGCCCTGAGCCACCTGCTGCTGGCCGAATCGAGCGAGCCGGAGAGTGGCCGGATCCCGGACTGGGTCGGGGTGGTGATGCTCTCCGTCGCCCTCGCGGCACTCGCACTCGGCATCGTCGAGGGACGCGACTGGGGCTGGGGCGACCCCCGGGTCCTGGGCTCGCTCCTGTTGGCGGTGGTGGTGCTGCCCCTGTTCGTCTGGCGCTCAGCCACCCACCGCGCACCCCTGCTCGACCTGACCCTGTTCAGGATCCGGTCCTTCAGTTTTGCCAACCTTGCCGTGCTGATCTTCTCGGTCGGCTTTTTCGGCCAGGTCCTGGTCGGGATCCTGTTCCTGACCTCGATCTGGCACTACGGACTGTTCATTGCGGCGCTGGCGATCACTCCGACCCCGGTGACTGCAGCGCTGGCTGCGGCGCCCGCCGGGCAGCTGGCGAACCGCTTCGGGTTTCGAGCGGTCTGCGCGGGCGGCGGGCTCCTCTATGCGGCCGGCGCCATTTGGCTCCACGTCGCGGTGACCGCCCACCCCAACTACCTGGCGGTCTGGCTGCCGTCGGCTCTCCTGCTCGGGCTCGGAATTGGAATCTGTTTTCCGGTTCTGAGCGCGGCCTCGGTCTCCGGCCTCCCCAGAACTCGTTTCGCAGTCGGCGGGGCGGTCAACCAGGCGGCCCGCCAGCTCGGGGCGGTGCTGGGGGTGGCGGTCGCGGTGGCCGTGATCGGCAGCGCCACCTCCGCCCAGGGGCTGAGCTCCTTCACCGACTGGTTCCTGGTCTCGGGCCTGTTTGCCGGCGCCTCGGCCGCGGTCTCGCTGTTGATCGGCTCGCGCAGCCAAGCGACGCGCCCGCTGCATGCCCCCGCGCTGGAGACGGCCCACCCGTGAAGAGCCGGACAATCACCTGGGAGGAGCCGGGCGAGGCGGCTGCCGAGGGCTTGGCCATGACCGGCCTGGAATACCTGCGGGCGATGGCCGACGGGCGGCTGCCGGGACCGCCAATCGGGGCCACCATGGGGATGCTGCCAGGCGAGTTTGAGACCGGCAGGGCGGTGTTCTTCGCCGACCCTGGCGAGTACCACTACAACCCGATCGGGACCGTCCATGGCGGTCTCGCCGCCACGCTCCTCGACTCCGCCATGTCCTGCGCCGTGCATACCACGCTGGCGGCCGGTGACCATTACACGACCCTCGAGATCAAGGTGAACTTCGTCCGCCCGATTGGGGTCGAGACCGGCCGCGTGCGGGCTGAGGGCCGGCTCCTCCACCGTGGGGGCCTGGTCGCGACCGCGGAGGGAAGCATCGTCGCGGAGCGGGATGGGCAGCTCCTCGCTCACGGCACCACCACCTGCCTGCTGATGCGCGCCAGACCGGCCTGATAAGGCGGCGGCGCCGCCCACCAGTGCGAGGAGGTCCGCTCCGACCCGATTCTCACGATCGTGGTCTTGCCGGGCGCCGTTGGGGCCGAGCAGCGCGAAGGTGACGACATAGCTTGGGCACGGCCGCGACTGACCGCCGGCCGATCGCCCGAAGGCGCAGCTTGTCCTTCGAAAGCTCAGCCCTTCTCTTTGCCATCACGGCGAGGAGCCACGCCAGACTTCGCCATAGCTTGCCGGCGCAGGCGCCGCGTGCCACGAGGTCGGGCGCGAACGACCTGAGCGACCGGGCTGCCGCTGGCGACGAGCAATTCGCAAGGCGCCTCACAGCCAGGGGTGCCGCGGATCAGCCCTGATGCTGGACGCCCAGCAGCGCGAGTGCGTTGTGGATGCCCTGGTCGAGGACGTCGTCGGCGAGCTGCCGATCGGCCAGGGCGCGGGAAAGTTGGAGCGTCCCGACCATCAGGGCGAAGACGGTCAGCGCCTGCACGCGCTTTGACTGGGGATCGTCGGGCGCCAATCGGGCGGCAGCGTCATCGATGATCGCCAGCTGCCCATCGGTGTAGGCGCGCTTCACGGCGTCGGACGAGCGCACGATCTCGTCGAGGAGGGCAGCCGATGGACAGCCGCCTTCGGTGTCGTCGCGGTGCTGAGGCGACAGATATCCGCGAACGATCTCCTCGAGCGACTGCCTGCCGTATCGCTTGCGCTGCTCGCGGAGCTGGTCCGCGACGGTGCTCGCGACGAGGTCCACCTTCGAGTCGAAGTGGGCATAGAAGGCGCCATTGGTCAGGCCGGCGTCCGCCATGAGCGTCGCCACCCCGGAGCCATCGATCCCGTCCCGCTTGAGCCGACGGCCGGCCGCCTCGATGATCCGCCGCCGCGTCGTCTGCTTGTGCTCTTTCCCGTACCGGGCCATCGGCGACTCCTTACCGGGAAGGCTGCTCCTTCCCTCTTGACAGATATTATATGTCGCCCGTAATATTACGATCATCAGTCAATTAGTGCAAGGGAGTTCACGGTGACAACAGCCAAGCCAGTAGCGCTCGTGACGGGTGCCTCCTCGGGCATTGGGAAGGCAGCCGCGCTCGCCCTGGTCGATGCCGGGTTCCAGGTGGTGGGCACAAGCCGGAACACCTCGGGCGTCGCGCCGCTGGACGAGGTGACGTTCCTCGACCTCGACGTGACAAGCGACGAGTCGGTCACGGGTGCGGTCGAGCAGGTCCTCGATCGCTTCGGGCGGCTCGACGTGCTGGTCAACAACGCGGGCACCGGCGCAGCCGGGGCCGCCGAGGAAAGCTCCGTCGCCCAGGACCAGCGCGTCTTCGACATCAACTTCTTCGGGCTCGTCCGGATGACAAAGGCGGTCCTGCCGCACATGCGCGCCGCGGGAAATGGTCGGATCATCAACATCTCCTCGGTGCTCGGACTTGTCCCCGCGCCGTACATGGCCAGTTACGCCGCGACTAAGCACGCGATCGAGGGCTACTCCGAGTCGGTCGACCACGAGGTTCGGGAGCACGGAATCCGGGTGCTTCTCGTCGAGCCCGCCTACACCAGGACCGGCTTCGATGCCAAAGCCATCCAGCCCGACGCGCCGTTGCCGATCTACGCAGTGCAGAGGCACGTCTTCGACGGCGTGATGGCGCGTGCCATGGCGGACGGCGATGACCCGGCCATCGTCGCCGATGCGATCGTCGCGGCAGCCACCGATCCGAAGCCGAAGCTGCGCTACACCGCCGGTTCTACGGCCGGACGCGTCAGCGCCCTGCGCCGCTTCGTTCCCACGCGGGTCTTCGACCGGCAGATTCGGAAGCTCAACCGCCTGCCCGCCTGAAGCTTCGACCCTCAGCTCATCCACAACCAGGGAGAACCGTCATGGGCACCACCAGCAGCGAGCCCGTCATCACGTCCTACGCGAAGGCACCGGCCCGAACCATCACCGCCGGCGGCGTGACGTACGCCTACCGCGAGCTGGGACCGAAGGGCGAGATGCCTGTGATCTTCTTCGTCCACCTTGCGGCGACCCTGGACAACTGGGACCCGCGCATCATCGACCCGATCGCGGAGGAGCACCACGTCATCGCGTTCGGCAACCGCGGCGTCGGCGCCTCCACCGGCCAGGTTCCCGACAGCATCGAGGCGATGGCGGACGACGCCTACGCCTTTATCCGCGCACTCGACTTCGACAAGGTCGACATCTTCTCCTTCTCCCTCGGCGGCTTCGTCGCCCAAGCTCTCGTGAGCGACCCTGACCCGGTCGGACCCGAAGGAGTTCCTGTTCTTCAACCGCAACGCCACCGGTAAGCCCGCCGCCCGGGCGTTCGTCAACCGGCTCAAGGAGCGAACCGTCGACCGCGACGCCCCGATCTCGGTGAAGGCGTTCCAGACCCAACTTAAAGCGATCAAGAAGTGGGACGCTCGGCGCCTGCTGACCTGTCGAAGATCACCCAGCACACCCTGATCGCCAACGGCGACAACGACCGGATGGTGCCCTCCGTCCTCTCCGAGGAAATGCACCGCCGCATCCCTGGCTCCGAGCTGATCATCTATCCCGACTCCGGCCACGGCAGCATTTTCCAGTTCCAAGACAAGTTCGCCCCCGTCGCCGTCCAGTTCCTCGGCCGCTGACCACACCCTGCGAAGGAGGCAAGAAAGTGGCTACAAGACATCCGTCTGCGAGGAAGCCCTTCGTCTCATCGATCCCGCTGTGGATGCGTACCGATCAGCCCCGTCAGCAAGGAATGGACTACTGGAAAGGCCCGCACTCGAAGATCATCTCCGCGACTCCGGGGATGGAGGAGTACCGCCAGATCCATCTGGCGGAGAACAATCCCGGGCTGTGGCCGGCCATCAGCGGCGTTGAGACGGTCATCCCAGCCGAGCGCAGGATCGACGGGGTCGCGGAGGTCACGTTCACGTCCGTTTTGTCCCCGCTGCGGGGCCGCAAGCAGACAAGCCTTGCGTACAAGGACGAAGCGAACGTGTTCCGGCGCACCCTTCTCTACGCGGGGCCACCGTACTCGGCCCGCTGGTACGACGTGGCCGGGCCCGGGGAGAAGGTGGGAGCGCGAAGCCTGATCTACCTACGCCGGCGGGAGGGCGTCAAGACCAGTGCGTTCCGGACGTTCCTCACGGACGAGCTTGTTCCCGCTCTCATCAACACAGGGGCGCTGCGGGAACTCCGAACCCAGGTCTTCTTGCCCTGGGTCAAACGGCTCTGGGACACGCCGAACGTCGCGCACGACAACCCCACCGACCAGCGGTTCCACGCCTCACTGATCCTCGGCTTCACTGATACCAACGCCCTACACGCGTTCTTCGGCAGCGAGGAGATCGCGACGCTCTCGGGCAAGCTGCCCGTCGTTTCCGCGGTCCACGCCTACGAGGTCACCGAAGCGCTGACCTACGTGAAGGACGGCAAAGTCCTCCCGCACTATCAGACGTAGGCCGGCACGAAAGCACCGACAGGCAATGCCCAACCCGCAGTCAACCCAGATGACAGCAGTTATGGCGTACCTGGGCGCGCGCGAGTCCGGGAACCTGCCTGAAAGGGCGGCGGATGTCCACAATCCGACCATGACGCTCGCGGGCGGAGCTCGCCGGGTCCTCGCGGCTGCCGGCCGAGCGCGACTCCACGGGGCCGGACGCTAGCCGATGCGTCCAATCGTGTGCTCAGTGCTGGTCGGCCGGGAAGCAGAGGTCTCGGCCCTGGACGCCCTGCTCGCCGGCGCCGCGGGAGGCGTCGGAGGCCTGGTCGCCATCCTCGGCCCGGCAGGCATCGGGAAGTCGCGGCTGGCTCGGGAGGCACAGGCTCGGGCTCCTCGGTGGGGCATCGACAGCCTCGTCGGCCGCGCGGTCCAGACCAGCAAGCTGCTTTCCCTGCGGCCATTTGCCGAGGCCTTCTCCGGACGGCTACGCCAAACCGCGCCGCCGCCATCCTCGCCGCGGTTGCAGCCGTACCTGCCGGCGCTGGCGGCGCTGTTCCCGGAGCTGGCGACTCCGGGCTCGGTGGCCGACGGCGAGCAGCTGCGCCTCCTGCTCCCCGAGGGGATCCTCCGGCTTCTCGAGGCCATTCGCGGCCCGGCCGGTTCGCTCCTCGTGCTCGAGGACTTCCAGTGGGCCGACACGGCCAGCCTCGAGGTTCTCGAATATCTCGCCGACAACCTCTCGGCAGTGCCCGCGCTCTGCCTGATCACGGTGCGTTCGGATGAGCCAAGCCCCGCCCTGGACCTCGTCGACCGGCTGCGGGCGCGGCGTGCGATCGCCGGGCTCGATCTGGAGCCGATGGAAGCAGAGGCAACCGAAGCCATCCTGGCGGCTTCGCTCGCGACTGACCGGCTTCCAACCGACCTCGTCGCCTTCATCCACTCCCGAAGCGAAGGGGTTCCCCTGCTGATCGAAGAGATCGCCGCCGACCTCGCGGCGACGGGGGCGCTGACCGTCACCGGGTCCCGATGGAGCTACCGGCCCACGAAGGCGTCGGTGCCAAAGAGCTTCCGGCAGCTGGTCGACCAGCGTCTAGCCTTCCTCGCGGAGGCCGATCGGGCAGTTCTCGAGGCGGCCGCGGCGGTCGGCCGGGAGTTCGATTGGCAGCTTGTAACCAACGTCGTCGGAAGGACCGAGACGTACGTTCTCGACAGTCTCCGGCGAGGGGTGGCGGCCCAGCAGCTCGAATCATCGTGTTCCGGCCGCCTCACCCGCTACCGCTTCCGGCACGCCCTGATGCGCATCGCCGTCCATGACCAGACCACCGCCGCCGAGCGGCCTCGCCTGGCCCGGCTGGTCGCCGACCGGATCCAGGCCGCCCATCCGGGCCTGGCAGGGGAGTGGGGGGTCCGGACGGCCGAGCTGCGCGAGGAGGCCGGGCAGGCCGATGCGGCGGCGGCGCTCTGGCTGGCGGCCGGCCACGAGGCGATGGGGCGGGGGGCGCTCGCCGACGCCGAGCTCACCTTCGAACGCGCCCGCCAGGTGGGCGGCGCTCCCGAGCTGACCATGCAGATCGAGGAGGCGCTGCTCGAGGTACTGGTCCTGGCCGGCAAGACCGGCTCCGCCATCGAGCTCGGAGAGGACCTTCGGCGGCGGCTCGCGGTCACCACCGGTGACGGCCGCCGTGGCGCCCGGGTGCGCCTGCACCTGGCGCGGGCGCGGCTCGACAGCGGCTCACTGGCCGAGGCCGAGGCCGAGGTTGCCGCCGCCCTGACCGCCAGCGCTGATGGCGCGACCAGCGCCCGGGCCCACGTGGTGGCCGCCGCCATCGCGGCCGAGCGCCGTGACGTCCCCGCCGCCCGGGCCAACGCCGAGCTGGCCCTTGCCGAGGCCGGCACCCTGGACCTGCCGGAGGTCGGCTGCCAGGCGCTCCTGGTCGCCGGCCGGGTAGAGCGCAGTTTCGACCTCGACCTGTCGATCGGCGCCCTCGAGCGCGCGGACGCACTGGCGGACCAGCGTGGGCGGCCGCTCTGGCGTCTCCAGGCGCTGCAGGAGCTGGCCGTCAGCCGGCACTACCTCGAGGGTGGCACCGACCACGGCCAGCACGCCCGCGAACTGGCGCTCCAGCTGGGCGCCCTGCTCACACTGGCGGCGATCGACCTGCAATCCGCCGTCGCGCTCGACATGAGCGATCCGGCCACCGCGCTGGGCCACATCGACCGCTGCCTCGAGGCCTGCCGTCTCCATCATCTCCGCCTGCTCCCCTTCGCGCTGGCGGTAAAAGCCTTCATCCACGCCCACCTTCTCCAGGACCCGGAGTCGAGGGCGGCCGAGGATGCGGCGCTGGAGGCGGCGCCTGACGACGTGGACGTGGTGGCGCTGGTGGAGGGCGTCCGGGGCCACCGCCGCCTCCTTGTCGAGGACCGCCCGGGGGCGCTCGTCCACCTGGCCGCGGCGATGGCCCAGGTGCGTCGATCCGGGGTGGCCAACCCCTATCCATTTCGAGGGCAGTGGGCGCTGCTTCGAAGTCTTGAACCGGAAGGGGGCCAGGCGGACCGGGATGAGCTGGCCGCCTCACCGGGGGCGTTGGTCAGCGGCCGCAACCGCGGCTGCCTCGCCCTGGCCCAGGCGGTGCAGCTGGGCCGAGAGGGCCGCGCGGCGGACGCCGACCTCCTCGCCAGGCGCGCGGAGGAGCTGCTCGCCAGCGAACCGTGGATGCTGTATCACTGCCGGCGGCTGGTGGCGGAGGTGGCCGAGCGGGACGGGTGGGGCGCGCCAGAGCCGTGGCTTCGAGAGGCCATGGGTTACTTCCAGCGGGTGGGGCAGCTGGTGCTCGCGCGGACCTGTCGCGATCTTCTCCGCCGGATGGGGGCACGGCTGCCGCGGACCGGCAGGGGAGATTCCGCGGTGCCGCCGGCGCTGGCCGCGCTGGGCGTCACCAGCCGCGAGGTGGATGTGCTGAAGCTCCTGGCGGAAGGGCTCAGCAACCGGCAGATCGCCGGCCGCCTTTTCCTCTCCGAGAACACCGTCGAGACCCACCTCAGCAGCCTGCTGGCCAAGACGGGTGCGGCCTCGCGCGCGCAGCTGGTCGCCCGAGACCCGCTCGGCCTAATTCGGGGCAGCGCCGGCTCTTAACTCCCGGATTCCCGCGATTCCCGGCCGCCCGGCGGCGATCGACGATGGCCTCCCGTCCCCGCACCGGGGGCAACGGAACACCAGCACCGCAACAGGAGGCCCGTCGTGACACAGATCGCTGATCGCACCGCCACCCCCACAGCCGCGGAGGACGCCGCTGGGCTCTACCGGCTGCCCCCTGCGAGCCGGATCGGGCACACCCACCTGAGGGTCGCCGACCTGAAGCGTTCGCTGGCCTTTTACCGCGACGTCCTCGGCTTCACAGTCACCTATGAGACCGAGACCATCGCGATGCTGGCAGCGGGTGGCTGCCACCACCACGTCGGCATGAACACCTGGGACAGCCTCGGGGGTCCCCGCCCGCCGCTCGGCACGACCGGCCTCCACCACCACGCGATCGTGCTCCCCGACCGCAGGTCACTGGCCGTCGCGGTGAAGCGGGTGATCGACAGCGGCCACCAACTGACCGACGCTCAGGACCACGGCGTCTCGGAGGCCTACTACCTCGACGACCCGGACGGGAACGGCGTCGAGCTGTACATCGACCGGCCGGCCGGGCGCTGGCCGGTCCAGCCCGACGGGAGCCTCGGCCTCTACTCGGTCCAGCTCGAGGTCGCAGACCTCCTGGTCGAGCTGGAGCCGTCCGGCGGCGCCCGCGCCGAGGAACTGGCCGACCGCTTCCGCGCCGCCAACGCCGGCTTCGCCGGGTTCGTCAACAGCATGACCGACGGCGACTGGGCGGCGCCCTGCCCGAAGGAGTCGAAACGCGCGCCACAACGCCGCTTTCACCGGGGTGTCGGTGAGCGATGTGCTCGACGGCCTGAGGGAGGGCGCGGCGCCTGTCGCCGCCGCCATTCGCTTGCTAACCGATGCCGACCTCGACCGGCCCCTGGTCGACGGCGCCGGTAACCCGCTGGTGCCCTTCGAAGCGTGGGTTCACAACGTCGCCATCGGACACATCGGGGCCCACCGATCGGAGCTCATGGAGGCGCTGGCGACCCGCGAGCGTCGGTGACATTCGGCCCCGGGCTGGAAGCACTCGCCACCCCCACGACTGGATTCCGGCGGTGACCGCTCGCTGGCTGCCGGGCAAACGGCGCCGCAGGCCCCTCACCAGTGGAATGGTGGACAGAATGTTCTGTTCCCTGAAGGAACAATCAGGGAACAGCCGCACTCAATCGTCTGCTGTCGTTAGGTGTCGTTTCGTATTCAGAACGACGCGACTAAACTCGCTGAAACTGAACCCGGCTTATAGTCCGCCTCGACCCACCTTTCGCCGGAAGTGAATACGAAAAGAGCCCCCGGGCGACGAGCCGGGGGCTCTCCAGTACCCAATCAGTACCCACTTTGGCTGCCCGTCGCCCAGTACCCACAATTTACTGTCCTCCTTTCCGGTGGTGAGCGACCCGTGGGCGGCGTCTTAGGCTCAAACGCCGCCTGATCCCCTAGCTACCGGCCAGCCGGCCAACCTTAGTGCTTTGAGGTTCGGCTGGATAGGAAATGCCCTTAGCCTCCCGCAGCCGAGGCGGGGAAGGCGCTGCCGTAGAGGAGCGAGGTACCGGCGAGGATGGCACCAAGTAACGCCTCGAGGCAGCTGACGCCGTTCACCATGTACGTCGACCCGTCCGACACTCAGGCGTCGAGTTTGCGCGCCGCGTCCGGAGGCGTTGTGTCCGTGTCAGATCTGGTTCGGGCGGCGTGGAGCCGGATCGTGGCCTGATCGGGCCACATCTGAGCGACACTGCGGGCAACGTGGGCCGCGGAATCGCCGCCCGGGAGTTCCCTCGGCGTGAATCGTGAGCCGGCGGGGGTGCGAGGGCAAAGGCGGTCCACCGGAAACGTTCGCCAGGCGCAGCGAGCCCGATCCCATGCCACCAGGTACCAGCGCCGCTCCCAGGTCAGGAGCTCGTGTGGCTCGGTGACGTGACGGCTGACGGCGCCGCCCAGGCCATAGAAATCGAACTCAAGACGCAAGTGGTCCCGGCAAGCGGATCCAATCGCAGTGAGAACTTCAGCATCCACGGTGGAGCCGTCGCCCGCCGTGCGAACTGCGGAAATCTGCAGGGCGTTGATCCGATGCCGCAGTCGGGATGGCAGCAGCTGCTCGAGCTTGATCAGCGCCCGCAGGGCCGCCTCGGCGATACCGGTGACATTGCTCCCGGCAGCGGTACGCAGCGTGATCGCTATCGCTACCGCCTCGTCATCGTCGAGGAGAAGCGGAGGTAATTGCGTACCCGCACCGAGACGGTACCCGCCAGCGATTCCCTTGACGGCGACGACCGGATAACCAAGGTCGCGCAGTTTTTCAAGGTCGCGGCGGACGGTCCGAGTGGTCACGCTGAGCCTGTCGGCGAGCTCCTGGCCAGACCAGGTGCGGCGGATCTGAAGGAGGGTGAGCACCCGTAGCAAGCGGGCGGAGGTCTCTTTCATATGTTCGCCAAAGGCACTATAGGACAGAAAGTGTCCGCTAGTCTGAGTACGCTTCCGTCATGAAGAAATTTGTCGTCCTCCACTACGGATTCGAGACACCGACGAAGGAGATAGAGGAAGCCTGGGGAAAGTGGTTCGCGTCAATCGCGGACAAGATGGTCGACAGCGGAAGCCCGTTCAAGCAGGGGCGAGAAATCTCGTCCACCGGTACCAAGGACCTGCCCCTCGGCATGGACTCGATCACCGGCTACACCATCATCAGTGCCAAGAACCTGGACGACGCCGTTGAGATTGTGAAGGACTGTCCGATGATCAGGTATCTGCGGGTCTACGAGGCGATGTCCATGTAGGACGGCACGGCAGAGCGCACTCGTCGGGCGCGGAGGCAGCGCTAGCACTGCTGAGGCAATCAGGCGCGTGCGCGCCCGCCGGCCGTGCGCTCGAGGCTGAAGATCGTCTCCAGCGAGACCAAAGCTGGCCCGAGCATAGAGCTTCCCCGCGGGGATCGATTTAGCCCCCGTAGACATCCGGATGATGCCCGACCGCAAAGTCACCTGGATTCCCACGTTGGGCATCCTCGACCAGGTCATTCCGTTCGCCCGGTCGCGCGGAACATGCGCGGATGAACTGGCTCATTTCAAGGACCGGGTCGGCGGCCACATGGCGCGCGTCGGGTTCGGCCATTGATCCAGGCGTCAAGGTGCTAGCGGGAACTGACGCCGGGATGGTCGAACATGGGTCGATCGCTCATTAGATCCGGTTCGTGGCTCGGGCAGGAATGAGCGCCGAGAACGACCAGGTCGACAGGATGTCCCGGAATCAAACCGTCAAGCCCGAGATGGCTCCGACCCGGAGGCGAGGGCGTACCCGGCTTATGTCCGTTCTCGGCCCACCTTTCGCAAGCAGTGAATACACGAGTTCGGCCTTGCCTCTAGTGGCCGGGCGGGGGAGCGAGGATCTCGACGCCGTTCCTTCGCAGCGGCTCGGCCAAGGTCGCCGGGTCGGGCGGCACCGGGCCGGGGTGTGACTCGACTGGGACGCCCGTCTCCCCTACGATCCGCTCGAAGGCGCCGCCCGGCGACGCGAAGACCAGGACCCTTGTCGGCTCCTCGTCGACCGTGAACCAGTGGGGCACGTCGCGGGGCGCGAACACGTAGGTGCCTGGCG
>VBEO01000095.1 GCA_005881825.1 Chloroflexota bacterium | reverse complement strand
GCCGGATTCGCAGCATCCGGCGGTACATCTCGAGCTGCCGCTCGGGCGTCGGGAGGGCGGCCGGCCCGGTGCGCATCGGTCTTGTCACGATAGATTGCCGGCGCTATCATGTCAACCAACCGGTAGGTTGGTGGAGGAGGCCCATGAGCAGTCTTCCGAGCACCGCCCGCGCCGCGGTCCTGACCGCGTTCGGGCAGCCCTTGGAGATCCGCGAGCTGGCGGTCGGCAAGCCCGAACCGGGCGCGCTCACGGTCCGGGTGCTCGCCTCGACGATTTGCGGCACCGACGTCCACTTCTGGCGGGGCGAGGGCAACTCCCACTGGCGCCTGCCGGTGGTGCTCGGGCACGAGATCGTCGGCGAGGTCGCCGCCATCGGGGCCGGCGCCGAGGTCGACTCGCTGGGCGAGCCGCTCGCCATCGGCGACCGCGTCGTCTGGACGCACGGCCCGTGCGGCCACTGCCACAACTGCACCGTCGCCAAGCACCCGGAGTGGTGCTCGAACATCAAGATGGGCCACAGCCACCCGATCTCCGAGCCGCCGTTCATGGCGGGCACCTTCGCGGAGTACTCCTACGTCTGGCCGAGCAGCGGCCGCGTCAAGGTGCCCGACGGCGTCGCCGACGGCTGGGCGTCCGCCGCATCCTGCGCGCTGCGGACGGTGATCAGCGCCTTCGAGACCCTCGGCGCGATCGACGAGCGGCACACCGTGGTGATCCAGGGGGCCGGACCGCTGGGACTCTTCGCGACGGCCATCGCCTCGCTCAAGCAGCCACGGCGCCTGGTCGTGGTCGGCGCGCCCGCCGAGCGGCTCGAGCTGGCCACTGAATGGGGGGCGGACGAGGTCGTCGACATCACCGTCGACCGCACGCCCGAGGAGCGGCGGCGCCGGGTCCGGGACGCCGTCGGCGCGCGGGGGGCCGACGTCGCGCTCGAGCTCTCGGGGGGCCGCGGCGCCTTCGCCGAAGGGATCGAGCTGCTGGGCGACGGCGGGCGCTACATGGTGGTGGGCACGATCGGCGGCGGCAGCCAGGAGGTGAACGCGCCGATGATCGTCTGGAAGGCGCTGACCATCTTCAGCAACAAGAGCGCATTCACGGACAGCTACGCCGCCGCCATCCAGTTCCTGGCGCGGCACCGCGACCGGTTCGATTGGAACCGGATGCTCTCCCGCACCTACCCGCTCGAGCGGACGACCGAGGCCCTCGAGAGCATGGAGCGTTTCGCCGAGATCAAGGCCGTGATCCGGCCCAACGGCTAGCGGGATGGCGGACAACCGCGACGCCTTCGGAACCGGCATCGACATCGCGTCCGAGCAGCTCTCGCCCGCCGAGGCGGAGTCGATGAAGGCGTGGTACGAGAACGTGCACGGGTCGGGCAACCTCGACCTCGTCCGCTACGTGCCCTTCACGCTCGAGAACAATCCGGTGGCGCTGAAGCGCTTCCGCTTCTGGGCCGACTCGGTCGCCGGCGGCCGCGGCCTCGGCGACCCGCTACCCGCCCCGCTCATGGCGATGGTGTGGCTGCACTACTACGTCGTGGACGTCTTCCCGAGCGGGCTCCTCTACGAGGTGGTCGCAGCCCGGCAATGGGGCGCCTCGAAGCAGGAGGTCATCGACGTCCTGACGCTGGGCTGGCTCCACGGCGGTCCCAACGGCATCGAGGCAGTCGCGCTGAACACGTCCGACTACATCTCGGCGTGGCAGCCGGCGCCCGGGGACGGCCTCGCGTGGCCTGAGGGCTGGCGGCCGGACCCTGCCGCGTTCCGGTCGGACATCGCCCTGGACGACGTCAACTCGATCTCAGCCGACGACGTCGAGCGGCTTGCCGCCTGGCACCGCGAGTGGCAGGGCGAGGTCCCCGAGTGGGTGCCCGTGCTGGCGAGGCGCTTCCCGCTTGCGCTGAAGGCGTACCGGGCGCGCTACGAGAGCGCCTGCTCCGGCTCGCTGGCGGCGCCGTTCATCCCGCTGCTGCAGCTGCCGGTGGCCTGCCGGCGCAACGACCCTGGGGCGATCCGCCGGCTCGTCTTCCAGGCCCGCCGCCTGGGCGCCTCGCCGGACCAGGTGATCAACGTTGCCGCGACCACCCAGTGCTACCTGGGCGACATCGGGATGGGCCCGGCGCTCGCCGCCGTCGACGCCGCGCTTGGCCTCTAGCGCCCATCCCCAGCGGCGGCGGGCGGAGCTGGTCGGGGTCGCCACGCGCCTCTTCGCCGCCAAGGGATTCGAGGCCGCGTCGCTGCAGGACGTGGCCGACGACTTCGGGGTGCTCAAGGGCAGCCTCTTCCACTACATCGTCTCCAAGGACGAGCTCCTCGCCGAGATCATCGAAGGCGTTTACGAGGACGCCGCGCGCGAGGTCTGGTCGATCACCGGCCAGGAGGGGCGCGCCGTGGACCGGTTGCGCCGCGTCATAACCGCATACGTCGTCTTCATGAGCCGGCACCTCGACGAGGTGACCGTCTGGCTGCGCGACTTCAACTCGCTGCCGGACGCGCGCCGGCGGGCGCTGCGGGCGCGCGAGGACCAGGACCGCCACCGCCTCGAGGGGCTCATCGCCGACGCCCAGCTCGAGGGCTCGCTCCGGGCCGACATCGAGCCCCGCCTCGCCGCACTCGCGCTGCTCGGGGCGATGAACTGGGTGCACCGCTGGTTCCAGCCCCGCAAGCTCCCCGCCGAGCAGATCGGCGCCGCCTTCGCGGACATGTTCTTCGCCGGCCTGCTCCCGCGCCCGGCCTAGCCGAATTCAGGCGTCCGGGACGACGACCGCGCGACCGACCAGCGCACCCTCGTGGAGCGCCTGGTAGGCCTCTTCGACCCGGCTCAGCGGGAAGACCTCCGTCTCGGGCTTTAGGAGGCCCCGCTCCGCGAGGTCGATCACCTCGCGCAGCTCGGCGATCGACCCCCAGGAGCTCTGGATCCACTCACACTCCTGGGCCAGCTTCCCGAATCCCCAGGGCACCGTGCCGCCCGCGATGCCGACGATGACGACCCGGCCCCGGATGCGGGCCAGCCGCGCGGACATGGCCAGCGTCTGTTCGTTGCCCACGAAGTCGAGCACCAGCTCGGGGTTCTGCCCGCCGCACGCCTCGCGGATCTCCTGGACGGCGCCGTCCCCCGACCGGACGGTGTCGTCGGCGCCCATCCGGCGGGCGAGGTCGAGGCGGTCGGGGGCGACGTCGACGGCGATGATGCGGGCCGCTGACACCGCCTTCAGTATCTGCACGCCGAGGTGGCCGAGGCCGCCGACGCCCATGACCACCGCGGTGCTCCCCGGGACCAGCACGTGGGGCCGACCAAGTAGCGGGGCGAGGGCACGAGCATGTACTCGGCCATCCCACCGTCGCGGCCGAGGCCGCCGCCGCGGGTGCGGCCGCGGTCGCGCCAGCGCTCGCAGACGTTGTCCATCCCCTCGATGCAGGAGCGGCAGGTCCCGCAGCCCCAGGGGCCGTACACGGCGACGGGGTCTCCCTCGGAGAAGCCCATGGCGCCGGCGCCAAGCCGGGCCACCCAGCCCGCGTTCTCGTGGCCGAGGGTGAACGGGACGTCAAAGGGCAGCCATCCCTTCGGCTGCTCCATGACACTGATGTCGGAGTGGCAGGCGCCGGCACCGCCGACGCGGACCAAGACCTCGCCCGGCCCCGGCTCGGGCACGGGGACGTCGACCAGCTGCGGCGGCTGCTGCCACTCGAGGAGCCGGTAGGCCTTCACCGCCCGCCCTCCCCCTGGATCAGCGCCAGCACCCGGTCGGGCGTGAGCGGGAGCCCGACCACCTCCGCGGCGGGGTTGAGCTGGCGGACTGCGTCCTCCACCGCCGACGCGATCGCGGCCGGCGACATGATGGTCGCGCTCTCGCCGACGCCCTTGAAGCCCTCCGGGTTCTGTTCGGTCCGGGTCGCGCAGTCGAGGAGCTCGATCTCGCGCGGGATGTCGGGGGCCGTCGGCGTCGAGTAGTCGAGGAAGGACCCGGTCACCAGCTGCCCGTCGACGTAGCGGGCCTCCTCGAGGAGCGCGATGCCGAGGCCGTGGACGAGGCCGCCGATCAGCTGCCCCTCGACGGTCATCGGGTTGATCGACCGGCCGATGTCGTGAGCGATCACGTAGCGCTCCACCTCCACCTTGCCGGTGTCCGGGTCGAGGCTCACGACGGCGCCGTGGGCGCTGCTCCCCCAAGCCGTCCCGCGCTCGGGCGCATAGCGCTCCTCGACCTGGAGGCCGCCCTCGGGCAGCAGCTCGGCGAAGGGGACCTGCCGCGCCGGCACACCGAGGACGCCGGCGACGGCCTTGACGGGATCGACGACTATGTCGGCCGAAGCCGCCTCCAGCTTCTCGGAGGCGAGCTCCAGCAGCCGGCGGCGCGCCTCCCGGCCCGCCATCGCGGCGACGTTGCCGACGTACATCGCCGTCCGGCTCCCGCCCGTGACCAGCGCGTCGCCGACGTGGGTGGTGTCGGCAACCCCGACGTCGATCAACTCGAGCGGCCAGCCGAGCCGGTCGGCGAGCACCTGGGCCGCCATCGTGCGATGGCCCTGGCCCTGCGGCGTCGAGCCGATGTCGAGGCGGGCCCGGCCGTCGGCGGCGACCACCAGCCGGGCGGGCTCGAAGCCGAAGCCGGAGGTCTCGGCGCCGACGACGACGCCCGCGCCGTAGACGAGCCCCGCGCCCGCCGGCGGCCGCCGGATCCGCGAGGCTACGGCCTCCAGCTGGGCGGGGAAGTCGCCGCTGTCGTAGACGTGGACGGTCCCCTCGACGGCGAGCGGCATCCGGTCTGGCGTGACTTGATTCCGGCGCCGGACCTCGACCCGGTCGAGCCCGGTCGCGTCGGCGAGGCGGTCGACCAGCCGTTCGACCACGTAGTTACCGACCGGCCGGCTGCCGCCGCGGACGGCGGCGGTCGGCACCGCGTTGGTGAGGAAGGTCCGGTGCTCGAACGCCATGGCCGGCACCGCGTACTGCGACAGGAGGTGGGTGACGATCGTCGGCGGCTGGATGAGTCCCATCGATGGATAGCCGCCGGCCTCCTGGTCGACCGTACCGCGCAGCGCCAGGATCCTGCCCTCGGCGTCGGCGGCGAGCTCGGCGGCGACGGCGACGCCATGCGAGTGATAGGTGGTCTGGAAGTCCTCGCTGCGCGACGCGGTCCAGGTGACCGGGCGGCCGAGACGCTGGGCGGCGAGCGCGACGAGGGCCTCCTCGCCATAGGCGGCGGCCTTGGGGCCGAACCCGCCGCCGACGTCCTCGGCGACGACCTCGACATGCCCGACCTCGAGCGAGAGCAGCCGGGCCAGCGCCCGGCGGACGGTGAACACGGCCTGGGTCGACGTGGCGACGCGGACGCCGCCACCGGGCGTCGGCCACGCCGACACGGCGCGCGGTTCCATGGCGCCGCCGCAGATGCGGGGGAGGTGGACGTCGAAGCGAACGACGTGGGCGGCGGCGGCGAAGGCGGCGACGGCGTCGCCGTAGTCAACGCGACCGCGCTGGACGAGGTTGCCCTCGGTCGCGGCGTCGATGCGCTCGGCGGCACCGCTCCGCGCCGTCTCGAGGTCGACGACGGGAAGCGGATCGAGCTCGAAGTAGACGAGCGCGGCCGCGTCGGCGGCCGCGAGCGGCGTCTCCGCGAACACGGCCGCGAGCGGCTCGCCCACGTAGCGGGCGGTTTCCCAGGCGAGGACCGGCCGCCGGTTGGCAGGCAGCTTTGCCGAGACGAACTCATCCACGACGAAGGCGCGCTCGAGGTCGGCGGCGGTCCAGACGGCGACGACGCCGGCCACCTCGCGGGCGGCGGCGGTGTCTATCGACGCGATCCGGCCGTGCCCGAGCGGGCTGCGGACGACCGCCATGTGGAGGCTGCCGGCCGGGCTTACGTCGCCGGCGTAGCGGCCCCGGCCGGTCAGGAGGTGGGGGTCCTCCAGCCGCCGGACCGAGCGGCCGATGTACGGTTGCGCGCTCACCCGGCCAGGAGCCGGCCGCCGAGGTCCAGGAGCGGTTCGCCCTCGCCGGCGACTGCCTGGAGGCGGAGCACTCGCTTGATGTACGCGTGGAGGGGGTGCTCGGCGCTGAAGCCGATGCCGCCGTGGACCTGGAGCGCGCTGAGAACAACCGTGCGGGCCTCGCCGGCGGCGTACTCGTAGAGCGCCGCCTGCTCGGCGTCCGTTCCTTCCGACGCCGCCAGGGTGACGATCGCCGCCAGCGCGCTGTCGACCGCCGTGCGGGTCACGGCCATCTCGGCGATCCGGTGCTGCACGGCCTGGAAAGCGCCGATCGGGCGGTCAAACTGGACGCGCTCGCCGGCATAGCGGACGCTCATGTCGAGGGCGGCGGCGGCGAGCCCCGCCAGCTCGCCGCTGCGCGCGACGCGGGCGAGGCGGGCGATGGCGACGGCAACCCTCTCAGCCTCGGCGCCCTCGACGACGGCCTCGACCGTGGCGCCGGTGAGGTCGACCTGGGCGGGTCGGCCCGCGAGGTCGAACGACTTGAGCGGCATCGCCAGCGCGCCGCGGGCGAGCCCGATCGAGTCCGGCCCGCGGACGACCAGGACGTCGGCGACCGCGGCGAACTCGACGACCGCGCCCGGCTCGGGCAGGTAGCCGATCAGGGCGGTGTCCGGGCCCAGGTCGGCGTGGTCGCGGAGCAGCCCGGCCGCGACGACGGTGTCGACCCAGGGCCCGGCGGCGAGGTGGCGTCCGATCTCGCGGAAGAGCGCGGCCAGCTCGGCCGGCCCCGCGCCGAGTCCGCCTGCCGCCTCGCCCGAGAGGAGGCGGAACCAACCCGCTTGGGCGGCTGCATCCCAGGCCCCCCGGCTGACGTCCTCGGCGCGGAGCCGCTCGAGGAGGCCCTCGGTCGACGCCGTTCGGGCGAGGATCTCGCGCGCCGAGCGCTGGATCTCCTGCGCGTAGTCGGGCGCGGCGGCGCTCATGCGCGCGGTAGGCCGAGCACGCGCTGGGCGATGATCCCGCGCTGGATCTCCGCAGCGCCGCCGTAGATCGAGGCCGCCCGTGAGTAGAGGTAATCGCGGGTCCACTTGTCTGCGTTCATGCCCGGGACGGCGTCCTCGGCGAGGCCGCGGGAGGCGCCCAGGATGTCGAAGCCGAGCTCGAACACCGCCTGCTCGACCTCGGTGACGAGGCGCTTGCCGATCGACGCCTCCGGCCCGAGGTCGCCATGCACGAGGTGGCCCATCAGGCCGGCGGCGTAGGCCTCCAGCATGCGGAGCTGGGCCCAGGCGCGGCCGACCCGCTCCCGGAGCCGAGCGTCGTCGGCGAGGACGCCGGCGGCGACGAGCCGGCGGGCGTTCTCGACTATCCCTTCGAAGCCGACCGCAATCTCGACCTGGCGGCGGACCACCAGCGGGCCGCGCTCGTGGGCGAGGATGTCGAGCGCCAGGTTCCAGCCGTCCCCTGGCTGGCCGACGACGTTCTCGTCGGGCACGAACACCCGCTCGAAGAGGGTTTCGGTGAACTCCGCGTCGCCGGTCATCTGGACGAGCGGGAAGGTCTGCGCACCCTCCGACTCCATGTCGACCATCAGGAGGCTGATCCCCTTGTGCTTGGGGACGTCGGGGTCGGTGCGGGCGAGTACGCCGCACCAGCGCGCGAACTGGCCCCAGCTCGTCCACGTCTTGCGGCCGCTGACGATGTAACCGCCCTCGACCTTCTCGGCGCGAGTCCGCAGCGAGGCGAGGTCCGAACCCGCCTCGGGCTCGCTGAATCCCTGCGACCAGATCTCGTCGCCGCGCAGCATCGGCGGCAGGAACCGCCGGCGCTGGGCGTCCGTGCCGAAACGCGTCAGCGTCGGCCCGATGACCTCGAGCCCGATGGTCCCCGCCGGCACCGGCGCCGCCGCGCGCGCCAGCTCGACGGAGAGGATGACCTTGTCCGTCGGGCCGCCGCCGTTGCCGCCGAACTCGGCCGGCCAGCCGTAGCCGAGCCAGCCTGCGTCGTAGAGCTTGCGCTGCCACTCGACGAGCCGCGGGAAGCGGGCGTCGAGGTCGTAGGGGAGGTCGCGGGGCGTCTCCCGCGCCAGCCAATCGCGGAGCTCGTCGAGCCGGTCGGCGAGCGGCTTCACGGCGGTCGCCGCCAACGCTTAGGCGGCCTCCCAGCCCAGCAGCGCGTGGCCATCGACGCGGTAGACGAGGGCCTGGACCCGGAGATCGGCGCGGATCGCATCGAGGTCGCCCTTCCAGCGGCCGAAGAGCCGCACGCCCTCCTCCAGCTCCACCGCCAGGATGGCGTAGGGCACCTCCTCAGCGAAGCGGGGATCGAATGGCAGGTAGCAGACGACCCAGCTGTAGATCCGGCCCCGGCCGCCGGCCGGGATCGGCCGCCAGTCCTGGGCGCCGCAGTGCGGGCAGTCGGGCTGGGGCGGAAAGAAGGTCCGGCCGCACGCGTTGCAGCGCGGGATCTCCAGCCGGTCCTGCTCGAGCGCCTCGAACCACCACCGTGTGTCGAGGTCGGTCTCGGGCTCGACGTAGACCTTCTGGAGCTGCTCGGTCGTCTCCTGGACGGTGCCCACCTCGGTCACGCGGCGTCCCTCTGGAGGACCAGCGCGGAGCCGTCCATGAGGGCGCCCGAGGTCACCGCGCAGCGGTCGTGCTTCTCGAGCTGGTTCTCGCCGCCTCGGCCCTGGACCTGCAGGACCGCCTCCGCGACCGTGTTCATCCCGTGCAGGTAGCCCTCGCAGAGGAGGCCGCCGTGGGTGTTCGTGGGCAGCTTGCCGTTGGGGCCGGTCTCCCCGGCCGCGATGAAGTCGGCCGCCTCGCCGCGGCCCACCAGGCCGAGTCCCTCGAGCCCCATCAGGACGACCGGGCTGAAGCAGTCATAGATCTCGGCGAAGTCGACGTCCTCCGGCTTCATCTGCGCCGACTGCCAGAGACGGTCGCGGTGGTAGGTGTGCGAGTTGACCGACCAGTCCTCCCAGTTGAAGAAGTCCGCGATGTCGAGGCCCGACCCGGTCGGCGTCGACCAGGCGGCCCCCTCGATGACCGCCGGCGTGTGCTGGAGGTCCCTTGCGCGGTCGAGCGAGGTGACCAGCACGGCGCAGGCGCCGTCCACCTCGGAGGTGCAGTCGTGGCTGCGGAACGGGTCGACGACGAACTGCGCCCGGAGGTAGTCCTCCATGGTCAGCGGGTTGCGCCGGACTGCGCGGGGATTGGTCTGCGCGTACTTGCGCTGGGCGATCGCCACCTGCCCGAGGCCCTCGTAGCCGGTGCCGGTCTCGATCATGTAGCGGCGCCCCCACATCGCGATGTACTGCGGGTAGGCGCTGAAGCCGATCGGGTAGCGGAAAGGCGCGGTTGGCGAGCGGAAGCCGGTGGAGCCGATCCGGATGCCGGAGCGGCCGTTGAGGGCACGGTAGACGAGCACGTTCTTCGCCATCCCGGTCTCCACCGCCATCGCGGCGACGGTGACCGCGTAGCAGGGCGCCTGGCCGCCGAAGCTGAGGTCGGCGGCGAAGGAGAGCTCCGGGCTGCCGAGCCCCGCCGACACGCCCTGGGCGGTGGCCGAGTCGCCGAACATGCTGAAGGTGACGATCCCGTCGACTTCCTTGGGATCCAGGCCGGCGTCGACCGCCGCGTTGCGGCAGGCCTCGACCGCGAGCGCCGCTTGTCGTAGAGCTTGCTCATCGTGCCGCCGACCAGCGGGGCTTGCGCTTCTCGACGAAGGCGTTGATGCCCTCCATCGAGTCGGGCAGCGTGAGGCAGTGAATCAGCGCCCGCTCGCGCTCCTGGCGGAGGGCGGCGGGCAGGTCGGTCTCGACTCCCCGGTTGAGGACGTGCTTGACGTTCCGGACGGAGTTCGGACTCTTCTCGGCCACGCCCCTGGCGAACTTGAGTCCCTCTTCGAGCAGCTGGTCGTCGGGGATGACGCGGTTGACGAGCCCCCAGGCGAGGCACTCGTCCGACTTCAGCAGCCGGCCGCTGAAGACGAGCTCCTTAGCCTTGTACTCGCCGATCAGCCGGGGCAGCCGCGCCATCACGCCGGCGCCGCCGATTTGCGCGTAGTTGAGGTGCATGTCGCCGATCCGGGCCGACTCCGCCATCCAGGCGAAGTCGCAGCCGAGGATGAGCTCGAGCCCGCCGGCGGCGGTGATGCCGTTGATGAGCGCGATCACCGGCTTCTCCATGTCTCGGCAGCGGCCGATGGTCCGGATGAAGTCGTCGACGAACTGCGGGAAGGCGACCGGATCTTTCTGGAGCGTCGTGTACCCGGCGATGTCGCCGCCGGCACTGAACGCCCGGCCCTTGCCGGTGATCAGCACGCAGCGGACGCTCTTGTCTTCGCCGGCCTTGATCAGCTGCTGCTCGAGGGCCTTCAGCGTCGGCCAGTTCATCGCGTTGAGCTTGTCGGCGCGGTTGAACGTGATGATGGCGGCCGCGTTG
>VBEO01000094.1 GCA_005881825.1 Chloroflexota bacterium | reverse complement strand
ACGAGGTGCAGGTCGTGTCGCCCCGTGCCAGGCTGATCGCGCGGTACGACGGGGTTGGCGCAAACGCGCTCGACTTTCCGGCGAGCCTGGTCTTCGAGGGCCGCCGGCTGTTCGTGACCAACCTGTCGCTGACCGACGGCGGGGTGAATTCCAAGCTGTCCGTGATGACTGCGCTAAGGCCAGGGCTGCCGATCGGCTGAGGCCCGGCTCAGGCTTCGGGCGACCTCAGCAGGCTGCGCTGGTCGAGATAGAGAAGCAGTCCGATGGCGGGGCCGATCACCAGCGCCACCCCCGCCGCGACCACGATCAGGAGGACCTCCGTCGCGCCCGGGGCGGCCGCCTGCTCGATAGTCAAGCGGCCGGGCAGCAGGTACGGGGACTGCGCCACACCCCACGCGATCACCAGCGAGCCGACTGCGGCGACCGTCAGCAGGCGGTAGAGCTTGAACACGCGGCGCCAGAGCAGGCCGGCGGCCAGCGGCGTGAACACCATGGCCGCCAGCACGAAGGGCAGCGCCGCCGTGGTGAACATGGCCACCAGCAGCTGCGGCCGTTCGGCCGCGATCACGACCAGGGCCAGCGTGCCGAGCACGACCAGGGCCAGCGCGGCCGCCAGCGCGCGGCGGCGGAAGTAGTCGACCAGCTCCGGCGCGTGGCGCCGGGCGTCGCCGACCAGGAAGCTGGCGCCGCTGAACGCGGTGGCGGCCAGCGAGACCAGCCCGAAGGCCACAGGCATCGGGCCCCAGGGCTCGAGGTGGCCCGAAGCGATCGCCCCCAGGCTGGCCGCGAAGAAGAAGGGCGTGAGCACCGACGAGACCCCGAATACCAGGTCGGCGAGCCGCCGCTCGGACTGACCGCCGGCGACATGCCGGAAGGCGAAAAACGCTCCCCGCAGGATCAGTCCCAGGAGAGCCAGCGTGTAGAGCGGGTAGAGGCTCGAAAACGCGGCCTGGAAGAGGCTGGGGAAACCGGTCCAGCAGACCACGATGGCGAGCACCAGCCAGACGTTGTTGACCTCCCACACCGGCGCCATGGCGTGGTCGATCAGCTCCCGCGCCCGCCGGCCGCGCTCCTTGCGGCCGGCCAGGAGGTCCCAGATGCCGGCTCCGAAATCGACGCCGCCGGCCGTGCTGTAGGCGGTTACCGCCAGCAGCAGCGCGCCGGCGATGACGTCGGCGAGCGCCGTTCTCATCGAGGTGGCCCGTAGGGCACGCCCTGCTCCACGGCGGCCCCATCGTCCCGGCGCCAGCGGGCCGCCAACCCGAGCAGCACACGCACGAAGAAGAAGGCGATCAGCGCATAGACGACGACCAGCACGCCGAGCATCGTCCAGACGTAGGCCGCGGGCGCGTCGGTGACCGCGTCCGCAACCCGCATGGCGCCGTAGACGATCCACGGCTGGCGGCCGACTTCGGTGGTCATCCAGCCGGCCTCGACGGACACGTATGAACCGAGTCCGGCCAGGGCCGCCAAGCGGTAGAACCAGAACGATTCCGGGAGGCGCCGGTGCCGAATCAGCACGGCGAAGTACCACAGGGCCAGCACCGCCCCGGCGCTGCCCAGGCCCACCATCAGGTCGAACGACAGGTGCGTGAGGTTGGCTTCGAGGATGTTGGGCCGGGCGTTCTCGGCAAAGCTGCTGAGTCCAGGGGCCACGGCGTTGGGCGAATAGCCGACCAGGATCGAATCGAGCGCGGGCAGTGAAATGCCCAGATTGACGTGCCCGCCGGCGTCGAGCAGGCCGCCGATGACTTCGGGGTTGTGGTCGCGCGTGGTCCAGTTGATCTCCATGGCCGCGAACTTGGCCGGTTGGTGGAACACCAGGGCCCGCGCCGAGAGGTCTCCCACCAGGACCTGCCAGGGAGCCAGCAGGGCGCCCACGGCGAAGGGCACGCCGAAGCCGAGCCGCTGGTAGTGGTCGCGCCGGCCGCGCAGCCAGGCCACCGCGTACACCGAAGCGACCGCGAACGAGCAGGTGATGTAGATCGCGAGCAGGAAGTGCCAGAACTCGTAGCCGAGGGCGCGCGTGAATAGCGCCCCCCAGACGTCGACGTCCAGCACGCCGGTCGGTGAGACGCTGACGCCGCCGGGCGTGTTCATCCAGGAGTTGGCCGCCAGCACACCGAACGCACCCAGGAGGCCGGCGGGCGGCAGCACCAGCCCGCACAAGAAGTGCAACCGGGGCGGCAGCCGGCTCCAGCCGTACAGGTAGATGCCGATAAAGACGGCCTCCAGGAAGAAGGCCCATCCCTCGATCGCGAAGCCGAGTCCGAAGGCGGCCCCGAAGCGGCCCAGCATCTTGGGCCAGAGGATCCCGAACTCGAAGGAGAGGATGGTTCCGGTGACCGCGCCCACCGCGAACTGGACCGCCATCACCACCGACCAGCGGCGCGCGAGCTTGAGCGCGACCGGGTCCTTGCGCACCAGGCCGATGCCCTCCATCAGCAGCGTCAGCGTGGGTAGGGCGACGCCGAGTGGGACCAGCAGGATGTGGTAGCCGAGCGTGAAGGCCATCTGGATCCGGCTCGGAAGCAGCGCTTCGGCCGCCAGCCAGGTCATCCGGGGTCCCCGAAAAATCGCCAGATTTTTTGGGGTGGTTTCACGGCATCAGTCTTACAAGCCCACGTCGATCGGCGCCGGGGGCGGACCCTCCTTCAGCAGCTTCCTGAGCAGCGCGCCCAATCGGCGCGGCCCGAACGTCTCGGTCGAAGCCTCGATCTCTTCGACGCTCCACCAGCGGTGCTCGGCCAGCGCTTCGACCTCGTAATCGAGGTGGCCCGCGGTGCTCACCTCGAAGGGCTTGACGCGGGCCAGGAAGAAGCGCTCCGACTGCCGGTAGCGAGTGCCGTCCGGCATCGGGAAGACGTGCTCGCGGATCCAGACGCAAGGGCCGAGCACCACGTCCTCAAGGCCCACCTCCTCAGCGAGCTCGCGCAGAGCCGCCATCTCGTGGGTCTCGCCCGGCGCCAGCCCTCCGCCCGGCGTGAACCACCACCAACGGGTGCCGACCCGATCGACCAGCTTGAAGAGAAGGATGCGGTCGTCCGGATCGAGGAGGACGATGCGGGCGGCCGCCCGCGGAATAGGTTCCGGCTCCGTCACCTCACCGCCAGGACCAGGATCTGCTTCTCGTAGGTCACGCCGCCCTGGGTGAAATGCCCGCTGTAGCGGATCACCGGCTCGAAGTAGCCGTACGTGCCGTCGCTGGCGACGACGTAGGTCAATGCCGCGCTGTCGAGCACGACGTTGGGCCCACCGCCAGACCCTATGTACACCTGTTGATTGTTGACGCTCGCGTAGGTGGCCACCTCTGGGCTCAGCGGCAGTGGGGCCTCGGCCGACTGGATCCCCAGGTCGCTGCCCAGGGTGGCGCTCCAGCCCTGGCGGAGCGGGGACAGCGCCCATCGCACCTGCACCTGGTCACCACTGCGAGTGACGGTGGGGCCCTGCGCGCTTCCTCCCGGCGCCACGTCAAAGCGCGAGAGATAGTCGGTGACGGCAGTGACGACGGCCGCATCATCGGAACCGCCGGCCCGCAGCGCGCCGGGCGCGGGCGTGATCACGACCCGCGGTTCGGTGCCGCCGGCCGGATCCGTCGGGTACAGCACCAGCGTGAAGTCCTTGCCCGCGTAGCGGCCTAGCGCACCTGGAGGCGTCGGACCGGCGGGCCTGGCGTTAAAGCTGGCGGCGAAGGCGTCGGCTTGGGCCACGGTCCATTCCCGGTAGCGAGTGACGGGCAGGCGCGCCGGCAGCGCCACCGAGCCGGTGGCCCCGGTCACGGTCACCGGGCCGGGGTAGCCGCTGCTCGGCTGGAGCGGCTGCGGCAGCGGGCCGAACGTCTGCAGGTCGGCGTTGGCGGCGCCGCCCCGCTGCACGGCCTGTGGGCCGTTGCCTTGCGGGCTGAGCCCGCCCGCGCTCGTTGCGGCGCCACTCGGGCCTGGCCGGCCGTGCAGGAGCAGTCCTCCGGCCAGCACCACCACCAGCAGCACCGCCAGGCCGGCCACGGCCGGCCCCAGCTGCACCCGCCGCGCGCTCTCCAGGAAGCGCGCCCAGGGACTGCGGCGGGCCTGGATGCGGGACCATAGCTCGTCCTCGAAGCCGCGCCGCGGCCGGGTGGTGGCGAAGGCTTGGTTCAGGCGCTCCTGGAGCGGGTCCGGCTGGTCGCTCATCCCGTCTCCTCGGCCGCCGCTTCGCGCAGGACGCGCAGCGCGCGGTGGTACAGCATCTTGGCGGCGTCTTCGCTGGAGCCCAGGATGCTCCCGACCTCGGCGAAGGAAAGGCCCGAGTGGCGCAGCGAGATGGCCTCGCGTTGGCGTTCGGGCAGGCGCTCGACCAGGGCTAGCAGCGCGCGGTGCTGGATCCGCTCGGCGGCCAGCTCCGCCGGGTCGGCGACCGCTTCCGGCTCATGCGCGACCGCCCGCGCCAGCCGCTCCTTACGGCCGGCTGAGCGCAGGTGGTCGAGCGCCGCGTTGCGCGCGATCCGGAACAACCAGGAGGCCGGCGTCGCGCCCTGTGGCTCATAGCGCGGGTACGCCTCCCAGGCCTTGATGAACACCTGGGAGGTCACGTCCTCGGCGTCGGCCTGTGACCCGAGCTGGGCGCGCACGTAGGCATAGATGCGGTTGAGAAAGTCCCGGTAGAGCTCTTCGAAGGGCGGTTTGTCGCCCGGCAATGCGAGGACAAAGCGTAAGCGCTCACTCTGGAGCCAACGCCCGGCTCAGGCGGCCGGTAACGGCACCCCGAACCGCTCGCCCAACCCGGCGAGCTCCTGCCAGGTCGGCCCCGGCAGCTGGATGCCCTCGCGCTGCCGGCGCCGCCTCTCCAGCCGCTCGGGGTCACCCGGCACCAGCACGCCTTCGAAGGCTCGGGCCTGGTCGCTGATGCGAGCGACCAGCCTGGCGTAGGCCTGGCGGCCCCCGAACCACTCGGGATCGACCACCGCCAGGAAAACGCCGGCGGCGTAATCGGGATTGGGGGGCGGTCCGGACATGGTGCCGGCAGGCGACGGCTCGGGATCGTCGACGATGGCCAGCGCGCCCAGCAGCGCGGCGGCGAGCGAAAGCCCGTAGCCCTTGTGCCCGGCCACCACGCCGCCCAGCAGCGTCAGCGACCCGCCCTCGTAGAGCCGCTCGGGGTCGCGCGTGGGCCGGCCCTGGACGTCGAGCAGCGCGCCCTCGGGCACCTGCCTGCCGGAGGCCGCGGCCACCCGGACCTTGCCCTCGGCCACGGTCGTGCTCGCGAAGTCCATCACGAAGGGATCACCGCCGGCGGCGGGCAGCCCGATCGACCATGGGTTGGTGCCGAGGAAGCGGGACGCGCCGCCGAAGGGGGCGGCGAGGCCGGCGCCCTCGCCCGCGATGCCCAGCGTGAGCACCCCGATCAGGCCGCTCTGCGCCACCCGCTCGGTGTAATCCCCGAGGCGGCCGACATGGTTGGCATGACGCACGGCCGCCGCCGCGATGCCGCTCTCGCCGGCCCGCGTCATGGCCCAGCCGCAGGCCTCCCAAACCGCGGGATGCGCGAACCCACGGTGGGCGTCGAACAGGGCCAGGACCGGCGACTCCCTGACCGTTCGAGCGCGCGCGTCGGGGATCAGCGTGCCGGCGTCGATCTGGGCGACGTACTGGGCCAGCCGCTGCACGCCGTGGGAGTCATGGCCGGCCAGGTTGGCGGCCACCAGGTGGCGCGCCACCTCCGCCGCCAGGTCTGCAGGCGTGCCCGCCGCCTCCAGGAGGTCGGCGACGAAGGCCTGCAGCGCCGGCGCGCTAGCCGTAGTAACGGGCGACCGTCTCCGCCACGCAGACCGGCTTCTCGCCGCCCTCGCGCTCGATCGTGCACTGCGTGATCACCTGGTAGCCGCCGTTGTCGACAGGCTCCACGGACTGCAGCTTGGCGCGCAAGCGAACGTTGCTGTCCACCGGCACCGGCGCCGGGAAACGCACCTTGTTGACGCCGTAGTTGATGCCCATCTTGACGCCGTCCACGACCAGCACCTCGTGGATGAGCATCGGGATCAGGCTGAGCGTCAGGTAGCCGTGCGCGATTGTGGTGCGGAAGGGTCCGGCCTTCGCCCGCTCGCGGTCGACGTGGATCCACTGGTGGTCGCCGGTGGCGTCGGCGAACTNTGGCAGGCATCTTCTTTCCTCCTAGTCCAGGGAGAGCAGTAACGGCGTGATCTCGCGCGGCCGGTTGGTGAACACCGAGTCGGGCTTGCAGATGCGGCACCAGAGCACGCCGGCCGCGTCGTCGACGGTCCAGACTCCGACGGCCTTGCCAGCGGCGTGCATCTCCTCGACCAGCTCGGGGTCCATGGCTCCATAGTGCGGCGCGTAAAGGTCGGCGTTCGCCTCTCGCATCATGCGCACGGGGTCGATGGGCCGAGCCCCTTCGAGCAGACCGGTCTGCAGGCGCGGCTCCAACTGTTTCAGGAGCTGCACCGAGCGGTGCTGGAAGGAGATCACCGCCGCGACCTCCAGCAAGTTGGTCTCGCGCAGCAGCTCGACGACCTTCTGCTCGATGCCGGGGTAGGGAATCGGGATCTGCTTGAGCTCGATGGCCAGGGGCACGTTGTGCTCGTCGCTCAGCTCGCAGACCTCGCGCAGCAGAGGCAGCCGCTCCCCACCGCCGGCGTCCAGCTCGCGCAGCTCGGCGCTGCTGCGGTCGCGCACCAGGCCTTGGCCGTCGGTGGTCCGCTCCAGCGTGTGGTCGTGGATCACGACGAGCTCGCCGTCGGCAGACATGTGCACGTCGCACTCGATGATGTCGACCCCCAGCTCGATGGCGGAGCCGAACGAGGCGAGGGTGTTCTCGGGGTGCTCAGCGGGGTTGCCGCGGTGCCCGCCGATGAGGGGCCGGCCCCGCTCCCGGGCCCACTCATAACGTTGGGCCAGAGACGGGCGGGGGGCCAAAACGCGACCAGTCTATATTGGTGCCGGTGACCGTCCAGCCGGGGACCCTGGGTCAGCTGCGGGCCTCTGGCCATGAGCGGGAAACCGTCAAGCAGGAGCTCCGCCGCAACCTCCTGGCGCGCATGCGCACGGGCGTCAGCCCGCTCTTGGAGGGCATCGTCGGCTACGACGACACGGTGCTCCCGCAGGTCGCCAACGCCATCATCTCGGGCCACGACATGATCCTGCTCGGCGAGCGCGGACAGGCCAAGTCGCGCCTGATGCGCTCGCTGATCGGGTTCCTGGACGCGGAGATACCGGTCGTCGAGGGCTGCGACATCAACGACCACCCGTACCAGCCCATCTGCCGCCGCTGCCGCGACCTGGTCGCCGAAAAGGGCGACCAGACGCCGCTGGCCTGGCTGCCGCGAGAGCGGCGCTACGGCGAGAAGCTGGCGACGCCGGACATCTCGATCGCCGACCTGATCGGTGAGGTCGATCCCATCAAGGTGGCCGAGGGCCGCTACCTGGCCGACGAGCTCACGATCCACTACGGCCTGGTGCCGCGCTGCAATCGCGGGATCTTCGGCATCAACGAGCTGCCCGACCTGGCCGAGCGCATCCAGGTCGGCCTCCTCAACATCATGGAAGAGAAGGACGTGCAGATCCGGGGCTACCGGATCCGGCTCCCGCTCGATCTGCTCGTCGTGGCTTCGGCCAACCCCGAGGACTACACCTCGCGCGGCCGGATCATCACGCCGCTCAAGGACCGCTTCGGGTCACAGGTGCGCACCCATTACCCGCTGACGGTGGCCGAGGAGATCGAGATCATGGAGGGCGAGCGGATGCTGCCGCCGTCCGAGATCGAGGTCCTGGTGCCAGGCTTCATGAAGGAGGTCGTGGCCGAGATGTCACACGGGGCTCGGCGCAGCCCGCACATCTCGCAGTCCTCCGGCGTCTCCGTGCGGATGTCCATCGGCAACTACGAGAACCTCGCCTCCAACGCTGTGCGGCGGGCGGTGCGCACGGGCGAGTCGCTGGCGGTGCCGCGTATCTCCGACCTGGAGTTCCTCGCCGCCTCCACCGCGGGCCGGGTGGAGATCGAGGCCCTGGACGAGGGCAAGGAAGAGCAGGTGATGGCGCGCATCCAGCGGGGGGCGGTGTCGGCGGTTTTCGGGCGCCACTTCGCGGCCTCGCAGTTCGAGAACCTGGTCGGCCGCTTCGAGGAGGGCACCATGTTGGAGGTCGGCGAATCGATGCCGGCGTCGACCTACGTGCGGGCCATCGGGGAGTCGGCCGAGGTCGACAACGCGCTGCGCCGGCTGGGCCTGCCGGACAAGGCGGAGGTGCGCGCGTCGGTGATCGAGTTCGTGCTCGAGGGACTGCACCTCAACAAGCGCCTCAACAAAGATGAGATGGGGGGACGGGCGCTCTACCGGCGCTGACGGCTCGCCGCTTACTGCCGGTAGAAGACGAAAGCGAAGGCCATGATCATGGCCACCACCAGCAGCATCAGCAGGATCTCCACGCGCACCGCAATCCGCACGAGCCGGCGGGCGCGGTGCGTGCGCTCGCCGCACTTCTCGCAGTAGGCGGCGTTGCGGACCAGCTCGTTGCCGCAGCGGTCGCAGTGGGTCTGGTAGGCAACGGCCACGGCCTGATTATTACCCTCACGCCATGGAAGACCCGGTCCACCAGCCGCGCCCCGACGACTACGTGGTGATGCTGGCGCAGGTGCCGGAGCGGGTCGGCGACATCGCGTTGTCGCTGGACGAGAACCGGCTGCGGTACCGCCACGGTCCCGCCTTCCCCACGCTCCAGGAGTTGGTGGCGCACATGGCGCGCTCGGGCCAGGCCGTCGACGCGCTGCTGCGCCAGGTCTGCATCGACGGCCGGCGGGAGGTCGACGTGGGGGCGGCCATGGATCCCCCGCCGGGGGATGTCGATGCCGACACCTCGGCGGCCGAGCTGATGGAGACGCTGATGCGCGACCGCCGGCGCACCGTCGACCTCCTGCGCGGCCTCACCGAGGAGCAGTGGGCGCAGCCGGTCGAGGACCGCGTGCGGGGGGAGCTCTCGCTGCTGGAGGTGTGCGACGCCATCGGCCGCCACGAGGCCGGCCACGTCACGCAGCTGCGCAACCTGATCGCGGTGCTGCCGGAGC
>VBEO01000133.1 GCA_005881825.1 Chloroflexota bacterium | reverse complement strand
GCCACTACATGCAGGGTATTATCGCATTCTAAGCAAGACAGTGACAGCTGCGCTGACAGCTACAGAGAATCGATGTGGTTCACAGAATGTCGTTACGGAGTGGCTTGATCTAATGGGTTTGTCCGGCCCCCCTTCATTTGGTCCATTTCGTTTGTGGTGCTTCGGCGAAATGAGAGCTCAAATGGAGGTGGCTGATGCCGGCTAAGAGGTTCGCGGTGGAGCAAATCATCGCCAAGCTGAGGGAGGCGGAGAAGCTCCAGGGGGAAGGCTTGACGATCCCTCAGACCTGCAAACGGGCTGCAGATCTCGGACCAGACCTTCTACCGCTGGCGGCCAACTACGGCGCCCTGAAGGAGGATGAGGCCCAACGGCTGAAGGCGCTCGAGCAGGAGAACTCGCGCCTGAAGCGGATCGTGGCCGAGCAGGCGCTGGACATCTCGATGCTCAAGGACGTGGCGCGGGGAAAATTCTGAGCCCGACGCGCCGCCGAGAGGCCGTCAGCTACCTGCGCCGTCGTTACGGCGTGTCGGAGCGTCGGGCTTGCCGACTGTTGGGGCAACACCGGTCGACGCAGAGGTACCAGGCGGTTCCGCCGGACTTCGAGCTGAGGCTGGTCAAGCGCATGAACGAGCTGGCGGCCAAGTACCCGCGCTGGGGTTACCGCATGATCGCCAGCGTGCTCAAAGGTGAGGGCTGGAAGGTGAACCGGAAGAGAGTGGAGAGGCTCTGGCGGCTAGAAGGGCATCGAGTGCCGCCTCGGCGAACTCAGGCCAGCGGCAAGAAGGCGCAGGGGCTTGCCATCAACGCGATCTGGAACCTGCAGGCGACACGGCCCAACCAGATCTGGTCCTACGACTTCATGGGCAGCCGGCTGCGTAATGGGAGTGCGCTCCGCATCCTCAATGTGGTGGATGAGTTCACCCGTGAGGGACTGGCCAGTCGAGTCGCTCGTTCCATCGGCACGACCGACGTCCAGGCGGAGCTGGAGCGGCTCTTTCGGGAACGCGGCAAACCGGAGGTCCTCCGGTCGGACAACGGTCGCGAGTTCATTTCGACGACGCTCACCAGCTGGCTCGTGGAGCAGGGGGTGACGGCCGCCTTCATCGAGAAGGGCAGCCCCCAACAGAACGCCTTCGTCGAGCGCTTCAACGGAACCATGCGCGACGAGCTCCTCAACGGCGAGCTCTTTGACACCCTGCTCGAGGCCAAGGTCGTCATCGCCGATTGGCGCCGACGCTACAGCGCAGAGAGACCCCATCGGGGGCTGGGCATGCTCACGCCGGCCGCCTTTGCTCTAGGGTGGACAGAGGGAAGGACGTGAGAGGACACTCCCCTCGATGTGCCTGGACCAGTTGGCTCTGTCTGCCCGACCCGACGCCTGGACCAGGATCTCTTACAAGAAGTGGACCGATTCTCGGGGGCTGCTCAGCGTTAATGACAAGGGCGAGCGCAAGGGCGGACAGCTCATCGCCTGCTGGTTCGAGTCCGAAGCGGAAGGATACAGCTGGCTGAACGACACGGTCTGCGTAGCTGAAGGCGTCATCGACCCGGCGACAATGAGCATGCGTCTCCGGGTTTACTCCTTGGATAACGAGCTGATCAGCTAGCCCCGGAGCCGCGAAGGATCACTCCCATGTGGCCACCAGCCACCCTCGATGCGTGGATCGCGGCGGACATGATCCCCTTCGCCATCGGATCGAGGTGACCTCTCCGAAGGCCCGCGTCGTCTACGACTACGTCCTGGGTCTTGGGCTTGCCAACACAACTTCAACCCGACACCACCGAAGGGTTACGCCTCGCGAGTTTGCCATGAGCGCCGGCGACGCTGGCCCCTCCATAGCCGAAGCTACATCGCGAGATGCACCCAATGCCCAGTCGATGGCGTTCCGGAATCGTCAACAATGAAGAGCAGATACCAACCGGGGGGCGCCAACGTCGGTTGACCTGCAACCGAGACCTCTAGCTTGCCGTCCGCCTTCGAGGTTATTGGCAAGTCTACCAGCCGCTGCGAGTTGTCGAACGCGTGCGTGGTGACACCGTTGCGAATGAGGTGCGCCCACTTGATGGTGAGTGCTTGTGGCGTTTCGACAGCGACCGTCGTCGCATAGTTCCACTCTCCGGGCGCGTTAACGATCGTCGGGCGCGAGCCGGCGAACATGTAAGGAGGGCTGTACATTTCAAGGTGGAGTTCTTCGTTCGGCTGCTCGATCCACCCCGGCAAGTTGCCATAGGGAGGAGGATTGCCACTGGCGGTCACAACGCGGCCATCGGGAAGGAGAAGCGCAATCGAGTGATACATCCTGACCACCGAAGCCGTGGCTCCGGGCCGCCAGGTGTCCGTCTCCGGGTCGTAGAGCTCTGACTGCAGGCGGGCTACTGGCGCCACGCCTGCCTCCTCGTGATTGATCGCGCCTCCACTGACGAAGACGGTCCGATCCGGCAGCAGCACGGCGTTCAAGTGCATCCTTGGCAGGCTCAAGGGCATGGACATGCGATAGCGAGGATTCGGCTCGGCCAGCGAGACGCGCTCGGTGCTGCCAGTGGCACTGGTGACGTCATCGACCGGCCCGCCGCCGATGATCATCACGTCCTGGTCCTGCGCAGGAGGCAACAGGACGCTGGACGACTGGTTGCGGAAGGCGCTGATCTCATTGGCTGGCACGGGCTGGAAGGTGACTGGATCCCTGCGAATATCTATGAAACCCGCCTGCTGCGGTCGATCGTCGTCCATTCTCCCGCCGCTGAAGAAGATGCGACCATCGTTGAGCAAGAAGATGTGCGCGTAAAAGGGCAGCCCTACGAAATTGGGATCGTGGGGGTGCTCAGACTCCCTCCACACGTTTGCAACGGGATCGTAGATCTCTATTCGCTGATTGAGCTGGCCATCGGTGCCGTTCTTTCCGCTCACGGCCAGGATGCGGCCGTCGTCAAGAGAGAGCAGGGTTGGATACCAGCGTCCCTCGACCATCGGTGGCAACGCCTGCCATTGTTCAGTCTGGGGGTCAAAGGCGGCGACGTCACGCTGACCCAGGTTGTTTCCATCGTTGTACGCTTGATTGCCGCCGGCCGAGATCAATCGTCCATCCGGTAAAAAAGCGTCGCCGCCACAGAAGAAGTCGAATGGCCTCCCATCGGCCCTCTTGATCGTCGGGGGATGGCTGAAGTTTGCCCCCTGCGGCGCAGTCGGATCCCATACCACGCTCGTCCACATATTCTTGGTGACATCACCAAACGTGGGATCGGCGTCCCTCACGGTGTTGTTGCCGGAACCGGCAAAGAACAACACTCGGCCCGTCGGCAGGAGGGCTGCGTGGATCGCCAGCACTTGTGAGTTGAACGGAAGCAAGTCCCATCGGCCGTGCGTCTTGGGGCGCTCGACAAGCTGGACCAGTTTGTAGACTCCGGTGTTGCCCTCCGGAGCGTGGTCGACCGCCATCACCAGCAACTGCATTGTTCCATCGAGATTGGCGACCGCGACTCCGCCATGCTGGTTGTCCCACGAGCCCCAATTGTTGATACCCAGCAGGCTCGACCACCCGCCACGCGGCGCACCGTCGGGCCCGATGTCCAGCGCGATCCGGTAATAGGCCTGGTTCTGGCCGGACGGATTTGCAGCCGGCAGCGGTCCTTCCGGCCCGGGGGGATTGTCAATCCCGAAGACCACCAAATCGGATCTGCCGTTGCCGGTTACATCCGCAACGGCTACGCCGCCGCCCTGGTTCTCCCACGAAAACCAATCCGGAACGTCCATCCAGCCGGTCCAGCCGTTGGTGACGTTGCCCGCCGCATCGAGATCGCGGCCGACTCTGAATAGACCGCGATTCTGGCCAGGCGGACTGTCGATCATGAAGGCGATCAGGTCCAGTCGGCCATTCCCATTCAGATCCGCAAGGGCGAGGCCAGCACCTTGGTTCTCCCAGGAAAACCAGTCAGGGACGTCGATCCAAGGCGCCCACCCGGCGGTCACGTTGCCTGTCACATCGACATCGCGACCTATGCGGTACAAGCCCCGATTTAAGCCCGGCGGGTTGTCCACCATGAGAACGACAACGTCGGGCTTGCCACTGCCTGTGACGTCAGCGATCGCAATGCCGGCGCCCTGATTCTCCCACGAGAACCAGTCGGGCACATCCATCCACTGCGTCCACCCGCCCATCGGGTTGCCCGTAGCGTCCAGGTCGCGGCCGACACGGTACAGGCCCCGGTTCGGGCCTGGGGGGCTGTCGACCATCAACGCAATGAGGTCTGGACGTCCATTGCCGGTGACGTCCGCGACGGTCACCGCTGCCCCGGCGTTCTCGTGCGAGAACCAATCGGGGATGGTCCGGAATCCGCCCACTGGCACTACATCTTCCCCCTGTGTGCGAGTCGCAACTCATGCAGGCGGTGGCCGGAGAAGGATGTGGACGAAACGGTCGCAGGCAAGATGTGCGGCGACCACCTTGACATCTTGCGTGCCCAGCTTACCCTGTACTCAGACCCGACTGCAGCCCGGGATGGCTTAGGGGAACGAGGGGCATGGCGTTCATCCGGCTGACGCGGCACCAAGTGCTTGTTGGATGCACTGAGAGCAGCCTCGCGCGCAATTGTGTGCGCCAGCGCCAAGACCCTCAAGCTGTCTCGCCGACTCGCTCGAGGAGGTCGCCATGCCTGACAGCATGACTCAAATCCTGGCTTCCGGACCGCCGGGGACCAAGATCAACATCGCAGTGTTGGGGGACGGGTTCTCTAGTGGGGCCGATCAGACGGCTTACAACAACGCGGTCCAAGCGCTGCTAATTGATGGTCTGTTTGCTCACGACTATTACTACGAGGACGAATACCGCGCTCGGCTATTACTACAGCGGCTCCTGGTCCCATTGCTGGCTCGAGGGTGGACCCATCAGCTGGACGCTCCTGCAGAACGCTCTCAACACCTGGGTCCCGGACCACAACCTGGTCATGGTCCTCCTCAACAACCCCGGATTCGGCGGCTGCGGTGGCGGTGGGTACGCCTGGCTACCCCTGGGCGTCAGCTGGGATACGATTGCTCACGAATTTGGGCACGCCCTGGGCGGTTTCGCCGACGAGTACTGCGTCAGCGGCGTGTATGCCGGTGGTGAGCCCGGTCTTCCGGACCTAACCGTAAACCTCGACCGGGCAACCGAAAAGTGGGGTAACTTCATCAACCCCGCCACACCTATACCCACGGGTGTCGGGGCATGCGCAGGCTATACCGCGGGTGCTCGACCGGCTGACTGGGACGACAACCAGAGTGTCGGCATCTTCGAGGGCGGCAACACCAACCTCACCGGCGTCTATCGACCGGTGATCAACTGCAGGATGCGCTCCAACTCGCCGCCATACTGTCCGGTCTGCTACACGACCATGAAGAACAAGAACGACTCCAAGATGGGTCGAACCTTCGTCAATGCCCACGCGGGCGACTTCGATGGGGATGGCAAGAGCGACGTCCTGGTTCACAACGGGAACTCCATCCTCACCTACGCTTCTGACGGCTCTCGATTGAGTGTTGCCTTCAGCGCTGTGGAGCGTGTGCCGGGTTCCTGGCAATTTCAGCCGAACGACCGGTTCTTCACCGGCGACTTCGACAAGGACGGCAAGGACGAGGTGCTCGTCTTCAATGGCACCGACTGGATCATGCCCTACTTGGGCTTGATTGCCGACGATGGCACCGGGAAGATGCACCTGATTGCGCGCTACGACGGCAGCATGCCAGGCTGGCAGTTCAGTGCTGGAGACCAATTCTTCGTCGGCGACTTCAACGGCGACGGCCGGGCGGATGTCTACGTATTCAACGGAAGCAACTGGGCAATTCCTTACATCGGCCTCTTGCGCTCGACAGGAAGCGGGTTGCAGTTGGTGCGACGGTACGACGGCAACCTGCCCGGTTGGCAGATGCGACCCAACGATCAATTCCATGTTGGCGATTGGAACGGCGACGGAAAGGTCGACCTCATGGTCTTCAACGGCCCCGCCTGGATATTCCCCTACCTGGGCCTCCTGAGGAGCGACGGAACCAACCTACACATGAGTCGACGCTACGACGGAGTCATGCCGGGCTGGCAAATGAGACCGTCCGACCAGCATTTCACTGGCGACTTCAACGGCGATGGAACCGACGATCTCTTCGTGTTCAACGGAGACGACTGGGCTATGTCCTACCTGGGCATGCTGGCCAGTCGCCGTGGACGCCTGTCGATGGTCAGGGGCTATGACGGCAATGCGCCTGGTTGGCAGATGCGGAGGCACGACCGCCACTTTGTCGGCGATATGAACGGCGATGGGTTGGCTGACCTGTGGTTCTTCAATTCGCTCGACTGGTCTCAGGTATATCTCGGGTCCGGCATCTCCAACGGATCGGCATTGTCCATCAGTTGGAAGGCGGACTGGGTCGGCGAGTGGCACATCGGCACAGTTGATCGCTTCGAACCGTGCGACTTCCGCGGATCGGGATCTGAGGCCGACCTCTTCGTCCACAACCAGGATTGGTTTGGGATGATGCGCGCGGCGACGCCTGTCGATCTTGATCGAATCTACTACCGATTCATACACAACTACCGGTACGGACGAAACTGGTAGCGGAGGGGGAGTGAAAGTGAACCAACGAGGCGAAGGCGATCCAGAAGAGGCGCTGGAAACTGCTCACCTGCCTGGCCAGCCGCCGGTGATTGAGAACCATCTCCTGCCAACCATGGCTCCGGTGGACAAGATCGGGGCTCGAAGTATCGCCGGCGTTCGAGGACCGCGTATGGAACGTCGGCCGGCCGCTGCCAGTGCAGGGCATGGGCGCATGGCTCCGACGCCAAAGCGCTCCTCGAAGGCTGCGGCCGCATCTGAGGGCCGGAGGCTTGGCGAACAGCAGAAATCAGGAGGCCGCGCGATGGCTGAGTCTGGCGTGAGCTACGTGCGGCTTCGGCTGCACAATGATGGGGGGACTCTGAGCGTTGTCGGAGCCAAAGAGGTGTCCGGACCCCTAACCATTCCCGACTATGTCAGCACGGGCCTGATTTACGAGGTGCTCGTAGAGAATCGCAGAATTGGACTCGGCTCGCTCCCAGCCCCCAACGTTCGGCGCGCCTTCACCAACTTCGACCAGAGGGAAGCGGCGTTCGGTCACAACGAGACTGTGTTGGAGTCTTATGACTTTGACGTAAGAGTTCCCAAATCCGAGCTCTCGGCGGACACGCTTCCCAGAATCGCCATACAGCTCCACCAGGTCGACGCGGCACCCCCGACACCGCTCGGGCGTCAGGCTCTGCGAGCCCAGCTTGGTGACGCCGCAACGCCTGTGGCGACACTGACGGGTATCAACCTGGACGAGATTGAGCCGGACGCGCGAGCCGAGCTCGCAAACATCGTCGGGACCCGATAAGAGGACGCAGGTCCGCGCGTTCTCCTCGGCCCCCTCTTGGTCTCCCCCGACGAGCGGGGGAGAGAACTCCGATCCGCGAGTCGGGGAGGCCGTTCTGCCCGGCCCCCTTGGTCTCCCCGACGAGCGGGGGAGAGGAAACCCCTGCTACGCACCCTCCGCGCGCAAGGCCGCATGCGCTGCGGACAGCCGCGCCACGGGGACCCGGAATGGACTGCAGGAGACGTAGTCGAGCCCGAGCTCGTGGCAGCGTGTGATTGACGCCGGGTCGCCACCGTGCTCGCCGCAGATTCCCACTTTGAGGCCTGGCCTGGCCTGGCGCCCCTCCTCGACCGCGATCGACATCAGTCTCACCACCACCGGGTCCAGGGTTTCGAAGGGATTGCTGGCCAGGATCCCGGCCTCGAGGTATGCAGTCACGAACTTCGCCTCCGCATCATCGCGCGAATAGGCGAACGTCATCTGCGAAAGGTCGTTGGTTCCGAAGCTGAAGAACTCGGCTTCGCCCGCAATCTCGGCCGCCGCCAGGGCCGCGCGGGGCACCTCGATCATGGTCCCAATCCGCACCGGCACGGTGCCACCCCGCTCAGCGCTGACCGCTGCCACCACGGCCTCGATCTCCCGGCGCTGGGCTGACATCTCACCGACGGTGCCCACCAGCGGCACCATGACCTCGGGCCGCGCGTCGATGCCTTCGGCCAGCAGGGCGCAGGCCGCTTCCATGATCGCGCGCACCTGCATGCGGGTGATCTCTGGGAACAGGATGCCGAGCCGGCAGCCGCGCAAGCCCATCATGGGATTGGCCTCCCGCAGCTCCTCGACCCGGTTCAAGAGGCGCTCGGGCCCTTCGAGCGCGGCCGCGTCGGCGCCCGCCGCGCACAGCCTCGCCACGTGGAGCGCCACCTCCTCGTGCTCGGGCAGAAACTCGTGCAGCGGCGGGTCAATGAGCCGGATCACGACCGGAAGGCCCGCCATCGTGCGCAGGATTCCCCGGAAGTCTTCGCGCTGAATCGGCAGAAGCTTTGACAGCTCGACCTCGCGCTCTTCCCTGGTGGAGGCCAGGATCATGGCCTGCACGATCGGCAGCCGGTCTTCCTCCATGAACATGTGCTCGGTCCGGCAGAGCCCGATTCCCTGGGCGCCGTTGGCCAGCGCCTTCTCGGCGTCGCGTGGGTAGTCCGCGTTTGCCCAGACCTCGAGGCGGCGCCCCGCGTCGGCCCACTCCAGAAGCGTCGTAAGCCGAGGCGACTGCGACGCCGCCACCGTCGGCACGGCGCCTGCGTAGACGGCGCCCGTCGAGCCGTCGATCGTGAGCTCCTCACCCTCGGCGATGACGCGGCCACCGGCCGTGAGCTGTTTGGCCGCCAGGTCCACCCGCACGCCTGAGGCGCCGACGATGCACGGCTTGCCCATCCCGCGGGCCACCAGCGCCGCGTGTGAGAGCGTGCCGCCGGTCGATGTCAGGATGCCTCCTGACTCGATCATGCCGTGCACGTCCTCGGGGCTGGTGGAGATTCGGACCAGGATCACGGGGCGCCCCTCACGCCCCCAGGCGGCCGCGGTATCGGGGTCGAATACCGCCACACCGGTGGCAGCACCGGGAGCGGCCGGCACCCCGCGCGCCAGCACCTCGGCCCGGGCGGCGGGATCGATGCGGGGATGCAGCACCTGCTCCAGCTGCCGCGGCTCGACCCTCAGCACCGCTACTTCGCGGCTGATCAGGCCCTCCGCGACCATGTCCACAGCCGTGTTCACGGCCGCTTCGCCGGTGCGCTTGGCGGTTCGGGTCTGCAGCATCCAGAGCCGACCGCGCTCGATCGTGAACTCGACGTCCTGCACATCCCGGTAGTGGGCTTCCAGCCGGTTGGCGTAGCCGGTCAGCTCCCGGTAGGTCTCCGGCTGCCGCTCGCGCAGCGCCGAGATGGGCAGCGTGGCGCGGATGCCGGCCACCACGTCCTCGCCCTGCGCGTTGGGCAGGTAATCGCCGTAGATCTCGCGCGCGCCGGTGTTGGGGTCCCGCGTGAAGGCGACGCCGGTCCCGGACGTATCGCCCAGGTTGCCGAAGACCATGGCCTGCACGTTGACGGCCGTGCCCAGGTCGTCCGGGATGCCTTCGTGCCGGCGGTAGGCGATCGCTCGCTCACTCTGCCAGGAACGGAAGACGGCCTCCACGGCCAGCCGCAGCTGGACATCGACCTGGCGCGGGAACTCCTCGCCGGCCTCGGCCTGGTAGATCTCGAGGAAGCGGTGCACGAGCGGTTCCAGGTCGGACGGAGCCAGCTCGGCGTCGGTCTGGACGCCGGCCCGGCTCCGAGCCGCCTCCAGCTCCTCCTCGAACTGCTCGCCCGCCACACCCCTGACCGTCTTGGCGAACATCTGGATCAGCCGCCGGTAGGCGTCGAGGGCGAAGCGGCGGTCACCGGTCTGGGCCTCCAGCCCGCCCAGGCTGTCCTCGTTGAGGCCCAGGTTGAGGATGGTGTCCATCATCCCCGGCATGGAGATCCGGGCGCCCGAGCGCACACTGACCAGGAGCGGTGACTCGGCCCCCCCGAACGCCCGGCCCAGCCGGCTCTCGACCTCACGCAGCGCCACCATGGCCTGGTCCCACAGGCCTGCGGGGAGTGAGCCGGCGCCGTCGGCATAGTAGGCGCGGCAGGCTTCGGTGGTGATCGTGAAGCCGGGCGGCACCGGCATCCCGGCCCGCGCCATCTCGGCCACTCCGGCGCCCTTGCCCCCGAGCAGGTCGCGCATCTCCGTCGAGCCCTCATCGAAGCGGTAGACCCATTTGTGCACGGCTACTGCCATTGGACTACGCCTGGGCCGCGTACGGCCAGCGCGCGGCCCCCAGCTCGCGCGAGACTCCCCGGGCGGCCTCGCCCACGGCGGCTGCCACGCCCTTGGCCAGGGCCCGCGGGTAGAGGCGCTCCGAAGCGTCCACCACGCCGATGGCCCCCACGGCATGACCCGCGTGGTCGAAGATGGGCGCCGCCGCGCTCGACTCGCCCAGCACCGCCTCATCGTGCTCTATGGCGACGCCCTGGTCGCGGATGCTGGCCAGCTCGAGCCGCAGGCCCGGCGCGTCCAGCGTTTGCTTGGTCAGACGCGGCAATGGCTCGTCGAGCAGGTCCTCGACGATCTGAACCGGCGAGAAGGCGAGGATGGCCTTCCCGAGCGCGCTGGCGTGGAGCGGCAGCTGAAGGCCGACCTCGGGCACGCCGAAGGCCGTGTCGGGCTGAAAGACGTGGTGCACGACCACCACGTTGGCTCCGTGCATGACTCCCACGCGAACGGCGGCCTGTGTGCGGGCCGCCAGCCGGTCGGCGTAAGCGAGCGACCGGGTGCGGAGCTCGTTGAGGTCGAGGTAGGAGTAGCCCAACTGGAGCAGCCCGGGGCCCAGCTGGTACTTGTCCGAGTTGCGGTCCTGCTCCACGAAGCCGTGGGCGTGCAGGGTTTGCAGGAGGCCGTGCACGGTGGGCCGGGCCAGGCCCAGGCGCTCGGCCAGCTCGCTCACGCCGAGCCGGCGGGGACCGCTGCCGAGCACCTTCAGGATCGCCGCCGCGCGGTCGATGGATTGGATCGATTTACTGGATTTATTCGACATTGCTGAATCCTGATCGATACTGTAGACTGCCGACAGCACCGGAAGAACGTGTGGGAGTGACGAAAGTGGTCGGCATCGTTTTGGTATCGCACAGTCGGGATCTGGCTCGCGGCCTGGCCGACCTTGCCTCCCAGGTGGCCGGTCCCGAGGTGCGCGTGGAGCCCGCCGGAGGGGGGCCGGACGGCACCCTCGGCACCAGCGGCGTCACCGTCGGCGACGCCATCGCCCGCGCCGAGGCGGGGCAGGGCGTGGTCGTCCTGGCCGACCTGGGCAGCGCGGTGCTGACGGTGAAGCACGTCACGGAGAACCTCAACGGCAGCGTGCGCCTGGTCGACGCGCCCTTCGTGGAAGGAGCCATCGCCGCCGCCGTCATGGCCGCCGCCGGCCAGGCGCTGGACGACGTCGCGCGGGCGGCGGAGGAGACTCGCGGTGCCTGCAAGCTCTGAGGTGCAGATCGCGCTCCCCGCGAAGATCGCGCTGCACGCGCGGCCCGCGGGTCAGTTCGTGAAGACCGCAAGTCAGTTCCAGGCCCAGGTGCGCATCTCGGTCGACGGCAAGGCGGTGGATGCCAAGAGCATCCTGGCGGTGCTGGCGCTGGGCGCGCAGGGAGGCACCGTGCTCACGCTCTCCGCCGAGGGCGATGACGCGCAGGCAGCTCTAACCGCCCTCGCGGCCTGCGTGAGCGGCCTGGTCGAGTAGCGCCTCTTCGACCTGCATCCGGCAGGCGGCGGTATCCAGCTCCCGGACCAGCTCGCGAACCTCCCCGACCCGCGCCGCGCCCACGCTGAGCTCGTTCGCGCCCAGGCCGACCAGCAGCGGGATCACGACCGGGTCGGAGGCGGCCTCGCCGCAGACTTCGACCGGAATCCCGGCGGCGTTGCCTGCCCGGCAGGCTGAATCGATCAGACGCAGCACCGTGGGATGCGTGACCGGCGACGCGCCGGAACGCTCACGGTCGAGGCCCAGCGCCAGCTGTGTCAGGTCGTTGGTGCCCAGGCTGATGAAGTCGAGCGCCCGCACCAGCTCGCGAGCGCGCCGTGCCGCCTCGGGGGTCTCGATCATGGCCCCGAGCGCCGGCGCTCTGCCGGCGACCGCCACCCGCCGCAGAGCCTGCCGGACCGCGAGCACCTGCTCGAGGCCGGTCACCATCGGCACCAGGATCCGCAGCCGGGTGGCCTGGCCGGCTTCGACGACGGCCTCCAGCTGGGCCTCCAGCGCTTCCGGCGCCGCCAGCATCAGCTCGATACCGCGCTCGTGCGCGGCCGCCAGGAACGGCGGCGTCTTGTCGCCCCCGAAATCGAGCAGGCGCACGGTGGCGACCCGGCCGCCGAGCTGGGACAGAAGCGGTTCCAGGAACCGGACGTGCTGCGACGCCGTCGGCCAAGCGCGCGCGTCCAGGAAGCTGAGCTCCGTCCGCAGCAGCCCCACGCCCTCGGCGCCCTGCTGCAATCCCTCCGACACTTCGGCGGCGCTGGCGGCGTTCACGAGCACGCTGATGAGGCGGCCGTCGCGGGTCCGCGACGGCAGGTGGCTCTCGGCTCTGGCTCGCGCGCGCGCGCCCGCGCGACGCTGGGAGTCGTGCTCGGCGGCTGCGGTTCGCTCGGCCGCGGGGTGGCGCACGAGCCGGCCGCCGTCGCCGTCCACGACCACGGGCTCGCCGTCCGCGATGTCGAGCACCGCGTCGCCGAGGCCGACCACCATGGGCAGGCCGAGCGAGCGGGCGACGATGGCGGCGTGGGCGGTGACGCCTCCGCCGGCCAGTGCGATGCCGCGGACGTCGGGACCCAGGTCGGCCACGTCGGCCGGACCCAGTCCGTCCGCCACCAGCACCCCGCCGCCGCGAGCCCGGCCGCCCCCGCCGCACCCTCCGCCGCGACCTGAATCGCGTCAGCCGCCGGGCGGCCTTCTACGAGCACCAGGCGCGACACCTCGCGGTCGAGGGTGGGATCGGCAGCCATCAGGGCACCGGTTTCCACGATCTCGGCTTCGGGAAGGCGGCCCTCTGTCCGAAGCCGCTCGGCGATGCGCACCACGTCCGCGGCAGCGGCCTCGAACGCCCGTCGCGCCTGCGCCAGCTCGGCCTGCCGGGCGGCGGCGGGAACCTCGGCGGCGGCATGTTCACCGCCAGCCAGCACCACCGCCGGGCCGGCTGCCTGCCCGGGCGAGGCGGCGAACCCGGCCAGGGTCCGTTCGCTCACGACGAGGCCGCCGCCGCCCGCTGCAGCGCCCGGATCATGAGCGCGGTGGAGGTGGCGCCCGGGTCCTGATGTCCGATCGAGCGCTCACCCAGGTAGGAGGCGCGGCCCTTGCGCGCCTGCAGGGGAATGGTCGAGCGCATGCCGGCCTCGGCTGCGGCCGCGGCGGCTTCCAGGGCATCGGCCAGAGAAGCGCCCTCGCCCACGGTCCGGCCGAGCGCAGCCACGGCCGGCTCCAGCGCGTCGACCATGGTCTTGTCTCCAACGCTGGCCGCCCCCAGGTCTTTGACCGAGGCCAGGGCCGCGGCCAGCACCTCGACCAGCTGGGGCCCATCGAAGGTGGCCTGGTCACCCAGGACGCGACCTCCGCTGCGCAGCGCCGAGCCCCAGAGCGGGCCGCTGGCGCCTCCCACCGAGGAGACCAGCGTCCGCCCGGCCAGGATCAGGAGGCGCCCGGGCGGCGCCTCCTGATCCTGGGAGAGGGCCTGCACCACCGCGGCAAACCCCCTCGTCATGTTGGTTCCGTGGTCGCCGTCCCCGATCGCCGCGTCCAGCTGGACCAGGCGGTCGCGCTCCTGGGTGACTGAGGTTTCGATCTCCCGCATCCAGGTCGTGACAGTGGTGGCGTCCATGGCCAGATCAGCGATCAAGGCTAAGTCACACTCCCCAGCGCAGCGCCGGTGTGTGGACGGGGGCGTCCCAGAGCTCCGTCAGCTCGTCGTCGAGCTGCAGAACGGTGAGCGAAGCCCCGGCCATCTCGAGGGACGTGATGTAGCTGCCGACCAGGTTTCGCACCGGCACCACGCCCGCTGCGCGCAGCTTGCGATCGACCTCGCCGTAGAGCAGATAGAGCTCGAGCTGAGGCGTCCCGCCCATGCCGTTGACGAAGGCCAGCACCTGGCTTCCGGCCCTCGCCTTGAGGTCGGAGATGACGGCCTCGACCATTACGTCGACCACTTCGGAGGCGCTGCCCAGCGCTGCGCGCCGGCGCCCGGGCTCGCCGTGGATCCCGATGCCGAGCTCGATCTCGCCCTCGGGCAGCTCGAAGATCGGCTTCCCGGAGGCCGGCGGTACGCAAGACGAGAGCGCCACGCCGAAGGACCGGGCCCGCTCGTTCACGCGCTTGACGGTATCGGCCACCTTGTCCAGGGATGCGCCCTTCTCGGCGGCGGCGCCGGCGATCTTCTCAGCCAGGACGGTGGCGCCCACCCCCCGGCGGCCCGCGGTATAGAGCGAGTCCTGGACCGCGACGTCGTCGTCGATGACGACCGACGCCACCCGGATGCCGTCGTCCGCGGCGTCCTCGGCCGCCATCTTGAAGTTGAGAACGTCGCCCGTGTAGTTCTTGACGATGTGCACCACGCCGGCGCCGCCGTCGACCGCCTTGGTGGCGGCCAGCATCTGGTCCGGAACCGGTGACGTGAACACCTCGCCCGGGCAGGCCGCGTCGAGCATGCCGCGACCCACGAAGCCGCCGTGCAGCGGCTCGTGGCCGGACCCGCCGCCCGACACCAGGGCTACCTTGCCCGCGCGCGGCGCATCCTTGCAGACGATGATCTGAGCCGCGCGGTCGTATCGGAGGAGGTCGCCGTGCGCGGCCGCGAGGCCGGCCAGCGACTCCTTGACCACGTCGGCGGGGTCGTTGAGGAACTTCCGGGGCTTGGTCTGGATGGCCATGCTTGTCTCTCTCCTGTCAGCTGACGGCCGCGGAGGCGGCGTCCTCATGGTGGACGGCCTTCTGGATCGGCCGCTCGACGAGGCGCGGCTTGGCCAGGTAGTCATAGGCGAAGGTGGCGCCGGCGGCTCCGAGGAGGCCCGGCACGAGGTAGACGGGCAGGTACTGGGTCCAGAAGGTGGTGCCGCCGGCGATGGCCTGGACCAGTTCCGGGCCGAAGGCGCGGGCGGGATTCAAGGAGGCGCCGGTGACGGGGCCGAAGATCAGGATGATGCCGACCACGGCGCCGCCGATGACCAGGCCGGCCAGCTGCTGGGGTGCCTTGGTGTCGACGATGCCCATGATCGCGAGTAGGAGGAGGCCCGTGCCGATGAACTCGGCCAGGGCTGCCTGCAGGTAGTTGGCGGTGCTGGCGTCGGCCGCGAAGTGGGTCTGGCCCATGCCGAACACCACCGCGTTGTGGCCGAAGACGGCCCAGATGCCGAAGGCGCCGATCACGGCACCCGCGTACTGGGCGAGCCAGTAGACGGGGACCTCGTTCCAGGGGAAGCGCTTGGTAACGGCCAGCGCGAAGGTGACCGCCGGGTTGATGTGGCAGCCCGAGACGCCGCCCAGGGCGTAGACGAGGGCCGTGATGATGAACCCGAACGCGAAGCTGATCCCCAGCAGATCGGCCTCCGTCACGGCCGGCGTGGCCTTCCCGGCCAGGGTCAGGGTCGCGATCACCGAGCCCGGTCCGACCAGGACTAGGGCGGCGGTGCCGAGCACCTCTGCGAGCGCTCGCTGCGGCTTGGAATACATTGGCTGTCTTGCCCCCCTTAATGTCTGACTGCTATTCGACAATGTCGAACGCGTGTCGCAAAGTGTAGGGCGTGCGCTCCTTTTGTCAAGGTCGATCTTCGGGGGTCCAGCCGAGGCTGCAAACCCCCCGACCTCGAACGAGGGTCCCGCCCGGCAGTCGCACGGTACCGATCGCGCGCGTAGCCTTAACGCAGCTGAAACGGCCTACGCGGGGGGTATCATCTGGCAACTCCCCGCGAGGAAATTCTGGCAGGCGCCGAGGACGGCATGGAAATGGCCGCGAGGATCGATGGCCACGTGAGGGGCGGGCGGCGACAAGCCCTCCTGAGTTCGCTGTTGAGCAGCATCGGCTGGGTGGCATTGCTGTCGGTTGCAACCGTGGCGTGCGGAGCAGCTGGAATCGGTGCGCCCAGCTCAGACAGCTCGCCCAGCGTCGACAGTCCGACGTCGCCACCAGGCCCGACGGTCGCGCCGACGCCGACGAAGACGCCCTTCTTCTGGAAGCTGCTGCTGGACGGCAGTGAGACCTTCGTGCATGTGATCGGCATGCCCGTGGGCTCCGTCTGCACCCCCAAGGCATTCCTGCGCTCCGGCCGCGATATATCCGGTCCGGGTCTCACTCCGAAGACCGTGACGAACGCCGGCCAGGGCGTGAGCTGGACGGACGACCCGCACAAGCGCCTGCTGGTGGTGCCAAGCCCAGCCCCTACGCCGGGTCAGGACAATGCTTTCTGGAAGATCACCTGCAGCAACGGCAGGTTCAATCCGCCGAGCGGCACGTCGACTTTCAGCTTCACGCTTAGTTGACGGACAGCCAGGGCCGGGGCACGGCGAGACCGGCGCCGCCCAGCGCTCGCCAGGTAGCGCTGCTCGCCTCCAGGAAAACGCTCCCTTCCGTGCGCCAGAGGGTGGCGCAAAGCGGGCGCGACGTGGTGATGGAGCTGGAGCCGGCGGCGACGCCTTCTCCTCGATGGAGCAGCTCCTGGCGGCACTCAAGACCCTGGCCGAGCTGGGCATCGATTTCGACTCGCTCGACGAGCCCTGGCTGGCCCGCCGCAGCTCCGCACAGCCTGGCCCCAACGGGCTGGACGCGCTGCCGGCAGATCTGGGCCGGCGCGCGGCGCAGTTCCTCGATTTGAGCATCGAGCGAATGGAGGGCGAGCGCCGAGCGGCAGCCGACCAGCGCCGCCGAGCGGCGATCCAGTCCGAAGTTGGGGGTGTCCTGGCTCAGCTTCTGCTGCTCGCCCCGTACGCGGCGGCGGTCGCGATCGTGAGCCAGGCGGTTCTCAACGCAGCCCTGCTCGACCCTGACCTCCTGGTCAGGCGGCTGCGTGACCTGGTCAGCGGCTCGACCGCCCTGTCTGGCGCTGTCAACCGAGCCATCCCCGACGCCCTGCGCGGCGTGGTGTTCTCGACGATCAGCTCCCTGCTGCTGCTCGCATTTCGAGGGACCTCGATCGGCCTGCGCGCCGAACTGGGCGGGACGCTTTTCATGGGCCTCGTAACGCTCTCGGTCTATGGGTTGTCGGCCGGGTTCGGCACCGGCCTGGTGGGAGCCCTGGTCGCCATCCCTGGGCTGGCGCTGGCCGCTGTGCTCATCCACGAGTTCACCCACATGGTGCTGAAGGTCACCGCGGCGGCCGGTGCGCCCGCGGCAGCTCCGCCTCCCCGAGGGGCCTTGCCCGGCTCACCGGGGAGGCTGCTGACAAGCCTCGAGCAGTGGGCTCACCCGACGCGATCTCGGGCCTTAATGGTCGCTTTCGCGGCAGTTCCCCTGTTCGTCGTGGTGGCTTCGGTGGGCGCTGCGTTCACCAACGGGGGCTGGCTCTTCTGGCCGGCCAGGATCGCGCTGTTCGCGCTGGCAGGCTGGAGCGCGTGGGCCTGTCTGGCCACGCCGGGAGTCGTGCGCATTCCGCTCTGGTCGACGCTGGCCTGGGCGACCGTGCTCCTGCTGCTGTCGGCAGCGACAGCGGTCACGGCCGTGTTTGCGGTCGTGATGGTTCTGCTCCTGGCCGGCAGCGTGCTGGAGCTGGTGCTCCGCCACGGGACGGAGGCAGTGCCCAGTGCGCACGGCAGCTGAGCCGTCACCCGGTTTCGGGCTGCCGCGGGCGAATACCGGGAGCGCTGTGCTCGACCGCCTCAACGGCGTCCTGATCAGCCTGGTTCACCTCGAGCGCCGGATCGATCCCTTCATCCGTCCAGGCCTCGATGCGCTGTTGCGTGACCCGCTGACGCGCCTGACGACCAGTCTGGTCAACCTACGCCGCAGAGACGAAGGATTCGGGCTCGCCGAGGAGCGGATGCAACCTGACGAGGAGGCCCACCTCCAGGACATCATCGACACGTTCAACGCCCAAATGCGCGGGCTCTGGGCACCCGGATACTTCGAGCGCGGTGGCAACACCAAGACCCACGGCGTCGTGCGCGGGGAGCTCACGATTCGCGATGACGTTCCGCAACACATGCGGCGTGGGCTGTTTGCGGAGCCGCGAACCTACCCCGCCTGGGTGCGCTTTTCGGGACCGGGCCCATACGTCACGCCAGACATCGACGACGTGGGGTTCATGAGCATGAGCATCAAGGTCATCGGAGTGCCTGGCCCCAAGCTGCTGGACGATGAGAGGTTCACGCAGGACCTCTTCGGCACCTCGGTGCCCACCTTTGTCACACCCGACACTCGCGCCAACGCCCAGCTTCAGCACTGGAGCTTGAAGAACGCGCAGCTGTTCTACTTCCTGAATCCCCGGCAGCCTCATCTCCTGGATGGTGTGATGAACCTGTTGTGGACCAAGACGCAGAGCAGCCCGCTCGAGAGCCAATACTTCAGCTGCACGCCTTATCTGCTCGGCGAGGGACAGGCGATGCAGTATTCGTTCTGGTCGCGACTGACCACTCGGACAGCGGTACCACGTCTGCCGATGCGCCCGCCGGACAACTACCTGCGCGAGGCCATGGTGGCCACGCTCGCCAGGCAGGATGTCGAGTTCGACATCATGCTTCAGGTCCAGACGGATCCATTTCGCATGCCGATCGAGAACAGCGGGGTGATGTGGCCGACCCGTCTGTCACCGCGCGTGCCGGCCGCGGTCCTGCGGATTCCCAAGCAGGTGTTCGACTCCGCCGAACAGCTCGCCTTCGCCAGGGTCCTGTCATACAACCCCTGGCACTGCATCGCAGACCACCGGCCGCTCGGCAACCTCAATCGCGCCCGGCAACGCCTCTATTGGGAGCTGGCGCGGGTGCGGCAGACCATGTACGGGGTGCAGCACTACGAGCCGACGGGTGATGAGGTGTTTCCCGGCTTCAACCTGCCCCAAGCGCCCGCCCCGGGGCCGAACACGACCTCCTGACCCCTATTGGGCTGTCCAGTGCCCGAGATTCCAATACCTCGAAGCGCCGTGATACCTCTTGCCTTCCGCGCGGCGGCGGGAGGACGATTCTCATCTCGGCTCTCGCCCACTCGGGACATGGGAGACCCTAGGCTGGTGGCGCCGCGGCGAACTGGAGCGCGAAGTTGATCAGGCGGTCGCGGTCCCAGAAGACGATGCCCAGGTAGGTGCCGGGCGCGATCAGGCGGATCTCATCGCGGATGTGGTGGGCGATCAGCGACGTCTGCGAGTAGTCGAGCACGACGCATTCGTTGTTGTCGATCCAGCTGGGCGCCTTGAACACTCGTGCCGCGATGGCCTCGACCGGAATCGGCAGGATCTCGTTCTTCAGGGTGCCGGAGACCGGATCGAAGACCTTGCCATGCCAGGCGAAGATGTGAATGAACTTGGCCGCGATCTCAGAGAGCTCGGTGCCGGGGGCGATGATCGCGGTTCCCTTCGCTTCTCCAACAGGTATGTCACCCGCCGGGCTCTCCCGGAACAGCCGGTCGAGCTCGTCCTGAGACATTTCCAGAAGACTCTCCACCTTGTAAGCCATGCTTCTTCTACCTCGCAGCTTCCCGTACTGGCGTCAGATCCGACATGTCCATCTTCAGGATTGCGCGAGGCCCGCCAGGTGCAAGAGCCGCGCGCAGATGGCATCGAGGTCGGCGTTGCGCGTCTGGATCATGGCCTGGGCGATGTCCCTCAGCGCCTGCAGATTGGACGGTGATGCATCGTCCATCGCCCGGTTTGCGACGGGAATGGCTGTCTGAAAACGGTGGTATTCGGCCGGCCCGAGAAGTTGACCCAGCTCGTGCTCCACGGTGTCTGAGGAACCGTCAAGGACCACTCCGACAACCGGTTGAGCCCAGAACAGCTTGCCCCAGCCGAGGGCTTGCGAGTACGTGATCGGATCATCGGCAGAACCGGTGCCGATCGAGACCATGAAGACCTTCTGTCCGGGCTTCGCGCCCTCGTGGGCGTCGACCCACGCGGCCATGCCAGGATTATTGGCGAACACCCCGCCGTCGACCAGGGCGTAATCGCCCTGCCCGTCAGGTGCCGGCCGCCTCATCGGTGGAAAGTACGTGGGCGCAGCCGAGGTGGCGCGAGCGATGTCTCGCAGCAGCACATCCTTGGACGGGTCGGTGCGAGCTTGGGCCCGTCTGAAGAACCAGGCTGCGCGGGTCCGTAGCTCCCAGGCCGTCACCAGCAGGCCGGTCACCGCCTGGCTGAGCAGCGCGTCGCCCGCGTACTCCTGCAGCAGCCGTTCGAGTGCGACCGGCGAGTAGGCGGCGCCGTGCACCCAGGACAGCGCCTTGCGCCAGGCCTGGCTGTGGAAGATCTCGGCACCGTGCTCCTCGTAGAGCTGGATCATGTCTCGAGATCGGTACTTGGGACCGCCGTCGCGGCCCGGCACCGTCAGTCCAACGGCGATGATTCCCCCGGTCGAGGTCCCCGCGACCACATCGAACAGCTCGGGGATCGCTCGCTTCGAGCGGTGTTCGATCTCGGCCAGGACGATGGCCGGGATGATCCCGCGCATGCCGCCACCATCGAGGGAGAGGATGGTGCGGACAGCTTTGCCCTCCCCGGCGCGGGCGGTGCTCTGCCCGGCCACCGGCGCGTCAGCGGCCATCAGGCACGCTGAACCGGCTGCCAGGGCGCGAATGGATTGCGCAGGCCCCGGAGCGCCGGCCTCAGGGCTGGGAAGTGCCGGAGCAGGACCGAGGCAAATCCATTCTCGTCGAGCCACCGCATGCCGACCGGCGTGTAAACCTCGGGCGTGAAGTCCCTGGTGTAAAAGCGATCGCTGTTCAGCCGTCTCGACGCCATCAAGATGAAGATGCGAAATGCGGTGTCGCTGAAGCCGAAGCCAGGCGGTAGAGGCTCGGCGTAGAGCCCCACCATCAGATCGACAGCGTCAATCTCATTGTTGTAGACGGAGCGGATCTGCTCGACCCATTCCGGGTTATCGGAGAGTTCGTCGAACCGGCGCAGGGGAGCCTTGTGCAGGAAGCGCCGGAAGGCGTTGTAGCGTGGCACGCCCCGCTCTCGCGTGCGCATGATGTCGATCGCCGCGAGATCGGCCAGCGTGCCGTCCGGCTCCTCGAGCTGCTGCATGGCCTTTGGAAAGTTGTGGAGCGTGATGGCGCCCGGGTTCATCAGTCCACACGAGTAGAGCGCGTTCTCGACACCGACTCTATCGAGCACCAGGCGTGCGTTCTTGAAGGCGACCTCGGGGAAGGACCGTTGCTCGATCGGCCGGTTGCTAGCGGCGTCCAGGAATTCATATGTGTCACGGATCAGGGGATGCATCCGGTACACAGCCACGAACTCTTCAGTGATGGAGTAGGGCACCCCGAAGTGCTGCGTCTCCGCGCCGGGTATGCCACTGACGATCTCACTCTTGCTGATGCGGCCGAGGATGCGGTGAACTGCCTCGCCCGCGAGTCCCCACCAGTTCGTGCGCATCGCAAGGTGCAGGGTGGGATGCCCGAGGATGCCGGGCGTCCATTCGACCGTGTGGATCTTGGCAATCAGGGCCGCGTTGATCAAGCGCGCTCGATCGAACAGTTCCTGGTCGGACCATCTCGGGTACTCGCGCTTGAGGTGTTCGCAGATGGCGTTGTGCTCGAGGGTGAATACGGTGTGCATCAGCTCGAGCCCGATCCACCAGTTCCCCGAGACGCCGGTGATCTCGACTCCGGTCTTGGGATCGACCGGCAGCAGACCGTCCCGATCCACCTTCAGCTTGCCATCGACGCCCGCACGAACCTGCTTCTGGACCTTCTCATCGCTGCCGTAGAGCTGCGACGCGTCCCACCAGGCGCTGGCCTGGTTGATGAACGTCGGCGGATTGGCCTCCGGCCTGCTAGTAGGGTCATGGCGGGTGCGCAGTATGGTCATGGGCTTGTGCGGCCAGGGGTCGCCCTCTTCCAGGTCGATCTGCCACGGGTCGGCCTTGCGGTTCTTGCCGTGAGCAAGCCAATCGTGGACGTTGAACTGCAGCCAGGCGGCTGCCAGAAGGTTCAGGGTTGAGGCGGGGATGAACGTCTCCCTCGTCATCAGCCGCCGGCTGACAAGCCGCGGGTTGGGGGTGAGGAGGGTTGTCCGGTCGGGCAAGCTGGTGGCATCGCTGGGGACGTTGCGACCGAAGCGCGCGCCGGCGCGGCCCATCCCGGGCTCGTCGAGGTCGTTGAAGCTGCCGTCGGGCGTGCGCGCGGTCAGATATGAGTCCCCTTTGATCACCAGGGCGGGACTCTTGGTCGCCGGAAGCCCGGAAGTGTCGTGCAGGTTCCGCTGTCGGAGCCGGGTCCGCAGGCCGCCCAGCAGCAGTGCGCCGATGAGGGGCGGCGGCTGGGACCAACCCGATGAGCGGTCGATCCTCTCCGCAATCGAGGCAAAGATCCTCAGTGGCAGGGAAGGACGAAAGGGCGGAACCCTCATCTCGCCTGCCTTATGCCGGTTGACCCTCGATCCGGTCGAGTGTCGACGCGCGCGCCGACGACGGCAAGGATCGTGTTGAGGGTCGACAGGCCCGCCACCATGATGGCCGGCCGGGCGGGCAACTGTCCGAGCATCGCCGCCGTGAGCGCGACAGAGGCATCGGTCGCGTGGACGATGATTCCTTCTCTCATCGATCGCTGGCGCTCATCCGGCCGCCGAACCAGGTCGATGGCGATGAAGAGAGTCCTAATCCCGAACATGCGGAAGACATAGATCATGCCCGGCTCCAGGTCGGGCTTGACTCCCAGGCTGCGAATCAGGAACCGGGGCGCCAGGATGCCCAAAGAGCCGTTGACGAACATGATGCCCGCCAACGCCTTCCAGGCTAAGTGCCCCAATCCGTTGCCTGCCTGGACTCGACGCCTCGGCACTCTCACAGCCTAACCGCCGGGTTGGGCCCCGCTCCTGGAGATCGACGCCAGAAACCGGACTGCGCGAAGGCCCGGCATAAAGAAGTAAGCGCCGCCGACCACGGTGACGAATTGGGGCAAGTGCAGGATGCGATGCCTGAACGGCTGGTCTGGGATTGTGAGTGCGTCGTTCCCAGGACCTCGCGACGCTATGAGCGGGTCAGCGTCGTCGTACAGTCCTGCGAACTTGCGGCTGGCCACCCAGGTCCCGTGCACAAACTCGAATTGCCGTCGGAGGTTGGCGTTGAGGCAGATGAAGTGCAGACCTCGTTCCCGACCGTCATCGACCGGTGGCCGGCCGGAGCCGGTGGGATTGAGCTCGAGCGGGGCCCCGTACTCACGGCCCCTCCTCAAGATCCGATGGCGTTTGACGAGAGTGACCGACTTGTCCGTTCCGGGAGAGGGGTCGAGTGAGTCTCTCGGATTGGTGCGCCGGACGTGAGCACCCACCGGACAGCGCTCACCGCTCGGATCCTCATTGCCGTAGTCGAAGTCATTCAGCTTGCCAAGGCTCGGATCGTCACTTCCCGGCGCCCTGACCAGCGGCGCTCCGCTCGGCCAGCGGCCGACGATCTTGGCTGCGAGCTTCTCGGCCGAACCTTGACCGCTGGCGAGGGCCTCCCGTTCGGCAAACTGCCAGAAGCCGGCGACGTCCTGGCTGAGCTGTCGGAAGACGAGGTAAGTGCCGTTGCGACCGAAGTCTCTGACAGTCGAATCCTCAACGTCCTCCGGGAGGATCCCACTCGGGTCGGCTCCCGCAGCCACCGCTGGCCGTGGCGCGTACCGCCCATACTCATTGCGATAGCCGAGCACGAACTCGCCGGCCTTGATGCTGTCTCGCCAGGTCGCCGCGCGGCCAAAACCCTCGATGACGGGTTGCGCGATCCCGTCGCGGAATCCGAAGTGTTCCCGATCGCCGAGATCAACCGTGTCGAGCCTGGCCACCGATGCGAGCCCGGCGGCGGCGAGGTCGGTAGCCGTCGCCTCCTCGAGATCAGCGAGCGTAGGTTCGTCGCTGGCGAAGAGCATCAGCAGAATGTCGACACGCGAGGTGAGGCTTCCCCAGCGCCATCTCGCGGGATCACTTGCCCCCGTGTCCCCCAGCATCCGGCTCCTGTGCGGTGTGACCATCCCCTCCGCAAACTCCGGAGGAAATCCCCCAAGCGTGTGTGCGGACAGGCCAAGTCGCTCGAGCCCCGCAAAGGTGACGGCGAGGTTGAGTCCGGTATGGGTGACCGGTGCGGCGGCGTTGGTGAGCCGGTCGGCGATCTCCCCCAGCCAGAGTCGGGCCGCCACCGGATTCTGGACACGGAGCAACAGGTACCTGGCTGCAGGGAGCCGGCCATACCCGGCCGCCACGAGTCCCTGGATGTCCGCGTTCTCGAGCCCACCGTCAGTCCCGCTTGCAGCCGCGCGTTTCGGGGCGGCTGGGTCCTGCGTCACAGCCGTCTCAGCCAGGCCGACGCCGCTTCGTCGGACATTGCTCCACGCAGGCCCCTGCGCAGCTGTCGGTTGTTGGCGATGTTGAGGGCGGTGAGCTGGCTGGAAGAGGCGTACCAGACCTGGGTGGGTATCTGGTGTGCGCGGAGGTAGTTCTTGAAAGCGGTTTCATTGCGAGCGCCGCCAAAGAGCAGCCAGCGCGTGGCGGGATAGCCCTGTCCGTTGCTGAAGACTGCGTTCAGCCCCCAAGCCACCTTGTCGATGAAGTCGTCCATGTAGCTCTCCAGGCTGCCGTCGTAGTTGCTTGCGAAGATGACTCGCCTGCCGCCGTCGATGAATGTCCAGCGCGCAAAGTGGATTGTCTTCACGCCGGCAAGGTTGGCCCGATTGAAGATATGCCGGACACCGTATGAGATCAGGAACAGAACCAGCCGGGCGGTCAGTGAGCGGAACCAGCCCGTTTTGATGAAGCCGGCCGCCGTGAACTGATTGACCGGCCCGTGGTCCTCGAGTGCCGCCAGCTCGGATACGCGAGCGGGGTCGGGCCGCGAATCCAGGGCCACATCGGCGTGCTCGTGGAGCCGCAGGACGACGAGCCAGATCGGGAGGGCGACCACGATCACGGGCAGCAGCAGCACCCCGATCAGCGGCACGAGGAGCAGGTGGGCCAGCTCGCGAATCTTCCAGGCCAGAGCGGGGGGATCGGCGGGTTGCGCTGCCCAGCTCAGCTCAGCTGTGCTGGCGACCCGGTCCACCAGTGCGCGACGAACGGCGCCCGGTCCGGCCGATCGAAGGTCTGGATCTTGATCGAGGTAATCCTCGAGGGCGTCCCTCAAGCGCCCCTCGTCGATGACCTGGCTGGCGCTGAGGCCGATGGTGTTGACATAGACAGCCGCGTTGGAAACCGCGTGCCGCCTTAGATACTGAATGGCAGCGCCCGGCTCGCCACCGCCGCTCGCATAGCCTTCGCATGAGCTGAACAGGCGGCTGAGGCCTTCCGTCCCAACCTCGGCAAGTTCCTGAATGCGCTGCTCGAGGGGCGCGTCCCAGTCGGCCATGAAGACCAGTTGGCCGGCAATGGGTCGTCCATCGACATCGGTTGTCGGCTCGAGCAGGAAAAACCTGGCGAAATGGACGCCGTTCAGTTTGTGAAACGGGATCAGTCGGTTGCCTGCCGGGTCGGCCGCCATCTCCCTGAGCGTGGAACGCAAAGCGTCCAGAGATTCGGGCTTGACCGTCGCCACCGCCGTAAAAGCGATCTGGTGGGGCAAGGCTAGGTGCTACCACCTCCGCGGAGCTCTGTCAACCGATTGGAAACGCTCCAGTGTCCGCGTGACGTGAGGTCGGTTGACAAGTCCCTGGGCCGAGGGTAGTGTGCGCCGCCGCCAGTGCTGCGGGAAGGGGATGCCACAGAAGACACAGGCTGACGAGTCTTCGCAGAAACCTGAGCCGCATTGCGACGCGGCCCTCGTACAGATGGCTTTTGCGCTCGGGTGGCATGTTGCCGAGCTCTATCACTTCGACAAGGTGGGTGTCGACGGCGGTACGCGCGTCGAAGGCGTAGAAGGAACTCCGCCTCGAGGTGCGCAGCCACGCATCGTGGACGATGTTCTGCCCGGCATCGGCAGCCTCGACCCCGAACAGCGGCGAGAGCTCTTGGTGCGTCAGGTCCGTCATGACATACCACCGGTTTGGTCTGACACCCCAGGCGGTTTGAGCGCGGCGGAGCTCGATGCCAGGATCCAGGGGGCGGCGGCCGCGACCGACGTTGCGAGCTTCCGCGCGCAGGTTCGCCAGGTTCATGAGGCGCTTCTCTCGGGTCTCACGGTTGCGGACTTTCGCCTCGGCAAGAGTTACGGCATCGCTCGGGCGCTTGCCGAGTCGACCATCATTCCCTGCTTCGCGGCCGCAGGCCGTGGTCTCGCTGAGGATCCTCCGCCAGGTGACCATGCCGATGCTTTCCACGCTGCCTTGCTTACCGCGTTCGACGGCGGCCGGATATTCACCATCCAGGCTTGGCTGCACGACATGCGTGATTGCTTCCCCGCATATGCGGCGGATGCCGTGGCGACCACGCTTGGCGGGTGGGGCTTGTGGATCGTGCGGCCCACGATTGGCAAACGCCAGCCGGTCGCTTGGAAGAATCAGCACGCCCGCGAGCGCGTGGAGCGGGCCCTGCGCAGGCAGGGGGATGTCTGGCGGGGACTGCTTTCCGGCGAGAAGGACCCCGTCAACATGCTCGGAGCCGACTATTACTTCGCGGCGATGGCGTCCCTGGTGAGGCGGATCTCCGGCTTGGCGGCGCAATTCCTCGGCACCGGCATCGGGCTCTTGCTCTTCCTGATCCTGATGGTCGCCGCCATCGCCCTGTACCTGTCGGAGACGGCACGCAGCACAACCGGAGTGTTGGCCTTGGTCGTCACGCTCTTGGGTTCGTTGGGAATCACTGCAGGGAGCGCTTGGGCGACCGTGAAGAAGACGTTGTCGCAGGCCGAGGCGCCGCTTTGGCACGCAGAGGTCTCGGCGGCCGTGGCTCACGCTGCCTGGAAGAATCCGGCTCCGCTGGGATCGATAGAGGCGATCCAGCTGCTCCTGGCCGTCGGTCAAAGGCCAGACCCTGAGAGCGAAACGCGCGCCCGCCATCCGGGACTGACGGCCCTCCGAAACCTGCCAGCCGGCCGCCTCGGCGTCATCTTGATCGTCGCCAGCACGGCGATCGGCGTGTTCGCGGCGGACGCGGGCCGCATTCAGCGTGATGCGGCGTACTTTGTACCTGCTTTCTCCATCGTCGCGTTCCTCGCGCTGATCGACGGATGGGATCTGTTGATCGGGCTTGCGGCACGGCAGGCCGCCCCCTTCCTGGCGTTGCCGGAGCGCATCGAGCTGCCGCCCTGGCTGTCCCCGCTGGCGCAGGTCCTGGCGCCTCTCCTCCTGATCACCGGCCTCTTGGCCGGCCACTTCTTCTGGCACTGATGGCCGAGTTCGAATCGTCAGCCGACTCGGGGACTCCGACGCCGAGCTCGCGCCGCGAGGGCGTGGCGCGCTGGGTCTCCATCGGCCTCCTATCGGCGGCGGGTCTGATTTTGGTTTGGGCCATGATCAGCGCCGTCAGCTACACCGTTGCACACACCAGCCCGCCTTGCTCAAATCCTCCGCGCCTGGACTCTGATCCACCACAGCTCGCGGTTGTCAGCCTGGGCCTGATGGCCTTCGCGCTCGGACATCTCACGGCGAGGTGGCAGGCGGTCGACCCCAAGCATGTGCGGCGCCGCACGAGGGCGAGTTCAATCCCACCGGAGAATGATCGACGGAGGCGTGACGCGCTCGTGATCCAGGCGCTCCTGCTGGCGTTCCTGCTCGAGATGCTCGGATTGCTGATCATCGAGATAGTGACGCTGTCTCGCGGCGTCTGGCCGATCACCTTCTACGTGAGGTGCGCTTACGACGCGGCCGGCTGGCAGTCGACGCTGGCTGCCGCCGCCGTCCTGTTCCTGGTCGGTCGTTGGTTCTGGTTGCCGAGGAGGCGGTGGCATGCTCGAACCGGCTCCTAGGGACGCTGTACTGTTCGTCGCCGTTGTCGGTCTGTCGACCCTGCTGCTGCTGGTGGCCAGCGACCTGGTGCTGACCCTGCAAAGGCGATTGCCGGTTGGCTCATGGGTCACCCAATGGGCGCGGAGATACCCAGCGTTTGCCCTGGCTCTGACACTCGTAGCCGGAGGCTTGTTCGGGCACTTCTACTTCGCGACCCCCTGACCCATCGATGCAGCCGATCGGCGTGTTGGTCTGACCGGATTCGTCAGCGTCCCATGGCCCACCAACCATGCCAGCCGTCCGCGAAGGTGGGCTCCCAGGCCGCGGTATAGACGCGGCCGTCGGTGCCAACGACAAAGACATCCAGTTTGTCCCGGCTGCGTGAGACGGCCGTCACCGGCGCCCCTGGAACCGCCCTACCGCTCCTCAATTCCCACCAGCCGTGCCCGGACGTGAAGCCGGGCTCCCAGGCTGCCGTCTGTACCACCCCGTTGGTGTCTGTGACGAAGACGTCCAGCTTGTCCGTGCTCCGCGACGCGGCATTAACCGGGGATCGCTGCGGCACCTGGATGCTGCCGATTGGCCACCACCCATGCCAACCGTCAGTGAAGCTGGCCTCCCAGGCCGCGGTGTATACGCGGCCATCCGTGCCGGTCACGAAGACGTCCAGTTTGTCGCGGCTCCGGGAAACCGCGTTGACGGGGGCCCCGGGAGCAGCCCTGCCGCCCCGGAGTTCCCACCACCCGTGCCGCGAGCCGAACCCAGGTTCCCAGGCCGCTGTCTGAACCGCGCCGTTGACGTCTGTTACGAATACGTCGAGCTTGTCCTGGCTGCGGGAGACCACGTTGATGGGTGCCCCTTGCGGAACTTGGATGTTGCCATACGCCACCACCCGTGCCAGCCATCAGCGAATGTAGGTTCCCAGGCCGCTGTGTACACCTGTCCGTCGGTGCCGACGACGAAAACGTCCAGCTTGTCAGCACTGCGCGAGACCGCAGTAACGTGTGCGGAGAGTGCCGTGCGGCCTCCTTTGACTCCCCACCAGCCATGCCACCAGTCTGTGAACGCCGGCTCCCACGCGGCGGTGTAGACGGAAGCGTCGGTGCCTGAGACAAAAACATCGACCTTGTCCAGGTTGCGCGCCACGCAATGCACGGGCGCGCCGGAGGCGGCACGTCCGCCCCTCAGTTCCCACCAACCATGCCACCAGTCCACGAATTCGGGCTGCCAGGCGGCCGTGAAGATCACCCCATTTGAGTCCGTCAGGAAGACGTCAAGCTTGTCGGCGCTACGTGAGACCGCGTTGACATAGGCGCGCCCCGGCACCCGCGGGCTGATCAGCTCCGGCCGGCGGATCCATTGCCCCACCGTCGATGTCCCTTTCGAGACGTGTCGCCAGGTGGACCCTTGGTCGTCGGCCGCTTGGTAATCCAGGAAGGCCGATGGAATCGTGACAAAGGTGCCCCCGCTGCTCTTGTTGCCCTCACCCAGATTCGTGACTGCCATGTGGAGGTGAAAGGCGCCCTGGGCCGCGCCCGTATCGCCGACATCCGCGAGGGCGGTGCCAAAGGCGACTTGTGCGCCCTTGGTGACTGCAGCCGAGTTCTGTCTCAGATGTAGGTAGTCGCAGAATTCGTGGTCGGCCTCCTTTATCGAGATGACGTTCGCCGGTCCCGCACCGCCTGAGAAGTTGTCTTGCTTGACGAAGTCGACGGTCCCAGAGGCTGCCGCGAAGAACGGAATCCCATTGGAGGCGCTCTGCGGCTGCCCCGCCAGCATCAGGTCCCAGCAGAAGGCTGCGATGCCTCTGTGGCTTCCGGTCGGATCATCAAAGCCCTGGATCACGAAAAGCGACTGACCCTGAGGAAAGGGCAGGTGCATCAGGGTGCCGGCGCCAACCGGCAACTGCTGCCTGTCGGCCGCTGCGTCGCGGGTGTTTGAGACCCCGCGCAGCGTCGCGCCGGCAGACAGGGTCAAAGGTCTGGCCAATCGCCGCGGCAGGCCGCCAGTCGGGACGTAGCCGAAGACATAGCCCGCGAGCAGACCCTGTTCCGATCCCGTGAGTCGAGGCGCAGCCGCGAGGGAGGCGATCGCGGAGGCCGACAACGCGGTCGTGAAGACGCCGACGTCGTCCACAAACCCGTAGAACTGGGCCCCACCAGCGTCGAGGCTTGGATTGAATGTGTCCTTCCCGATCCGGACCTTGCCCGCCGGGGTCGGCCCCGAAACGGATACTGCCGGCGCAGCGGCTTGTGCATTCAGATAGAGCGTGAGGTTCGCTCCGCTCCGCACAACGGCCAGGTGGTACCAGTTGCCCGCCGTGAGACTCAGGGGATAGTTCTGCTGGGCGGATCCGACCTGCAGGGCCAGCTTCGTCTGACTGGCCGGCGGATTCTGATAGGCGCCTTGGCCGATCATGTAGATCCCCGTTCCGTTCACGGAAAGGATGGGCCCCAAATATGCGTGGGGGTACTGCGGCATGAAGCGCACGACGACAGTGTGATCGGCGTTGAAGAATTCGGCGAAGTCGAGGTCGGTGTCCGCGAATCCGCGCCATGAACACGTAAGCGCCATCTCATCCTCCCTGCTCCACGGGAACTGCGAGTGTTCGGGCTCGAGACCGGCACGGTCACGTCCCCCGCCGGCCTACGAGCCTATGGTCTCAAAGTGCGAGCTTGTCCCTTCTCCAGGGGTGTCTCGAACCTACTCGATCGACTGCGGCTCGGCGGGCTCGCCAACCGTCAGGTCGCGCTCCCAGCCCTCATGCTCGAGCTTGATCGATTCGATCGCAACGCCGGCGCCATTTGCGTCGAGGGCGGGGAGCGCCTGGTACTCCGAGATCCAGCAGCGTCTCACCAGGTATGAGAGCACACGCTGTCCCGCTTCATCGAAGAAGTCGATGACGATGTCCTTGCGAAAGGCGGCCAGATCCGTCTCGGCGCCGGGCGCGGCTCCCAGTTTCCACACCTTGTCTGCCCAGGCCTCAAAGTCGGTGTCGTGAGTTACGCCGCGTTCAAGGATGATTGCCTCGTACCGCGTGCGTCCCGGCGACTTGCGACTGGAGCTCGGGTCGCCCCCTTCACGATGCTCCACCACCTCGGTGACGCGCGTGAGGCCGGACATCCTGCTTACGCCAGCCACGTACCGACCATCCCATTTCACGCGGAACTTGAAGTTCTTGTACGGGTCAAAGCGTGAAGGATTCACGGCGGACTGTGTCAGACGGTCACCCCGTACGCTTCCGTGAAAGCAGCTTGCGCGTAGGCGAAGGATGCATATGCGAAACCCTTGTCGCCCCAACCGGTGCCCCAGCTGTTGCGAACAATGAGCCGGTCTGCCGTGTAGCCCACCAGGGCCACCGCGTGACCGCCGCGAACAGTGTTGGGAAGGTAAGTGTCGAGCTTGCCATTTGTGGTGGTCGCCTGGTCCCAGGTCTGATCGACACCAAGCCGCGTCAGGATCGGGCCTTTGGTTGCCAGCCACGAGCGCCAGTTGGCGAGCGTCGTTCCGAGGTTGAAGTAGCTGGCGATCTTCAGCTGGGCCGCCAGCGCGAAGAACGTCTTGGTCTCGCCCGGGTACAACTGGCCGCTCGCAAATGGCATCAAGTCGTCCTTGATGGCACCGTACTTTCGCGCAACGTCCAGGGCACTCTTGAGGTAGGTCCCGGCGGTTTCGATCATGGTCGTGGGTTGGGTAGTGTCCGGGTCGGTCTCCTTCGCGGCCATCCAGATGAAGCGCGGTGACAGCCGTGCCGTCTTGGGCAACGTCCCCGCGCCGGCGAAGTGCCACCTGAGAACCCCTTCCGCGCTCGCCCAGCCGACACACGAGCCCGTGCTCGCCTGGTCGCCGACCTGCCACCAGCTCTCACGCAGATCCTTCGTTGAGGGCAATGCACCTCCCGCAGCCAGCAAGCCGGCATCCACGGCGTGGGTGAATTGCCAGTCATTCTCCTGGTTTGGCGATGGCTCGCAATTGAGTACCCTGGCGGTTGCCGTGGCGGTCGCCCTACCTCTTGCTGTTCGCGGCATGCGTAACCTCCTGTGGCCTCTTGTGGCTCCCATTCCGATCCAGCCGCACGTGCGGCCGGCCTGACATCTGCTGACCGCATGTGAACCGGCGAATAACGGCCAAGCTGGGCGAGGTCTTCGAGATAAGCCTGGATGCACTGGCGTCGGCGGGCTTCTCATGGGCACCGGCAGCGCCCGAATCCCTCAAAGTGGTGGAGATGATCGACAGCGCCTGGCGCGGCGTCGATGCCGAGAAGGTCGGGGAATCGACACGGCAGGTGTTCAGATTCCGGACGATCGGCCTCGGCGAGGAGCAGCTCAGATTCGAATACAAACGCCCCTGGGAAGCCGCCAGCCAGGACACGCGCACGTTCGTGGTGCGAGTCGAGTAAGCGTCCGTCGCCTCACCCAGCCGTGGCCAGGCGGCATACAGCGTTCGAACACCGAAGAATTGCGTGACCTGTCCCCCGCTTAGAAATCGCCCCGCTGCGACCGCGACCGCAGCAAAAACTATCCTCCGGGGTCAAGACCGTGTCAAGTGAATAGCTGCGGCGATAATCGTCTCAGGCTTAGAGTGAGGCCCAGTTGATGAGCGATCTTCAGGCGCGGGTCGAGCAGGCCGTCGACCAGCTGGTCGAGTCCGGCGCCGAGCGCGGGATGCTGGCCGTGGTATCCGGGCCTGCACCACTAGGTTTGACAAGCTGCTGTAACAAAGTCAGCAACTATCAGGCGGGTAGCTGGGGCGCCCTGCCGGGTTCAGAAAAGTATCAGGCTGCCCGAGCGCATATCTGTAATCGCTGAGCAAGCCGCCGAGCCGCACCTTCCGCAATACAGGGTCCGTTAGGGCGAACGCCGGATCACCGCGTGCTGTCGGCGGTCGCAGACCGCACGAGCGATACGGACGCTCGTTGTTGTAGTGCGCCAGATACTCATGGAGTACCACCGCCAGGTGCCCCTCCGAAACGATCAGCAGCCAGTCCAGGCACTCGCGGCGTAGCGAACCCACCCAGCGCTCCGCGTGGGCGTTCGCGGTCGGCGCCAGCAGTGGCGTGACGATCACCTCCGCTCCTTCCGCCCTCAGCACCGCGTCGAACGCCCGGCAGTACTTGCGATCACGGTCGTGGATCACGTACTTGAGCTCCAGCTTGTCGTCTTCGAGCTGCATGGCCAGATTCCGCGCTTGCTGGGTGACCCAGGCCTGGCTCGGCTCCGCGCAGCTGATCGCCGCTACCAGCCGCCGCGTGCCCAGGTGCAAGCAGAACAGAACGTCAGCTATTCGGGGCTGGACCTTTCGTCGGCTCTCACGCGGAGATGCTGCCTTCGCGGGCTCTCTGCTAAGAAGAGGCTGCCACGGAGCAGGTCCTTCTTCGTCTCGGCGCCTTCGGAGAGGTCCTCTAGCACTTCCGCAACCAACCCTAGGTATCGCTCACAGGCTTCGAGAGAGTTCCAACGGATACCTTCTTGGTGTTCCGAGACGGTTGCGCGCCGGACCCCGCCGCCCTGGGATGGGTCATATGGAGCGGACGGGCGAAACCCGAACGCGCGGAACTTGTTCTCGATCTCCCTGACGGAGTAGGGCCCGTTGCCGCCCATGGCATCACGGACGGCCAGGCGGATGCCCTCGGGTATCAGATCGCTTGCCATGCGTGGACGAGAGTCTGCCATCTGACCACGAAAGCAGAGGAACTTGCGGGCTTGTTGTGACCTCGGGCGGCCTCCGGGTCGAGCCATACTTGGCGTGTGCCCAACGGCACGATCCGAGTCACGCCCCACTCAGCTAGGCGAACCTGCCCCAGCTTCAGTGGTGGGACCGTCGGATGCGCGGGAAGACGGGTCGCAGGGCCTGGACGGCTAACCAGTCGTGGCTAGACCTGAGCATGAAGTTCTCTTTGGCTTCGAAGTCTTCGTCAGTCACCACAGTAGGCAGAATTGTTAGAGCGGGTGAACAGCTGGGAATCGAAGCGCCGTCCTTCACCGAGGGGAGCGGCAGCGCGAGGTCGATCCACAGCTGCCAGCTCCGGTGGCCGCCAGCGCTCTGCTGACCAGCAGAGCGGGGGTGAGAGTGCCCCCAAGGCAGGACTCGAACCTACGGCCAACCGCCTAGTAGGCTGTTGCTCTAGTCCGCTGAGCTACTGGGGGCTTCGGCTTCTTTGGAGGGTACCGGGCCGACACGCAACCGGGCAGCGGCCACCAGTCGTAGGACCCAGTGAGGCGGTCACGTCTGACAGCTAATTGACAGCTACCGGCGCGAATGAGTACGAACGGCTGCGTACTGTTGAAGCCCCAGGTGGGGGCGTTTTGTATTCGCCGCGCACGGCTACGCACGTCGGCGAACAACCCGCCGGCGGCTTCCT